>NZ_JABFAQ010000002.1:289240-597474 GCF_017168275.1 Rhodococcus sp. KRD175
CGGCCGCGCTGACATTCCCGTCCTCACGGTCCAACGCCTCGAAAAACCGCACCTTCAACCCAGCACATGCCACGATCCCCGCAACTCCCTCAAATCGAGGGTGTTGCGGGGATCGTTAGAACCCGCCAGTGCGTTACGGGGACATTCGCGTCTGTCGTGGTGCGAGATCAGCGCGCGGGAGTCAGGGGCCCGCCGGTGAGTACGCGGTAGGCGTAGTTGGTGGCGATCACCGAGACCGGAAGGGTGACGAGCAGACCGAGGCCGCACAGCACAATGCCGATGAAGTTGATGGCGGCGAGGGCCAGCAACAGCAGCAGGACCGGGCCGAAGTTCTTGACCGTCAGGTCGATAGACGACTTGATCGACTCGATCGCCGACTGGTTTCGATCGATCAGAAAAGTCAGTGCGAAGTTCGCGAGGAAACCGATCACGATCAGCAGGACGGTGCCAAGGAACGGAACGAAGCTCAGCACGACGCTGGCCACCGTCCAGATCAAAGCCAGTACCGCAATCTGCGGAACGTTCGTGAGTTGGAAGAACCTGCCGAACGTCGGCTTCTGTGGCCCACCCGTTTCGTCCAACGCTCCCCGTACGTATGCCGCATTCACGAAGTAGGACACGAATGTCGCGATCGTGGTCACCACCAGGAATGCGCCCGACGTCGCCGCGACGGCAGTACTTTCACCTCGGTCGGCAGCAGCGACCGCGGCCGTCAGGGTCGACGCGAACGTGACGATGAACACGGCGACGCTGACCGCCCACACGATGGCCGTAATACCGAGCCACGGTCCGGTGTTGGCCTTGAACTTGTCGAAGCCGTAGCTCAGTGCAGCACCGACGTCGAGTCGACCGGGGTTGGGTCCGAGAGGTGTCTGTCCGTAGTTCTGATTTCCGTAGTTCCCGTAGTTCCCGGGCGGCGGTGGGTAATTGCCGGGCGGGGGTGGATAGCCACCGGGCGCACCCTGAGGTGGGTAGTTTCCGGGCGGCGGTGGGTAGTTTCCGGGAGGGGGAGGATAGCCGCCCTGAGGCGGGTAGTTGCCGGGCGGTGGGTACCCGCTTCCCGGTGTCTGCGGCGTGTTCGGGTCCGGCTTGTCCGGGTTGGGTCCGCGACCGTATTGCGGTCCGTCGGGCGGGTTTTCACTCACGATTCACCCTTCATGTCTGGCGTGGTACGTCGACGATTCGTCCGCATTTTCGAAGCTGAGCGAACCGTAGACCGCTGAGTTGTGTCAAGGCGTTCGACACGTGGACGGTCGTGCGGGCCCGAATACCGTCGGGCATCGTCGATGGTTCGAATTCTTGCCGAGCGCACCGGGCCGGGGCCCACTAGGGTTGTTGTTTCTACCCATACCGGGACTATCACGAGGGGCTCGCCGTGGGCATCAAGGTTGCACTCGAACATCGCACCAGTTACCGATTCGACCGCACGGTCAAGATCTTTCCGCACGAGATCAGGCTGCGACCGGCACCGCATTCGCGCACTCCCATCGAGGCGTATTCGCTGAAGATCGAGCCGGCCGAGCATTTCGTCAACTGGCAGCAGGACGTCTTCGGCAACTTTCTCGCCCGCGTGGTGTTCCCCGAGCGAACCGACCATCTGTCCATCACGGTCGGACTCGTTGCGGACATGGCGTCGATCAATCCGTTGGATTTTTTCGTCGAGGAATGGGCGGAGCACTTCGGCTTCGCATACGAGGAACACGATCTGCCCGATCTCGAGCCCTATCTTCGCCCGGTGGACGAGGACAAGGCCGGTTCCGGGCCCGGGCCGGTCGTGTCCGCGTGGGTGGAGAAGCTGCAGGCCGCCGTCGTCGAGCGCGGAGAATCGTTGCGCACCATCGACTTTCTCGTCATGGCCAATCAGGCCGTGATGGCGGACGTCGGCTACTCAGTGCGGATGGAGCCCGGAGTGCAGACCCCGGACCTGACGTTGACGTCCGCCGTGGGATCGTGCCGTGACTCCGCGTGGTTGCTGGTGTCGGTCCTTCGTCAGATGGGCCTGGCCGCGCGTTTCGTCTCGGGTTACCTCGTCCAATTGTCCTCGGACGTGAAATCGCTGGACGGTCCGTCCGGGCCGGTCGAGGACTTCACCGACCTGCACGCCTGGACCGAGGTGTACCTCCCCGGTGCCGGTTGGGTCGGAATGGACCCCACCTCGGGCTTGTTCGCGGGCGAGGGTCACATTCCACTGTCGGCCACGCCGCATCCGTCGACCGCGGCCGCGATTTCCGGCGCGACGAGCAAATGCACAGCCGAACTGGACTTCTCGAACACGGTGGTGCGTGTTCACGAGGATCCGCGTACAACGTTGCCGTACACGGCCGAGCAGTGGGACGCGATCGAGGCCACGGCCGAGAAGATCGACCGGCGCATGCTCGATCAGGACATTCGATTGACCGTCGGTGGTGAGCCGACGTTCGTCGCCATCGAGAACCAGGAAGCGCCCGAGTGGAACACCACCGCAGACGGTCCGCACAAGCGCAAGCTGGCCAGCGTTCTCGCAGAACGACTTCGAACCATCTACGCGCCCGACGGCATGGTCCAGCGCAGCCAGGGCAAATGGTATCCCGGTGAGCCTCTCCCACGATGGCAGGTGGGTTTGTTCTGGCGCACCGACGGCCAGGCACTGTGGCACGACTCGGACCTCATAGCCGATCCGTGGTCGGCGGACGATCTGCGTCCTGATCCAGTCGACAATTCAGTATCGCAGAAGCTGATCGACCGACTGGTCGACGGATTGGGTCTGCCCGCCTCGCAAGCGCGTCCGGCCTACGAGGACCCGCTCGTCAAGCTGTTGGATCTGGTGCGTCAGCCCTACGGGGATCCGCCGGCCGACGCCGACGATCTCGAACCGGGGACAGATTCCGCAGCTGCGAGAAGGCTTCTCCTCGAACGGCTCGACGCCAGTACCGACGAACCGGCGGCATTCGTGTTGCCGATCTCGCGGACCGAGGACGGCACTGGCTGGCAAAGCGCCGACTGGAAGCTGCGACGTGGGCGAATCGTGTTGTTGGAGGGGGATTCTCCCGCCGGGCTCCGTCTGCCGCTACGAGCGATCTCGTGGGACGGGGGGCCGGTCGAGAACCCGGCCGATCCCACCGCACCGAAACCCGATCTGCCGACCCCGCAGCTGACGCAGCAACCACCCCGGGCCGTCGACCCGGCCGAGTCACGCTACGCGCAGGCGGTGCGGGAGACGTCCGGAGTGGGTGGAACTGCGGTGACCGCACTGGTCGCCGAGGTACGCGACGGCGTACTGCACGTGTTCATGCCGCCGATGGATCGATTGGACGACTTCGTCGATCTGGTCTCTCGGGTGGAGCGCGCCGCATCCGCGATCGAGACACCGGTCGTCCTCGAGGGCTACGGCCCGCCTTCGGATCCCCGTATCCAAACCCTCACGGTCACTCCGGATCCCGGGGTCATCGAGGTGAACGTTCAGCCGACGTCGTCGTGGGCGGAGCAGAACGAGCTGATGGAGCGCTTGTATCTCGAGGCGCGTAAATCACGGTTGAGTACCGAGGGTTTCGACAACGACGGCACCACCCGGGGCACCGGCGGTGGCAACCACATCACCCTGGGTGGCGTCACACCGTCCGATTCGCCGGTGCTGCGCCGACCGGACCTGCTGGTGTCTCTGTTGACACACTGGCAACGTCACCCGTCGCTGTCGTACCTGTTCTCGGGTCGATTCATCGGTACCACCTCGCAGGCCCCCCGAGCCGACGAAGGTCGTGAGGAGTCGCTCTACGAGCTCGAGGTTGCGTTCAGCGAGATCAAGCGTCTGACCGGTGCCGACCGTTCGGCATCGCCGTGGGTCGTCGATCGGGCGCTGCGGCACCTGCTCACCGACATCACCGGGAACACGCACCGTGCCGAGTTCTGCATCGACAAGCTGTACAGCCCCGACTCCACCCGCGGCAGGCTCGGTCTGCTCGAACTTCGCGGATTCGAGATGCCGCCGCATCATCAGATGGCGATGGTGCAGTCCTTGCTCGTGCGCTCGATGGTCTCGCGATTCTGGGATACCCCGCTCGAAGCACCACTGATTCGGCACGGTGCCAACCTGCACGGTCGGTACATGTTGCCGCACTTCGTGATCGGTGACATCGGCCGGGTCGCCGAGGATCTTCGCGAGCACGGCATCGAATTCGACACCAGCTGGCTGGACCCGTTCACCGAGTTTCGTTTCCCGCGCATCGGTACCACCGTCGTCGGCGATGCCGAGATCGAACTGCGCGGTGCAATCGAGCCGTGGAACACGCTCGGGGAAGAGTCGACGTCGTCGGGCACGGCGCGCTACGTGGACTCCTCGGTCGAGCGCATCCAGGTTCGCGTTGCCGGTGCCGATGTGGGCCGCTACCTGTTGACCTGCAACGGGGTGCCGGTACCGATGTTGCGCACCGAGCGACAGGACGTCCAGGTCGCCGGAGTTCGCTATCGCGCCTGGCAGCCGCCGAGCGCGCTGCATCCCACGATCGAGGTGCAGAGTCCCTTGCGATTCGATCTGGTGGAGATGCAGACCGGGCGCGCAGTCGGTGGGTGTTCGTATCACGTGGTGCACCCCGGCGGACGGTCGTACGACGGTCCACCGGTCAACTCGGTGGAGGCGGAAGCGCGACGCAACGGCCGGTTCGAGGAGGGCGGGTTCACGTCCGGCAAGGTGGACATAGCAAGATTGCTCGAGATGCACGCTCGCCAAGCGATCGACGTGACTGCGCCCGGCATGCTGGACCTGCGCCGGACCGGGGTTCACACGTCCTGAGGCGGGCAGAAAAGAACGAGTCGACCGGTAGCGATTGCGGTCCGACGCGGAACGGGTGGATTCGGCAACGACCACACCTCATCCGGCGACGGAGTGTGATCGACCGACGGAAGGAACAACGGCTCGATGGTGCCCGTGGATACCGCTCACAGTGAGGCGGGCCGCAACGAGACGGCGGCCGGTGCGCCCGACCCCGTGTCACCCGACCTGGTGTCACCGTGGCTCGAATACCACGGTCGACGTGAGGCCGTGACGGGTCGTAGAGATCTGTTCGACGAGATGCTCGGTGCCGACGACACGGTGCGTCCGCACTGGGCGGAGCTGGTCGACGGTATGCGCGACGCCGGCCCGGGTGCGATGCAGACGTTGCAGTCTCGGGTCAGTCGGCTGGTCGACGACCACGGAATCACCTACAACCCGATTCCGACGGGCAGCAACGAGCCCGGGCCCAGTTCTGTGCGGTGGGGACTGGACAGCGTCCCGTACGTCGTTGCAGCGGACGAATGGGATCGGCTCGAAGCGGGGCTGGTCCAGCGTTCGCAACTGCTCGACGCCATCCTGACCGACATCTACGGAGCGCAGGAGACAGTCCGGCGCGGTTTGATTCCGCCCGAGCTCATCTTCGGCAACCCCGGCTATCTTCGGCCTGCTCACGCCATCACCGTTCCGGGTCCGCATCAGTTGTTCATGCACGCAGCCGACATCGCGCGCGGGTCCGACGGCCGGTTCTCGGTCGTTGCGGATCGCACTCAGGCACCGTCCGGGGTGGGGTATGCGCTGGCCGATCGCCGAGTGATGTCGCGGGCGATGCCCGAGTTGTTCCAGGCGAGCAATCCGAGGCCGTTGTCGACTTTCGCTCGGGCGATGCGCTTGGCTCTGCGTGACGCTGCACCCGCGTCCGCCGAGGATCCTGTCGTGGTGGTGTTGACGCCGGGTTCGCATTCCGAGACGGCATTCGACCAGGCCTATCTGGCAACGGTTCTGGGCTTTCCGCTCGTCGAGAACGCCGATCTGGTGGTGCGGGACGGCTGTTTGTGGATGCGTTCGCTCGGCACACTGCGACGGGTGGACGTGGTGTTACGACGCGTCGACGCCGAGTTCGTCGACCCGCTCGATCTGCGTCCGGATTCGCATCTGGGTGTGGTCGGTCTGGTCGAGGTCCTGCGGCGCGGTGCGGTGAGCGTGGTCAACACTCTCGGTAGCGGAGTCCTCGAGAATCCCGCACTGACACCGTTGCTGCCGGCTCTGAGCCGGGCTCTGCTGGATGAGGATCTGACTCTCGATTCGGTCCCCACCTATTGGGGTGGTGATCCGATCGCACTCTCGCACATGCGAACTCGCTTCCGATCGCTGGTATTGAGATCCACCGTGTCCCGACGCGCGGTCGTGGGTCACGATCTCACCGAGCAGGCGGCCCGGGCGCTGTGGGACGAGGTCGAGGCAGCTCCGTGGAAATGGACCGGTCAGGAAGTGCCGGAGTTCTCGCTGGCTCCGGTGGGTTCGTCCTGGGGCAGCGGGTCGGGGGAGCAGTTGGCGGTTGCTCCGGCCCAGGTCGGAATGCGCTTGTTCACCGTCGCGCAGCGGGTCGGCTACACCCCGATGCGAGGCGGTCTGGGTCAGGTCATGATCACGGCGCCGGTCACCGAACCACTGATCACCGTCGCCTCCAAGGACGTGTGGGTCAAGTCGGTGGAGAGGGTCACTCCGGCCGATTCTGCTCCGCACACCCCGCCTGCCACGGTGGAGGAGTTGCCGCAGTACGCCGCGTCCAACGTCGAGGTGGTCAGTTCCCCGCGTGTGCTGGGCGATCTCTTCTGGTTCGGTCGGTACAGCGAACGCGCGGAGGACATGACACGTCTGCTCATCGCCGCCCGGGATCGGGATCAGGACTATCGCTCGATGCCGTGGCTCGACGGCAGCGACAGCCTGCCGCTTCTGCTGGAAGCGGTCACGAAGGTATCGCGCACGGGACCGGGATTCCTGGACGAGACGATCCGCGCCGATGCGATGGCCGAAATGCGTTCGCTGATGCTCTCGGTGGAGCGCCTCGGTTCACTGGCGCAGTCGGTCGATCGGATGCAACAGGCAGCTCGTGCGGTGCGCGATCAACTCTCGAACGACACCTGGGCAGTGCTCGCTCGCATCGACACCGCGCTCGATGAGTTGGGCGAGTCGGCCGTCAACAACGGTGCCCAGCTGGCTGCATCGCAATCGAGCGTGCTGCGCGGTCTGCTCGCGCTGTCCGGACTGGCGTCGGAGTCGATGGTTCGCGACGCCGGTTGGTACCTGATGGACGCGGGCAAGCGAATAGAGCGGGGATTGCAACTGACAGCGTTGCTGTCAGCGACTCTGAGTCACGCCCTGACGCCGTCCACCGAACAGGCGGTCATCGATTCGGTGCTGTCTGCGGCAGAGTCCTCGGTGATCTATCGCCGACGCAACAGTGGTCGTGCACGGCCGGCTGCAGTTGCGCAGCTCCTGCTGTTCGACGCCGGCAACCCTCGCGCACTGGTGTACCAACTCGACCGCCTTCGTGACGACCTCGGGGCGCTACCGGATGCGTCCGGTAGCTCGCGGCCCGAACAACTCGTCGAGCAGATGCGGGTTCGGTTGCGGCGCGTCGACCCGGGTGATCTGGAGTCGGTCGACGCCACCGGGCGGCGGGTGGAACTGATCGATCTCGTGGACGGTATTCACGATTCGCTCGAAGAACTGTCCCGAGTTGTTCTCGCGACGCACATGTCGCTGCCGGGCGGTACCCAGCCGCTGTGGGGCAGCGTCGGTGCGCGGATCGGAAGCGGGGCACGATGACGAGTCGTCGGTACCGAATCAAGCACATCACCACGTACACCTACTCCGATCGCGTCACGTCGTCCTACGGGCGAGGATTTCTCGCGCCGCGGGACATGGACGGGCAGCACTGCGTCGAGAAGTCGGTCACGGTGGAGCCGCCACCCACCGATCAATCGTTCGGCGTCGATGTCTACGGCAACGAAGACGTGTACTTCCACGTGACCAACGATCACGAGAAGCTGGTCGTCACGGCGGATTCGCTCGTCGAGGTGTACCCGCGGCCGGTGGACGAGACCACGTCGTGGCCTGCGACTGCCCCGTGGGAATCGGCCCGGATGGCCATGTTCGACCCCACCAGGACCGATGCAGCGGAGTCGGCACGTTCATCGGCGGTGGAGTTCGCCCTCGATCTGCCGACGCCGGAGATCACGGACGAGGTGCGAGCGTACGCCGCGCCCAGTTTCACGCCGGGGCGTCCGCTCGCGGACGTCATCGTCGATCTGACGCACCGAATCTTCACCGACTTTCGGTATCTGTCCGGGTCCACGACGGTATCGACCACCGTGGTCGACGTCCTCGCCGCACGTTCGGGGGTCTGTCAGGACTTCGCTCGGTTGGCCATCGCCTGTCTGCGGTCGCAGGGGTTGGCTGCACGGTACGTGTCGGGCTATCTCGCCACGGAACCGCCACCGGGCAAGGAACGCATGATCGGTGTCGATGCGACCCACGCGTGGGCCGCGGTGTGGATGCCCGACGACCGCTGGCTGGCCTTCGATCCGACCAATGATCAGCTGGTCGACGAGCGATATGCGACGGTCGCCTGGGGCCGTGACTACGCCGACGTTCCGCCGCTGCGCGGGGTCATCTACACCGAGGCCGAGAAGAGCACGATCGCGGTCTCGGTCGACGTTGCACCGATGTAGTTCGCGCTGCATACTTTGGTGGCTTCGGGGTAACCGGCCAGCTGGTCGGGTCTACGAATGGGATCTCGAAAGCCGCAAAACGGACAATCGTGTCTCTTTCGTAGCCGACGACACGGCACAGTACGACGTAGCGAACAGGTAGCTTGGACAACGATGACCGCAACACTTGCAGACCCTGTATCCGAGGTAGTGGCAGCAGCCCAGCGACTACTGACCAAGCGCACCGGGGCACCGGTGACGCTGATCGATCCCGTCGACCTCGGGGGTAGTGGCCAAGCCATCGTGTTGCGAGTGAAGGTGTCCGAGAATCCTTTTCAGCTTCCGCGAACCCTTGTCATCAAGCAGGTGCGCGATCTTCCCGGAGAATCGGAGCTGCATTCCGAGCTCACCGATGTCGCCGGGTCGAGTGCATTTCTACGCGAGGCCGCCTCGTACCAGTTCGCGAATGCGCTGGCCACCGACAGCAGGCCGGGGCCGGAGCTGCACGCCTACGATCTCGATGCTCGGCTGTTGATTCTGAGCGACCTCGGTGACGCCAGTGCGATCCCCACGCTGCTGCGCAGTTCCGATGAATCTATGGTCACCAACTCGTTGATGGCCATGGCTCAGGCGCTCGGGCGCATGCATGCGGCAACCGTGGGCCGTGAGGACGATTTCGCAGCATTGCTTCGGCGGGTCGGCCAGCCCGACTCGGCAGACGGAATTTCCGCGCAGATACCCGACGCCCTCGCCGCGGTACCCGGCATGTTGACCGGATTGCTCGGAGTAGGGGCACCACCGGACGTCCTTCTCGAACGGGTCTCGCGCAGCGGACGGCTGTTCGCTCACGGGGCGTTCCGTGCCTTCAGCCCGTCGGATCTGTGTCCCGACAACATCATCGTCAACGACGAAGGCGTTCGATTCCTCGACTACGAGTGGGGCGGTTTTCGAGACGCCACTCTCGACATCACGTACGCGTTGGCGTCGTTCCCGGGGTGTCTGTGCAGTTTCGAGCTCTCGCACGATCGGGAGCAGGCCATGATCGACGCGTGGCGTTCGGAGGTCGTCGGCATCTGGCCTGCACTGGCGGACGACCACGTGCTGGCGACCAAGCTGCTCGACGCGAGGTTGATCTGGGTGTGGCTGACCACGTACTGGTTCCTACCCGACGATCACACTCGAATTGCCGCGGCGCGCGCACACCAGCTGTCGGTACCGCGGTCGCAGGCGCTGATTTCGCGGTGGTCGGTGCTCCAGGACAGCGCAGTGCGTTCGGGAGAGCCCGATATCGCCGACTACGCCGAGTCGGTCGTGTCCGCTCTGCGCGCGAAGCGGGACCGCTGAGCGCGAACGCGTTCGCCTTTCGTACCGTCGAATCGGTAGCGTTCGACCGGTGAGCGGCGGTTTCGGAAGTGACATCTCGGACGACGAGTCGGACGGCGACGGATTGTTCGATCCACCCGCGGCACCGGATCCGATGATCGACGAGCCGCGTCCTACTTCCACGTACACGCGACCCGACGCACCGCTCGCTGTACGCATGCGACCGACGACGCTCGACGAGGTCGTCGGACAGTCTCATCTGCTGGCACCCGGCGCACCGTTGCGTCGTCTCGTCGAGGGATCCGGAGCGTCCTCGGTGATGCTGTACGGCCCGCCCGGAACAGGAAAAACCACGCTGGCGTCGTTGATCTCGGGGGCGACCGGTCGCAAGTTCGAGGCGTTGTCCGCCCTGTCGGCCGGGGTCAAGGAAGTGCGCAACGTCATCGAACTCGCGCGCCGCCGGCTGTTGTCCGGTGAGCAGACCGTGTTGTTCATCGACGAGGTCCACCGTTTCTCCAAGACGCAGCAGGACGCACTGCTCGCCGCCGTCGAGAACCGAATCGTGTTGCTCGTGGCCGCCACGACGGAGAATCCGTCCTTCTCGGTGGTGTCACCACTGCTGTCGAGATCGCTGGTGCTGCAATTGCAGCCGCTCCGCTCCGAGGACATCGAACTGTTGCTGACCCGTGCGGCCAACGATCCCCGAGGCCTGGACGGTGCGGTGACCATCGCCGAGGACGCAATGGACCACCTGGTGCGGCTCGCGGCCGGTGACGCCCGCCGAGCGTTGACGGCCCTCGAGGCGGCAGCGGGTGCCGCAACCGACGGAATGCTGGACCTCGCGACGGTCGAGGCCAGTGTCGACAAGGCCGCGGTGCGCTACGACCGTGACGGCGACCAGCACTACGACGTCATCAGCGCGTTCATCAAGTCGATCAGGGGATCCGACGTCGATGCCGCACTTCATTACCTCGCACGCATGATCACCGCGGGGGAGGACGCCCGCTTCATCGCGCGGCGGCTCGTCGTCCATGCGAGCGAGGACATCGGGATGGCCGATCCCACCGCACTGCAGACGGCCACCGCCGCGGCGAGTGCCGTGCAGATGATCGGAATGCCGGAGGCGCGACTGGCGCTGGCGCAGGCAACCATTCACCTGGCGACAGCGCCCAAGTCCGGTGCCGTGATCGGCGCACTCGGAGCGGCCATGGCCGACGTCGCCGCAGGCAAGTCCGGATCGGTGCCTCCGCATCTACGCGACGGCCACTACAAGGGTGCCCAGGGGTTGGGCAACGCGGTCGGATACAAATACCCGCAAAGCAGTCCGGGTGGCGTGCTGGGACAGCAGTATCCGCCCGACGAACTGGTGGGCGTGAACTACTACGAGCCCACCGAACACGGTGCCGAGCGCGAAATCGCGACCAGGGTGGGGAAACTGCGGCGCATCATCCGAGGCCGATAGGCCCTCGAATCGGCACAGGGTCTGACGACGCTAACCTGTATCAGTGCAGACCCATGAGATCCGCAGGCGTTTCCTCGACCATTTCGTGAAGGCGGGACACACCGAAGTACCCAGTGCGTCGTTGATCCTCGACGATCCGAACCTGCTGTTCGTCAATGCGGGCATGGTTCCCTTCGTGCCGTTCTTCCTCGGGCAGCAGACGCCGCCGTACAAGACGGCGACGAGCGTCCAGAAGTGCGTGCGCACCCTCGACATCGAGAACGTCGGTATCACCACTCGGCACAACACGTTCTTCCAGATGGCCGGAAACTTCTCGTTCGGCGATTACTTCAAGCGTGACGCGATCAAGCATGCCTGGACCCTGCTGACCGACAGCGTCGAAGACGGCGGGTACGGGTTCGATCCCGAGCGGATCTGGGCCACGGCCTACCTCGACGACGACGAGGCGATCGAGCTGTGGAAGGAGATCGCCGGTCTGCCCGACGAACGCATCCAGCGTCGTGGAATGGCCGACAACTACTGGTCCATGGGAATCCCCGGACCCTGTGGGCCCTGCTCGGAGATCTACTACGACCGAGGCCCCGAGTTCGGTGCCGAAGGCGGCCCCGAAGCCGACGAGGACCGGTACATCGAAATCTGGAACCTCGTCTTCATGCAGAACGAACGCGGCCAAGGCATCAGCAAGGACGATTTCGAGATCCTCGGCCCACTGCCGAAGAAGAACATCGACACCGGCATGGGCGTCGAGCGCGTCGCATTCCTGCTCCAAGGCGTCGACAACGTGTACGAGACCGATCTCGTGCGGCCGGTCATCGCCAAGGCAGAGGAGCTGTCGGGTCGGACCTACGGCAGTAACCACGACGACGACGTCCGCTTCCGCGTCATCGCCGACCACGCGCGCACCGCTGCATTGCTGATCTCCGATGGAGTCAATCCCGGCAACGACGGCCGCGGCTACGTGCTTCGGCGCCTGCTGCGTCGCATCGTCCGATCCGCGCGACTCCTCGGCGCACCCGACGAGACGATGGCGCAGTTCATCACCGTCGTCCGCGACACCATGGCCGAGTCGTACCCCAACCTGGTCACGGACTTCGATCGCATCCTCACCGTCGCAGTGGGGGAGGAGACCGCCTTCCTCAAGACCCTGACGTCGGGCTCGCGGCTGTTCGAGGGTGCCGCGGAGGCCGTCAAGGCGTCGGGCGCGAAAAAGATCGGCGGCGCCGAAGCCTTCGCGCTGCACGACACCTACGGGTTCCCGATCGACCTGACGCTCGAAATGGCCGCCGAGGCCGGACTGTCCGTGGACGAAGACGGATTCCGCTCGTTGATGGCCGAGCAACGCACTCGCGCCAAAGAGGACGCCCGCGCGCGCAAGCATGCACACGCCGACCTCACCGTCTACAAGGATTTCGTCGACGGTTCGCCGACCGAGTTCACCGGGTTCGACGAACTCGGTTCCGAGGCAACGGTTCTCGCGTTGATCTCCAACGGCGTTCGGGTTCCGACCGCGGTCGCCGGCGAGAGCGTGGAGATCATCCTCGACCGCAGCCCGCTGTACGCGGAATCCGGTGGTCAGATCGCCGACATCGGCACCATCACCGCACCCGGCCTGACCGTCAAGGTCAACGATGTGCAGAAGATCGCCAAGAAGGTATGGACCCACAAGTCCGTGGTCGACGCCGGCCAGATCACCGAGGGCGACACCGTGCATGTCGACGTCGACCACGCCTGGCGCAAGGGCGCCACCCAAGGACACTCGGGCACGCACATGGTGCACGCCGCACTGCGCCAGGTGCTCGGACCCAATGCGACGCAGGCAGGCTCGCTGAACAAGCCGGGGTACCTGCGCTTCGACTTCTCCTGGCAGGGCGCGTTGTCCGAGGCGCAGCGCGACGACATCGAGAATGTCGCCAACGATGCGGTCGGCTCGGACTACGAGGTCAACACCCTCGTCACCGACCTCGACAGCGCCAAGAAGATGGGGGCCATGGCGCTGTTCGGCGAGAACTACGGCGACGAGGTCCGCGTGGTCGAGATCGGCGGGCCGTTCTCGATGGAACTCTGCGGTGGCACTCACGTCCAACACTCGTCGCAGATCGGTCCGGTCACCATCCTCGGCGAATCCTCGGTCGGCTCGGGAGTACGCCGCGTCGAAGCCTTCGTCGGCCTCGACTCGTACCGCTACCTGGCGAAGGAACGCGCGCTGTTGGCCGGCGTCGCGTCGTCGTTGAAGGTCCCGTCCGAGGAGGTGCCGGCGCGCATCGAGAACCTGGTGGAGCGTCTTCGGGTCGCCGAGAAGGAACTGGAGTCGGTCAAGGCCGCGGCCGTACTGGCCTCGGCGGGAGAGTACGTCGGTAAGGCCGAACGGTTCGGTGACGTGCGAGCAGTCGTCGCGCAGGCACCCGACGGCGTCGGCGGGAACGACCTGCGCACGCTGGCCACCGACATCCGCGGCCGACTCGGGACGGATCCGGCCGTGGTCGTGCTGTTCGGCACGGTCGGTGGCAAGGTCCCGTTCGTGGTCTCGGTGAACAAGGCCGCCCAGGAGACCGGAATCGCGGCCGGCGAGCTGGTCGCGTCGTTCGGCCCGAGCATCGGTGGCCGAGGTGGTGGCAAGCCCGAACTCGCCCAGGGATCGGGCTCGGATGTCGCGGGCATCGCCGCAGGGATCGACGCCGCTCGGGCGCGATTGACCGAACTCACCACCCACTGACGATCGTGCCGACTCAGGGGCGAGGCCCCGATCGACCCGGCGTCGACGATCCGGGCCGCGGCCGACGCATCGGCATCGACGTCGGGAGCGTTCGCATCGGCATCGCGTCGTCCGACCCCGACGGTGTCCTCGCGACGCCCGTCGAAACGGTGCCGCGGTCCAAGGTCAAGGGGCCCGATGCGCCGGACGTCGTCCGGGTGGCGGAGATCATTGCCGAGTACGAGGCCGTCGAGGTCGTCATCGGACTGCCTCGGACGTTGCGCGGTGAACGTGGAAGTGCAGTCGACGCGGCGGAGAGATTCGGCCGTTCTCTGCACAGGAGGTTGGGCGACGTGCCGATTCGCATGGCGGACGAGAGACTGACTACGGTGAGCGCGTCGCGTGCCTTACGGGAGAGTGGTGTGCGCGCGAAGGATCAGCGATCGGTCATCGACCAGGCCGCCGCGGTAGCGATACTGCAGGGTTGGCTCGACGAACGACGGGCCGCGGCGCACCGAGCAACGACGAATTCAGGATCGACGGAGGTCGACGAGTGAGCAACCATGGGTCCGATGATCGGGGTCGACGGCGGGTGGCCCCGGACGAGGCCCACACCGATCCGATCGGGTATCGCGTGGACGAGGGCAGTGAGTTCCACCGGAGTATGAATCGGTCCCGGCCGCCGCAACGCAGTGAACCGCATACGCAGGGCACCCGTCGTGCGGATCGCGAGGCCGGCGGCGGCCCGGTAGTCGACCCGGATGCCGGAGCGATGCCGCAGGCCGTGGGTCGGAGCCGCGCCGCCGGTCGCAGGGAACGCGCTGCGTCCAGCCGGAAGCGTCGTGGCCGAGTCGTCGCCCTGGTTCTCGGGCTGCTGTTGGTCGTCGCCGTGGCAGGAGGGGGGTACTTCGCAGTGAACAAGTTCGGGAATCGAACGACACCGAACGAGGACTTCGCGGCCGGTTCGTCCGGTGACGGAGTCGTGATTCAGGTCCATCCCAACGACACCGCCCAGCAAATTGGTACCGAGGCTGCGAACAAGGGCGTGGTGGCGAGTTCCGGAGCGTTCCTCGAAGCTGCGCTGCAGAACAATGCGATCACGTCGGTCCAGCCGGGCTTCTACCTGCTCACCAGCGGTGTTCCGGCTTCCCGCGCGGTCGAGGAGCTGGTGGATCCTGCCTCGCGGGTGGGAAACATGGTCATCTCGGAGGGGCGTCAACTCCACGACGCGAGAGACGTCAACACCGGTTCGGTCAAGAAGGGGATCTATACCTTGATTTCCGAGGCCAGCTGCGTGGATCGGACCGGCAGTGGCAGTCCGACGTGCATCAGCTACGACGATCTCAACGCAGCAGGAGCAGTCGACGATCCGGCGGCCCTGGGAGTGCCGCAGTGGGCAACCGACCGCGTCGAGGGCGTGCCGGACCGAGACCGCCAGCTCGAAGGTCTGATCGCCGCCGGAACGTGGGACTTCGATCCCAGCGCCGCTCCTGCGGACATCCTGAAACAACTGGTGTCCGAGAGCGCCACCCGGTACGAGGACACCGGAATCCTCACCGCGGGCAGCAACTCCGGACTTACCCCGTACGACACACTCGTCGCGGCCTCGTTGGTGGAGCGTGAATCCCTGCCACAGGACTTCAGCAAAGTGGCGCGGGTGATCCTCAACCGTCTCGCGGTGCCGCAGAAGCTCGAATTCGACTCGACGGTGAACTACTCGCTCGACACCACCGAGGTGGCCACCACCGACGCCGATCGCGCCACGGTGACGCCCTGGAACACCTATGCCAGCGAAGGGCTGCCCGCCACTCCGATCTCGTCCCCGAGCATCGGTGCGGTACAGGCCGTCGAGATGCCGGCCGACGGAGACTGGCTGTACTTCGTGACCATCAACCAGGCTGGGGAGACGCTGTTCACCCGCAGTTACGACGAGCACCTGGCCAACATCGGCAAGGTGGAAGCCGGATTCCTCGACAGCGGCCGCTGACATGCGTGCCGCCGTACTCGGCAGCCCGATCGAGCACTCGAAGTCACCGGTGCTCCATCGGGCGGCCTACCGCGCCCTCGGCCTCGACGAGTGGACCTACGACCGTATCGAGTGCACTGCCGAGCAACTTCCCGGACTGGTCGACGGTTTCGGGCCGGATTGGGTCGGCGTGTCGGTGACGATGCCCGGCAAAGTCGCTGCTCTGACGTACGCGTCGGAACGTACCGAACGCGCCGTCCTGGCCGGGTCGGCCAACACTCTGCTGCGGACGGCGTCGGGATGGCGGGCGGACTGCACGGACGTGGACGGTGTCGTCGGCGCACTGCGAGATGCTGGAATCGACGATCTGACCGGTGCCGCCGTGACGGTGGTGGGTGCAGGAGGTACGTCGAGACCCGCGATCGTGGCCCTGGCAACACTGGGTGCCGCGTCGGTCACGGTGGTTGCTCGATCGGCCGATCGTGCGACGGCCACTCTCGGGTGCGCGGTGGCCGCCGGGCTCCGCGCCGACTTCGCACAGTTCACCGATCCCGGGCTCGCCGACGTCGCAGCGGCGTCGGCCGTGCTGGTCAGCACCGTCCCCGCAGCCGGGGTTGCCCCCTTCGCGGCCGCTCTCGGCCGGGCACCCGTCGTACTCGATGCGATCTACGACCCCTGGCCGACCGCACTCGCCGCTGCGGTCGACGACGCCGGCGGAACCGTCATCAGCGGACTGTCGATGCTGCTCAACCAGGCCTACGGGCAGGTAGAGCAATTCACCGGTATGCCGGCACCACGATCGGCCATGCGAGAGGCGCTCGGCGTCGTTCGGTAGCCGCGTTCTGTGGTCGACCGACTGGCAACCTCCATCGGCACCCGTCGATCATCGGCTGTGCACAGGGCGACGGTTGTTCACAGGGTGGCGGTTGTCCACAGGTCTTTTCGTGACCTGGATTGTGCGCGCGACTCGGTTCGTCTCGGTGCGACGCTTCGAGCCATGTGGAGTCTGGGTGTTGCTGTCACGGTCGGTGCTGTGGTCGGTGTGGTGCTGCGCGTCGTGTTGCGTCGATGGCAGCCGCGTCTTCTACCGGCGCTGTGTGTCCTCGGATCCGGGTGGGCGTGGTGGAGATTCGGGGACAGCCCGCATGCCGCGTCGTGGGGGCTGATCACCTGGTGCGTACTGACGTGGTGGTTCGCTGCGCTGATCGCCGTCGATCTGGGGTGTCGCCGGCTGCCGAACGTGTTGACCGTTCCCGGTGCGGTCGTGGTTCCGGCAGTGCTGGTGGCGACGGGTTCAGCTCAGGCTCTGCTGGGCGGCGGGCTGCTGTTCGGCATCTACCTCGTGGTTCATCTCGGTGCGCCGAGGGCGTTCGGCGCGGGTGACGTCAAGCTCGCCTGGTCGGTGGGTTCGATCGCTTGCCTGGGCGGTACAGCCGGGTGGACCGTCGCGGCGTTGGCGGCGCCGGTGGCCACAGCCGTGGTGGGGTCGGTCGCGGCGGCCTGCGGATACCCCTGTGCGCGCATCGCGCACGGGCCGTCGATGTGCGCGGCCACCCTGCTGGCAGTTGCGGCGGCCACGGCGTGAAAAGATGTTCGAGTGCTGCGCTGGATAACTGCCGGAGAATCCCACGGACCCGCTCTCGTCGCCATCCTCGAAGGAATGGTCGCGGGAGTCGAGGTGACCTCGGACGACATTGCTCGCCAACTCGCTCGCCGTCGCCTCGGTTACGGCCGCGGTGCCCGCATGAAGTTCGAAGCGGACAAGGTGACCCTCACGGGCGGCGTTCGTCACGGCCGGACCATGGGCGGGCCGGTGGCGATCGAGGTCGGCAACACCGAATGGCCGAAGTGGGAACAGGTGATGTCGGCCGACCCCGTCGACGAGGCCGTCCTCGCCGATCTGGCCCGTAACTCTCCACTGACTCGACCACGACCCGGGCATGCCGATTTCTCCGGGATGCTCAAGTACGGCTTCGACGACGCACGTCCGGTGCTCGAGCGTGCCAGTGCGCGTGAGACCGCGGCGCGGGTGGCGATCGGAACGGTCGCGCGGCTGTTCCTGAAGCAGGCGTTCGGCATCGACGTCGTCTCGCACGTGATCTCCATCGGTGCCTCGGATCCCTACGTCGGCCCGCCGCCCGCGGGCGCGGACATCGATGCCATCGACGAGTCTCCGGTGCGGGCCTTCGACAAGGCCGCCGAGGAGTCCATGATCGCCGAGATCGAAGCCGCCAAGAAAGACGGCGACACCCTCGGCGGCATCGTCGAGGTCGTCGTGCACGGACTGCCGGTCGGCCTCGGCTCGTTCGTCTCGGGTGAACGCAAGCTCGACGCCAGACTGGCGGCTGCGCTGATGGGCATCCAGGCGATCAAGGGTGTCGAGGTGGGCGACGGTTTCGAGACCGCGCGCCGACGCGGCAGTGTCGCACACGACGAGATCAAGCCAGGGCCCGACGGAATTCTCCGCTCGACGAACCGCGCGGGCGGGATCGAAGGCGGAATGACCAACGGTGAGGCTCTGCGGGTGCGCGCCGCGATGAAGCCCATCTCCACGGTTCCCCGCGCGCTGTCGACGGTGGACATGTCGACCGGCGACGAAGCGGTTGCCATCCACCAGCGCTCGGACGTGTGCGCTGTTCCGGCCGCCGGAGTCGTGGCGGAGACGATGGTTGCCCTTGTACTCGCGCAGGCAGCGTTGGAGAAGTTCGGTGGGGATTCGCTGGCGGAGACGACGAGCAACGTCGACCACTACGTGAAGGGCACCGCCGCCCGACCTCCGCGATGAGCCCGTACGCGGTCCTCGTCGGACCGCCGGGTGCAGGAAAATCGACCATCGGACGGCGACTGGCCCAGGCGTTGAATCTGGATCTGTTCGATACCGACGTGGCCATCGAACGAAAAGCCGGGCGAACCATCGCCGATATCTTCTCGCACGACGGTGAGCCTGCATTTCGCGAGATCGAAGAGCGGATCGTCGCCGATGCCCTGGCCTCGCACGACGGCATTCTTTCCCTCGGCGGCGGAGCCGTATTGTCGGCTGCAACCCGAAAGCTGCTCGCCGCGCACACTGTGGTCTATCTGGAAATCAGTGTGTCGGAGGGGCTTCGGCGAACTGGAGCCAACACGTCTCGGCCACTGCTCGCGGGCCCGGACCCGCGCGCCAAGTACCAGGAATTGATGCGTCACCGCCGCCCCCTCTATCGCTCGGTTGCCACCGTGCGAGTGCGGACGGACAGTCGTAGTCCGGCCCGAGTCGTGAATCAGTTGGTGGCCAAGCTCACTGCTCTCGCACCGGTGCCCGTTCGCGAAGTGAACGACGAAACCCCCAGTAGATGAAGGTGATTCGATGACAGAGCCCGTACGCGTCCAGGTCGAGAGTGCCAACCCGTACCCGGTGATCATCGGCCGAGGCCTGTTGACGGACCTCGTCGACGAGCTCGCCGGAACCGCGACGGTCGCGATCTTCCATCAGCCACCCCTGGCCGAGACGGCCGAAGCAGTGCGAGCTGCATTGGCGGACAAGGGGATCGATGCACACCGCATCGAAGTTCCGGACGCCGAGGACGGCAAGGACCTCGCGGTCGCCGGATTCTGCTGGGAGGTGCTGGGACGCATCGGCCTGACCAGAAGTGACGCCATCGTCTCGCTCGGCGGCGGCGCGGCCACCGATCTCGCCGGTTTCGTGGCGGCGACGTGGATGCGCGGCGTTCGAATCGTCCACGTTCCGACGACTCTGCTGGCCATGGTCGACGCCGCCGTCGGTGGAAAGACCGGAATCAACACCGATGCCGGCAAGAACCTGGTCGGCTCGTTCCACGAACCGGCCGCGGTGCTGGTCGACCTCGCGACACTCGAGACCGTGCCGAAGAACGAGATCGTGTCGGGCCTGGCCGAGGTGATCAAGACCGGCTTCATCGCCGACCCGGTGATTCTGGACATCATCGAATCAGACCCCGCTGCGGCGCTCGATCCGACCGGCGACGTACTGCCGGAGCTCATCAGACGGTCCGTGGAAGTCAAGGCCAGGGTCGTGGCCGCCGATCTGCGGGAATCGAATCTACGGGAGATCCTGAACTACGGGCACACCCTCGCCCACGCCATCGAGCGACGCGAGCAGTATCGCTGGCGGCACGGAGCTGCGGTGTCGGTCGGGCTCGTGTTTGCCGCCGAGCTCGGTCGTCTGGCGGGCCGGCTCGACGACGCGACCGCGGACCGCCATCGGGCGATTCTCGAATCGGTCGGCCTGCCGGTGACCTACGACGAGCACGCGTTCGCGGATCTGCTCAAGGGAATGCAGACGGACAAGAAGAACCGCGCAGGCTTGCTTCGATTCGTCGTCCTGGACGGATTGGCCAAGCCCGGTCGACTCGAGGGCCCGGATCCGGCTCTGCTCGTCGCGGCTTTCTCGGCTGTGGGGCGCGAGGCTCCGGCGGCCGGTGGTTCCGCCATCATGTTGTAGATCCGGGTGTTGTAGGCCTGGGACACACTCCGAACACACAACGGGCGGTGGTCGATGCAAACACTGCATCGACCACCGCCCGTTGGACGTGTGTCGCGTGGATCAGGAGGCGTCGGCGCTCCCGCGACGGTTGCCGCGCTTGTCCATCCGGGGCTTGCCGTCGGCGTCGACAGCCGAGAACACCTCGGTGTCGGCCTCGCCGTGCTCGGGTGCCCATTGCGGTTCGGCCTGCGACCGCGTGCCCGCCCGGTCCGCCTGCTCGGCCGAGCCCGCGTTCACCAGCTGGCGCTCGTGTGCTCGCTCGGCGTCGGAGGTGGCCAACTTCTTCTTCGCCTCGCGGTTGACGATCTGCCTGCCGACGAACATCGCGATGCTCGCGACGACGAACACCGTCAGGATCGTGAACGCTGCGCCCGAGGTCAGCTCGAAGATCAGTCCGTTCTGACCCAGGCTGAAGTCGACGAAGAAATCGATGATCCAACTGAGCAATCCGGCGAGCAGTCCGCCGACCACAGCAGCCTTCAGCCAGACCATCGTCAGGTCCTCGCCCTTGTCCGGGTCGGGGTTCCTGCGTCGGTCGCGGATCCCGTCGATGCCGGCCCAGACGGCGATGACGAGCACGACGAGGGCATACGCCACCCATCGCAGCGCCGAACCGCTCAGAGGCCACATCGACACCGCTGCCCCCAGCAGCAGTCGAGCGACGACGTTGATCAAAGCCATACCTATGCCACGCACTGCCCACCCAGTCATGCGGCACAGCATATCCGCACGTGGCCGATTGTGTGTCGGGGCCCACAGGTTCGCAGTGGGGGCGGCGCAGCCGAGGCTCCCGATCCGTTGACGGCCGACCAGTAATGTCGGGAACATGTCTGCTGATTTCGGCGCCCGCCGCGGTGCCTTGCGAGAGCTGTTGACCCAGGACGGCCTCGACTCGATTCTGATCACCGACCTGCTCAATGTGCGCTACCTGACCGGCTTCACCGGCTCGAATGCCGCGCTGCTCGTGTCGACCGGAGGTGACGAGCGAACAGTGATCTGCACCGACGGCCGCTACGTCACCCAGGTCGCCGAGCAGGTTCCCGATCTGCGCGCAGAGATCGACCGCCCGTCGGCGCTGCACCTGCTCGGTTCCGGTATTTCCGGTCGCGGCACCCGTGTCGGCTTCGAGAGTCATGTGGTCACGGTCGACGCCCATCGGGCGTGGGCCGAGCTCGACGGCGGCCTCGAACTGGTGCGTGCGCCGGGAGTCGTGGAATCGCTGCGCATGGTCAAGGACGAGTACGAGGTGGGTGTGCTTCGAGACGCGTGCCGCGCCGCCGACGACGCGCTCGCCGAGCTTCTGAGCGGCGGCGGGATTCGCGCGGGCCGGACCGAGCGTGAGGTGGCTCGCGAGCTCGAATCGCTGATGCTCGATCACGGTGCCGACGCCGTCTCGTTCGAGACCATCGTTGCCGCCGGGGCGAACTCCGCGGTGCCGCATCACCGGCCGACCGACGCCGTACTGGCCGAGGGGGACTTCGTGAAGCTGGACTTCGGCGCGCTGGTGGCCGGGTACCACTCGGACATGACGCGCACCTTCGTCATCGGCGAGCCGGCGCAGTGGCAGCGCGAGCTGTACGAACTGGTGCAGCGGTCGCAGGCCGCAGGTCGCGAGGCGCTGGCACCCGGTATCGAGACCGCTTCGGTCGACGCCGCATCGCGGTCGGTCATCGAGGAGGCAGGGTACGGCGAGTACTTCCTGCACGGGCTCGGTCACGGAGTCGGCCTCGAAATTCACGAAGCGCCGGGAATCGCGAAGTCGAGCACCGGTACACTGCTGAGCGGTGCAGCGGTCACCGTCGAACCGGGTGTCTACTTCTCCGGCCGCGGCGGCGTTCGGATCGAGGACACACTCGTCGTTCGCGACGAGGGTCCGGAACTGCTCACCCTGACAAGCAAGGAACTCACGTCCGTCTAGCGCGCGGGCGGGAGCGAATCCCGCACGTGACCGACGGCGCGTCACGCGCACAAACGATTGAGGAGACGCGAAGCAAGTGGCTTCCACCAGCGATTTCAAGAACGGACTGGTTCTCAACCTGGAGAACCAGCTGTGGTCGATCATCGAATTTCAGCACGTCAAGCCCGGTAAGGGGCCTGCGTTCGTGCGAACCAAGCTCAAGAACGTGCTGTCGGGCAAGGTCGTAGACAAGACGTTCAACGCCGGTGTGAAGGTCGAGACCGCAACGGTCGACCGACGCGACATGACGTACCTCTACCACGACGGTAGCGACTACGTGTTCATGGATGCCGACACCTACGATCAGCTCTCCATCGGTGAGGCGACCGTCGGCGACGGCGCGCGATTCCTGCTCGAGAACCTTCGCGTCCAGGTCGCGATGCACGAGGGCGTCCCGCTGTACGTCGAGCTGCCCGTCACCGTCGAGCTCGAGGTCAAGCACACAGAC
This sequence comes from Rhodococcus sp. KRD175, assembly GCF_017168275.1. Classification (NCBI taxonomy): domain Bacteria; kingdom Bacillati; phylum Actinomycetota; class Actinomycetes; order Mycobacteriales; family Nocardiaceae; genus Rhodococcus; species Rhodococcus sp. KRD175. The sequence continues at coordinate 312,050 of NZ_JABFAQ010000002.1, forward strand.
CCCGGCCTGCAGGGAGACCGCTCGACCGGTGGCACCAAGCCGGCCACGCTCGAGACCGGAGCCGAGATCTCGGTGCCGTTGTTCATCAACACCGGCGACAAGCTCAAGGTCGATTCCCGTGACGGCAACTACCTCGGGCGTGTGAACTCCTAACGTGTCATCGAAGAAGTCGACATCCTCCGGTTCGCAGAACGGCGTCCCCGGCGCGAAGAAGCTGGGTGCGCGCCACAAGGCCCGCAAGCGTGCCGTGGATTTCCTGTTCGAGGCAGAAGCGCGCAACGTCGACCCGGTGAATCTGACCAGCGAACGGATCGAACTCGCGCGCGGCGACGACACGATCGCACCGGTCAGTGAGTACACCTCCACGCTGGTCGAGGGGGTGGCAGAGAACCTGGACCGACTGGACGGCGTGATCGCCGATCATCTCAAGGATTGGACGATCGGCCGCCTGCCCGCAGTCGATCGGGCGATCTTGCGGGTCGCGGTGTGGGAGCTCTTCCACGCCACCGACGTCCCACCGGTCGTTGCTGTCGACGAGGCCGTCGAGCTGGCCAAGCAGCTGTCCACCGACGATTCGCCGGGCTTCGTCAACGGTGTACTCGGCCAGATCGTGCTCGTGGCACCGCAGGTTCGCGCCGCTGCGGCAGCTGTGTCGTCGCGTCCCCAGGCCGCAGGCCCGGACGATGCGACGGTCGACTCCGATCAGTGACACACCCGTCCACGGCAGTGTGACCGAACGCTCTGCGAGCCTGGTGGGTCCGGTTCGCAGAGCGTTGCTAGGCTTTACGCAGTTCTAGTGCCAGACATCCTTTAACGATCCGTCCAGAGAGGCGGAGAAGGAGGTCGTAGTTTGCCTGCGCCCGAAAGTTCATCCGCCGATTCTGCCGTCCGCGAGTTGCTGTCCGCAGCCGATGTAGGTCGGACCATCTCTCGTATGGCTCACCAGATCATCGAGAAGACCGCGCTCGACGCTCCCGACTCGCCGCGTGTCGTGCTGCTGGGCATTCCCACTCGCGGTACCACTCTGGCCGAGCGTCTCGCCGAACGTATCGAGGCGTTCTCCGGCGTGCGGCCCCCGCTCGGCTCGCTCGACATCACCCTGTACCGCGACGATCTGCGCAACAAGCCGCACCGTCCACTCGAACGCACCTCGGTGCCGACCGGCGGAGTCGACGATGCCCTGGTCGTTCTGGTCGACGACGTGCTGTTTTCCGGCCGTACCGTCCGCTCGGCGCTCGACGCGCTGCGCGATGTCGGACGCCCTCGCGCCGTCCAACTCGCGGTCCTGATCGATCGCGGCCACCGCGAACTTCCCCTCCGGGCGGATTACGTGGGCAAGAACGTGCCCACGGCCCGCTCCGAGGACGTCTCGGTGCTGCTCTCCGAGCACGACGGGCGGGATGGCGTCAGCTTGTCCGAGGGAGGATCGACGCGATGAAACACCTGCTGTCGGTCGCCGACCTCACCGCAGAATCCGCCACCGAACTACTCGACGAGGCCGAACGTTTCGAGCAGGCACTGCTCGGTCGCGAGGTCAAGAAGCTGCCGACATTGCGCGGCCGGACGATCATGACCGTCTTCTTCGAGAACTCCACCCGAACACGGGTGTCGTTCGAGGTCGCGGGCAAATGGATGAGTGCCGACGTGATCAACGTCAGCGCCAGCAGTTCGTCGGTATCCAAGGGGGAGTCCCTCCGCGACACTGCGATGACCCTGCGTGCGGCCGGTGCCGACGCACTCATCGTCCGCCACCCTGCGTCCGGTGCCGCGCACCAGATCGCCCGGTGGACCGCCGACCAAGGCGCTGGTCTCGATGGTCGTTCCGCTGGTGCCGGTCCTGCGGTCATCAATGCGGGCGACGGTACCCACGAACACCCCACTCAGGCGCTACTCGATGCCCTGACGGTTCGGCAACGCCTGGGCGATATCTCCGGTCGCCGGATCGCGATCGTCGGCGATGTTCTGCACAGCCGGGTAGCGCGATCGAACGCGATTCTCCTGTCCACCCTCGGAGCCGACGTCGTGCTGGTAGCGCCACCGACTCTGCTGCCGGTCGGTGTCGAGGGCTGGCCGGTTCGGGTCTCGCACGACATCGATGCCGAGCTACCCGGGTTGGACGCGGTGTTGATGCTTCGGGTGCAGGCCGAGCGGATGAACGGCGGGTTCTTTCCGTCGGCGCGGGAGTACTCGATCACGTACGGGCTTTCGCAGCGCCGACTCGACTTGCTGCCCGAGCACGCCGTGGTGCTGCATCCGGGGCCGATGCTGCGCGGTATGGAGATCGCGTCCTCGGTGGCTGACTCACCCAAAACTGCAGTCTTGCAACAGGTTACGAATGGAGTTCACGTGCGGATGGCAGTCCTGTTCCGATTGCTGGTCGGTTCGGACGGGGGAGCATCATGACCGCTCCGGCACCGTCGGTACTGCTGCGTGGAGTCCTGCTGTACGGCGAGGGCCCCGAAACGAACGTCCTGATCACTGGCGAGGAGATCGTCGAGATCGGGCCTGACGTCGACGCCGACGGTGCCGACGTGGTCGAGGCGCGCGGCCAGGTTCTGCTGCCCGGATTCGTCGACATGCACACCCATCTGCGGGAGCCCGGTCGGGAAGACACCGAGACCATCGAATCCGGCTCCGCCGCAGCCGCTCTGGGCGGGTACACCGCCGTGTTCGCCATGGCCAACACCTCGCCGGTCGCGGATTCGGTCGTCGTGACCGACCATGTGTGGCGCCGCGGACAGGAAGTCGGGCTCGTCGACGTGCACCCCGTCGGGGCCGTCACCGTGGGGCTCGAAGGCAAGCAGCTGGCCGAGATGGCCACGATGGCTGCCGGGGTCGGTCGGGTCAAGATGTTCTCCGACGACGGCCACTGCGTCGACGATCCCTTGATCATGCGTCGCGCACTGGAGTACTCGAGTTCGCTCGGAGTGTTGATCGCCCAGCATGCGGAAGAACCGCGATTGACCGTCGGTTCGGTCGCTCACGAGGGTCCCAACGCCGCCCGGCTCGGTCTCACCGGATGGCCCCGTGCCGCCGAGGAATCGATCGTCGCGCGCGATGCCCTGCTCGCTCGGGACGCGAATGCGCGGGTGCACATCTGCCATGCCTCCACTGCCGGCACCGTCGAGTTGCTGAAATGGGCTCGGGGGCAGGGAATTTCGATCACCGCCGAGGTAACGCCCCATCACCTGCTCCTCGACGACTCGCGTCTGGAGACGTACGACGCCGTCAACAAGGTGAACCCGCCGTTGCGCGAGAAGTCCGACGTGGACGCGTTGCGCAGGGGTCTTGCCGACGGCGTGATCGATTGCGTGGCAACCGATCACGCACCGCATGCCGAGCAGGACAAGTGCTGTGAGTTCTCCATCGCGCGGCCCGGGATGCTCGGACTGGAGACCGCGCTGTCGATCGTCGTCGACACGATGGTGAACCCGGGTCTGCTGGACTGGCGCGGTGTGGCGAGGGTCATGAGCGAACGTCCGGCCGAGATCGTCGGCCTGGCCGATCAGGGCCGTCCGATCGAGGTGGGCGAAATCGCCAACCTGACGCTGGTCGATCCGAAGGCCGACTGGACGGTGTCGGGCAAGAAGCTCGCCAGCGTCGCACACAACACACCGTTCGAGGACATGAGCTTCTCGTCCAAGGTGACCACGACCGTCTTCCGTGGACGTATCACCGTCCGCGACGGAGTCGTGGCGAACAGGGCAGGGGAGTAGAGCCGTGGACAGAGTTCTCATCGTCATCGGCTTCATCCTGTTCTGGGCGCTGATGATCGCGCTGATCTTCCGGGGTTGGCGCGGGCGTCAGAAGCGTCAGGAAGGACGCATCGGCGAGTTCCCGGCCGTGCCGGACGACCTGGGTGCCAACCGAATCCAGCCGGCCACCGGGCTCTACGTCGGCAGCACCATTGCGCCGAGTTGGCAGGACCGGATCGCCGTGGGCGACATCGGCCACCGCGCCACCGGCGAGCTGTCACGACACGAGAAGGGAATCCTCCTCGATCGGGACGGCGAGTCACCCATCTGGATTCCGAACGAATCGATCCGGGCGATCCGTACCGAGCGCGGACTCGCGGGCAAGGTCATGACCAAGGACGGTCTCCTGGTGATCCGATGGGAGTTGCCGACGGGGACCGAGATAGACACCGGCTTCAGGGCCGACGACAAGCAGATCTACCCGGTGTGGACAGAGGGTTTCACCGGAGAAACCAAGGAGGAAACCGCGTGAGCAGCGCAGTTCTTGTTCTGGAGGACGGCCGGACGTTCCGCGGCACCACGTTCGGGGCCCAGGGACGCACGCTCGGCGAAGCCGTCTTCTGCACCGGTATGACCGGATACCAGGAGACGCTGACCGATCCGAGCTACCACCGCCAGATCGTGGTGGCCACGGCTCCGCAGATCGGTAACACCGGCTGGAACCAGGAGGACGGCGAGGCGGCCAGTGCCCAGGATCCCAACAAGATCTGGGTCGCCGGTTACGTCGTTCGAGATCCAGCGCGCCGGACGTCGAGCTGGCGCTCGACCGGAACGCTGCAAGACCAGCTCGAGGCGCAGAACGTCGTCGGCATCGCCGGAATCGACACGCGTGCCCTGGTTCGGCACCTGCGTACGCGCGGTTCGATGCGGGCGGGAGTGTTCTCGGGCGACGCCCTTGGCACCTCTGAAGAGATGCTCGAGCAGGTGACCGGTCAGCAGTCCATGCTCGGCGCGGATCTCGCCGGCGAGGTGACCACCGGTGCCGGGTACACCATCGAACCGACCGGCGACGCTCGATTCACCGTCGTGGCAGTCGATCTCGGCATCAAGACCAACACTCCACGAATGTTCGCCGAGCGCGGTATCCGCGTGCACGTGGTGCCGTCGAACACCAGCATCGAGCAGGTTCTCGAACTGAACCCGGACGGTGTGTTCCTGTCCAACGGCCCGGGAGACCCGGCCACGGCAGACACGAGTGTCGCGCTGACAAGGCAGGTACTCGAACGAGAGCTGCCGCTGTTCGGCATCTGCTTCGGCAACCAGATCTTCGGGCGGGCACTGGGTCGCGGCACGTACAAGATGAAGTTCGGCCACCGCGGCATGAACATCCCGGTCATCGAGCACACCACCGGTCGCATCGCGATTACCGCGCAGAATCACGGGTTCGCACTCGAAGGTGAAGCCGGCGAGGAGTTCGACACCGACTTCGGTCGAGCACGAATCAGCCACACCTGCGCCAACGACGGCACCGTCGAGGGCGTCGAGCTGATCGGCGGCAGCGCCTTCTCGGTGCAGTACCACCCCGAGGCCGCGGCCGGCCCGCACGACGCCGCCTACCTCTTCGACCGTTTCACCAGCGTCCTTCAGGAGAAGAAGTAATGCCACGCCGCACAGACCTGAACCACGTCCTGGTCATCGGATCCGGCCCGATCGTCATCGGCCAGGCCTGCGAGTTCGACTACTCCGGCACCCAGGCGTGTCGAGTGCTTCGTGAGGAAGGCCTGCGGGTCAGCCTCGTCAACTCGAACCCGGCCACGATCATGACCGACCCGGAGTTCGCCGACGCGACGTACGTCGAGCCGATCACCGCGGAGTTCATCGAGAAGATCTTCGCTCGCGAGGCCGAGCAGGGCCACCCCATCCAGGCCGTACTCGCGACCCTGGGCGGACAGACGGCTCTCAATGCTGCTGTCGCTCTGCACGATCAGGGCATTCTCACCAAGTACGGCGTCGAACTGATCGGTGCCGACTTCGACGCGATCCAGCGCGGCGAGGACCGACAGAAGTTCAAGGACATCGTCGCCAAGGTCGGTGGAGAATCCGCCAAGTCGGCCGTCTGCTACACGATGGACGAGGTACGCGAGACCGTCGCCGAGCTCGGTTTCCCGGTCGTCGTCCGGCCGTCGTTCACGATGGGTGGGCTCGGTTCGGGATTGGCCTACAACGACGAGGACCTGACTCGGATCGCGGGAGGCGGCCTGGCGGCGTCCCCGACGGCCAACGTGCTGATCGAGGAGTCCATCCTCGGCTGGAAGGAATACGAGCTCGAGCTCATGCGTGACGGCCGCGACAACGTGGTCATCGTCTGTTCCATCGAGAACGTCGACCCGGTCGGCGTGCACACCGGTGACTCGGTCACCGTTGCGCCCGCGATGACGCTGACCGACCGCGAGTACCAGAAGATGCGCGACCTCTCCATCGACATCCTGCGCGAGGTGGGCGTCGACACCGGTGGCTGCAACATCCAGTTCGCCATGGATCCGGCCGACGGCCGACTGGTCGTCATCGAGATGAACCCGCGCGTGTCACGCTCGTCGGCTCTGGCGTCCAAGGCCACGGGCTACCCGATCGCCAAGATGGCCGCCAAGCTGGCCATCGGGTACACCCTCGACGAGATCGTCAACGACATCACCAAGGAGACGCCGGCCTGCTTCGAGCCGACGCTGGACTACGTGGTGGTCAAGGCACCGCGATTCGCGTTCGAGAAGTTCCCCGGTGCCGACGGCACGCTGACCACGACGATGAAGTCCGTCGGCGAGGCGATGTCCATCGGCCGCAACTTCACCGAGGCCTTCGGCAAGGTGATGCGCTCGCTCGAAACCAAGCGCGCGGGCTACTGGACCGGCCCTGAGGTCGAGGCAGAAAGTCTGGACGCGTTGCTGAAGGACCTGTCCGTTCCGCAGGACGGTCGGATGTACGGGATCGAGAAGGCCTTCGCTCTCGGTGCCACCCCCGAGCAGCTGTTCGAGGCGACCAAGATCGACCCGTGGTTTCTCGACCAGTTCCAGCAGATCCACGAACTCGGCGTCCAGGTTCGCGAGGCGGCCGAATTCGACGAGGCGCTGCTGCGTCAGGCCAAGTACCACGGTCTGTCCGATCGCCAGATCGCCGCTCTGCGACCCGAACTCGACGGTGAGGACGGAGTGCGGGCGCTGCGCGACGAGCTCGGTGTGCACCCGGTCTACAAGACTGTCGACACCTGTGCGGCGGAGTTCGAGGCCAAGACCCCGTACCACTACGGCACCTACGAGCTCGACCCCGAAGCCGAGACCGAGGTTGCCCCGCAGCCGGACCGGCCCAAGGTCCTGATCCTCGGATCCGGTCCCAACCGCATCGGTCAGGGCATCGAATTCGACTACAGCTGTGTGCACGCGGCGCTGACGCTGTCCGAGGCCGGCTACGAGACGGTCATGGTCAACTGCAACCCCGAGACCGTCTCCACCGACTACGACACCGCCGATCGCCTGTACTTCGAGCCGCTGACGTTCGAGGACGTGCTCGAGGTGTACCGGGCCGAGGCGGCGTCGGGAACGGTGCGCGGGGTCATCGTGCAGCTGGGCGGACAGACCCCGCTCGGTCTGGCGAAGCGACTGAAAGCCGCAGGCGTACCCATCGTCGGAACCTCTCCCGAGGCCATCGACCTCGCCGAGGACCGCGGAGAGTTCGGCAAGGTACTGGACGCGGCAGGACTGCCGGCAGCCAAGTACGGCACCGCGACGACGTTCGACGGGGCGCGTGAGATCGCCGCAGGAATCGGTTACCCGGTGTTGGTGCGCCCGTCGTACGTGCTGGGCGGACGCGGTATGGAGATCGTCTACGACGAGGCATCCCTGGCGACCTACATCTCCAATGCGACGGAGATCTCGGACGACCGACCGGTGCTGGTCGACCGGTTCCTGGAAGATGCCGTGGAGATCGACGTCGACGCGCTGTGCGACGGCACCGAGGTGTACATCGGCGGCATCATGGAGCACATCGAGGAGGCCGGCATCCACTCCGGCGACTCCGCATGTGCGCTCCCGCCGATCACGCTCGGCAAGACCGACTTGGAGAACGTGCGTCGATCGACCGAAGCCCTCGCGAAGGGAATCGGTGTCCAGGGCCTGCTGAACGTGCAGTACGCCCTCAAGGACGACATTCTGTACGTCCTCGAGGCCAACCCTCGGGCCAGCCGGACGGTGCCGTTCGTGTCCAAGGCGACGGCCGTGCAGCTGGCGAAGGCCTGCGCCCGAGTGATGTTGGGGGAGAGCATCGCCGAACTTCGGATTGCGGGAATCCTGCCGGAGACCGGAGACGGTGGCACCGTCCCGGCGGGTGCGCCTATCGCCGTCAAGGAAGCGGTGTTGCCGTTCAACAGGTTCCGCCGCGCGGACGGAACCGGCGTCGACACACTGCTCAGCCCGGAGATGAAGTCCACCGGTGAGGTGATGGGTATCGACTTCGATTTCGGCACTGCCTTCGCCAAGAGTCAGACCGCCGCGTACGGTTCGCTGCCCGCCGGCGGTGCAGTATTCGTGTCGGTGGCGAACAAGGACAAGCGGTCGTTGATCTTCCCGGTGAAACGACTCGCCGATCTCGGGTTCGACATCCTGGCCACCGAAGGAACCGCAGATGTGTTGCGGCGCAACGGAATCAAGTGCGAGCAGGTGTACAAGCAGTCGGGCGAGGATGTCCCGGAGGGTGAGCAGACGATCGTCGACCGCATCCTGGCCGGCGACATCGCGATGGTCATCAATACCCCGTACGGCAACTCCGGTCCCCGCGTCGACGGATACGAAATCCGTTCTGCCGCTGTGGCGCAGAACATTCCGTGCATCACCACGGTGCAGGGTGCGTCGGCCGCAGTGCAGGGCATCGAGGCCGCCATCGCCGGTGGAATCGGTGTTCGTTCCCTGCAGGATCTGCATGCGGGTCTGAAGGAAGGCCTGGTTCTGCCGTGAGTCATCACCACAGTTGGTCGGACCGGCTCCGGGCAGCGGTCGCCGCGCGCGGTCGGCTGTGCGTCGGCATCGATCCGCATCCGGCTCTGCTCGAGGCGTGGGACCTGCCGCGCTCGGCGGACGGTCTCGAGGTCTTCGCCGAGCTGTGTGTGGAGGCGTTCGTCGGTGAGGTGGCTGTCGTCAAGCCTCAGGTGGCGTTCTTCGAGTCGTACGGTTCAGCCGGCTATGCGGTTCTCGAGCGCACTGTCGGGGTGTTGCGGGACGCAGGCACGTTGGTGATCGCCGATGCCAAGCGCGGCGATATCGGAACGACGATGGATGCGTACGCGCAGGCGTGGCTGGAGCCGGGTTCTCCGTTGTCGTCCGATGCCGTCACGGTGTCGCCGTACCTGGGGTTCGACTCGTTGGGTGCGGCGATCGACCGAGCTGTCGCAAACGACCGCGGTGTGTTCGTCCTTGCCCGGACGTCGAATCCGGAAGGTTCCGCGCTGCAGCACGCGTCGATGTCGACGGGTGGGTCCGTTGCGCAGTCGATCGTCGACGCGGCGGCTGCGCGCAACCGTGTCGATGCGGACACGGTGGGCCTGGTGGTCGGCGCCACCCGCGATCACGGCCTCGATCTGTCGGGCTACCGCGGGCCGGTGCTCGCGCCCGGCTTGGGTGCCCAAGGTGCCACGGTGAACGATCTGGCAGAGATCTTCCGTGATTGCCGAGAGCTGCTGTTGCCGAACTCCTCTCGGAGTGTGCTGGCGGCGGGTCCGTCGGTGACGGCGTTGCGTGCGGCGGCGACGCAGTTGCGTGACGAGATCGAAGCGGGTCTCGCATAGTCCATGGTCGCGTCGGCGAGCGTGTGGGGGTGGGTTAGCGGTGAGCGCCCGTCGTCGGTACGGTCGCTAACGCTGCCGACGACAATGCGAATCGACCGGGAACCCCTGCACGGATGGTCCTCGGCAGGCACCTACCGATGAGCGGCGTACCGATCCTGATCGGACCGGTCGCTCGCCCCGAAACGAGAAGACGGAGGAACCGACAGTGGCCCTTCCCCAGTTGACCCCCGAGCAGCGCGCTGCTGCCCTCGAGAAGGCAGCTAGCGCCCGCAAGGCTCGCGCCGAGCTCAAGGAGCGCCTCAAGCGCGGCGGCACCGACCTCAAGCAGGTTCTCAAGGACGCCGAGACGGACGAGATTCTCGGCAAGATGAAGGTATCCGCATTGCTCGAGGCGTTGCCGAAGGTGGGCAAGGTCAAGGCCGCGGAGCTGATGACGGAGTTGGAGATCGCGCCCACTCGTCGACTGCGCGGACTCGGGGATCGGCAGCGCAAAGCGCTGTTGACGAAGTTCGATTTCGAGGCCTGACGACGGTGAGTGACACTGCGGCGACGTCCGCGCCGGAGAAGAAGCGGGGCCGGTTGGTGGTGCTGTCCGGCCCTTCCGGCGTCGGCAAGTCCAGTGTCGTTCGGCTCGTGCGCGCGGCGCTACCGGAGCTGGTCTTCAGTGTGTCGGTCACGACGCGATCGCCGCGGCCCGGCGAGGTGGATGGTCAGGACTACCACTTCGTGTCGTCCGAGGAGTTCGACCGGATGATCGCCGACGGTGAGCTGTTGGAGTGGGCGAGTATCCACGGCGGCCTGCAGCGGTCGGGAACCCCTGCAGCCGCAGTGGACGCCGCTCTGGAAGCCGGCAGTCCGGTGCTGCTCGAGCTCGATCTGGCCGGTGCGCGTGCCGTTCGGGTGTCCAAGCCGGAAGCCCTGCTGGTGTTCATGGCACCGCCGACGTGGGAAGACCTGGTCTCTCGTCTGGTAGGTCGAGCGACGGAGGAGAGCGCCGCCACCGAGCGGCGGCTGGAAACGGCGAGGGTGGAATTGGCGGCACAGGACGAGTTCGACACGGTCGTTGTCAATACCGATGTCGACCATTCGTGCGAACAGTTGGTATCCTTGTTGGTCGGTAGGTCGTCGGTCGGTAACAGCTGACCATATTCACGGCGCACGAGGCCCCGACCAGCTAGTTCGTAGCACCAACGATGCAATTTCAGGAGATCATCAGTGAGCAGCACTTCAGCGGCCGTTTCCGACTTCGACGGACGCAGCGCTCTGCCGGCCTACGACACGCCGCTCGGCATCACCAATCCACCCATCGACGAATTGCTCGCGCGCACCTCGTCGAAGTACGCCCTCGTCATCTACGCAGCCAAGCGTGCACGCCAGATCAACGACTACTACAACCAGCTCGGTGACGGAATCCTCGAATACGTGGGACCGCTGGTCGAGCCCGGTCTGCAGGAAAAGCCGCTGTCCATCGCGCTTCGCGAGATTCACGCAGACCTCCTCGAGCACACCGAAGGCGAATAAGAACCCGACAGGGGACACCTGACGTGCATGTGGTCGTCGGAGTAGGCGGCGGTATCGCCGCCTACAAGAGTTGTGCGCTCATTCGAAAATTCACCGAGAACGGCCATCAGGTTCGAGTGATTCCGACTGCGTCGGCGCTCGAATTCGTCGGCCGCGCAACATTCGAGGCATTGTCCGGCCAGCCGGTGCACACCGGCGTGTTCGCCGATGTGCCCGAGGTGCCGCACGTCCGGCTGGGGCAGGAAGCGGATCTCGTCGTCGTCGCGCCGGCCACCGCGGACCTGATGGCTCGAATCGCGGGCGGGCGGGCGGACGATCTGCTCACCGCGACGTTGCTGACCGCTCGGTGCCCCGTCGTGTTGGCCCCGGCCATGCACACGGAGATGTGGGAACACCCGGCCACCGTCGCGAACGTCACCACGCTCCGATCGCGCGGTACCCAGGTGATCGAGCCTGCGTCCGGCCGGTTGACCGGACGCGACACCGGTTCGGGCCGACTGCCCGAGCCCGAGGAGATTTTCGCTCTCGCCATGCTGCTGACCGAACGTGCGGACGCGATGCCGCGCGATCTCGAGGGACGGCGAATTCTGATCTCGGCCGGTGGTACGCGGGAACCCCTCGATCCCGTTCGTTTTCTGGGGAATCGGAGTTCCGGCAAGCAGGGGTACGCGTTGGCTCGCGTCGCAGCCCAGCGCGGTGCCCACGTGACCTTGATCGCCGGGTACACCAGCGACCTCGAGGCACCCGCGGCGGTCGATGTGGTCCACGTGAAGACCGCGTCCGATATGCAGGACGCGGTGCGCTCGTATGCGACCGACGTCGACGCAGTGGTGATGGCGGCTGCGGTCGCCGACTTCAGACCCGAGTCCATCGCGAGCAGCAAGATCAAGAAGGGCTCGAACGAACCGTCGTCGATCCCTCTGGTCCGCAACGACGACATCCTCGCCGGTCTCGTGTCGGCTCGGCACAGCGGAGACGTCCGATCGTCGACGGTGATCGTCGGATTCGCCGCCGAGACGGGCGACGCCGACGGTGACGTGCTCACCTACGCGCGAGCCAAGCTCGAACGCAAAGGCTGCGATCTGCTCGTCGTCAATGCGGTGGGTGACGGCAAGGCCTTCGAGGTCGACCACAACGACGGCTGGTTGTTGGGGTCCGACGGCTCCGAGGCCGCGCTGGGGGAGGGCTCGAAAGCTCTGCTCGCCAGCAGGGTGTTGGATTCGGTCGCCCAGATGCTTCGCTCCCGCGATACGCGGCCCACTTCGGACACCCGCTGATGTCGAGGGTGCACGATCGATGTCGTAGCAGCTAGCGTTCTGGGTACCAGGGCGACAGCGCCGTAAAGGTTTGCGTGGCTCCCACAGGGGCGATAACACCGAGGGAACATCAATTTTCGTGGAGTGCTCGGCCGGCATCAGCCGTCGGGTCGGGCAAGAACATGCGTCGAGAGGAAGTCCGTGAGCAAGTCCGGTAGTCGGCTTTTCACCAGCGAGTCCGTTACAGAAGGTCATCCAGACAAGATCTGTGACGCCATCAGCGATTCCATCCTCGACGCTCTTCTCACCGAGGATCCGCGAGCCCGAGTGGCGGTGGAGACGCTCGTCACCACGGGCCAGGTCCACGTCGCAGGTGAGGTGAACACCACCGCCTACGCCGACATCCCGAAGATCGTGCGCGAGAAGGTGCTCGAGATCGGATACGACTCGTCCGCCAAGGGATTCGACGGAAACTCCTGTGGTGTGAACGTCGCCATCGGCGCGCAGTCACCCGAGATCGCGCAGGGCGTCGACCATTCGCACGAGGCCCGCGTCGAAGGATTGTCCGACGACGAGATCGACCGTCAGGGTGCCGGCGACCAAGGATTGATGTTCGGCTACGCCAACACCGATACGCCCGAGCTCATGCCACTGCCGATTGCGTTGGCACACAGGCTTTCTCGGAGACTGACCGAGGTTCGCAAGAGCGGTGTGCTGCCGTATCTGCGTCCGGACGGCAAGACTCAGGTCACCATCGAGTACGACGGGGACGACGCCGTTCGTCTCGATACCGTCGTGATCTCGACGCAGCATGCAGCAGACATCGACCTCGACAACCTGCTCACTCCCGACATCCGCGAGAAGGTCCTGGGCTCGGTACTCGCAGAGCTGGACGTACCGACTCTCGACACCTCGAACGTCCGGTTGCTGGTCAATCCCACCGGAAAGTTCGTGCTGGGTGGTCCGATGGGAGACGCCGGTCTGACCGGCCGAAAGATCATCGTCGACACGTACGGCGGCATGGCTCGGCACGGCGGCGGAGCATTCTCGGGCAAGGACCCGTCGAAGGTCGACCGCAGCGCCGCATACGCAATGAGGTGGGTCGCCAAGAATGCGGTCGCAGCCGGTCTGGCCGACCGCATCGAGGTGCAGGTGGCCTATGCGATCGGCAAGGCAGCACCGGTCGGTCTGTTCGTCGAGACGTTCGGCACCGAGAAGACCGATCCCGCGCGTATTCAGGCGGCGATCAGCGAGGTCTTCGACCTCCGTCCCGGTGCCATCATCCGCGACCTCGACCTGCTGCGCCCGATCTACGCGCAGACGGCCGCGTACGGTCACTTCGGACGTACCGACATCGATCTTCCGTGGGAATCCACCGATCGCGCCGACAAGCTCCGGGATGCGGCAGGCCTGTAGGTCCCTCCACTCCGGCAGCGATGCTGCCGCACGTACCCTGTTCGCACCGGCTCGGTGCTCCCACGACGAGTGTGGGGTGACGATCGAGAAGGAGGTGCGGTGGCTGGTGTGACGCCGGTAGCGGCAACCGATCTGCCGATCGCGCGCATTCTTCCGATGCTTCCGCTGCCGCACCTCGACCGCGAGTTCGATTACCTCGTTCCCGAGGACGTCAGCGACGATGCCCAGCCCGGTGTGCGGGTACGCGTTCGTTTTGCCGGCCGGCTCGTCGACGGGTTCGTACTCGCCAGGCTGGCCGAGACCGACCATCCCGGTCGTCTCGGCTGGCTGGACCGGGTCGTGTCCGCCGAGCGCGTACTGACTCCCGAGATCGCCGAGTTGGTGTCGGCGGTGGCCGATCGCTACGCAGGAACGCGAGCGGATGTGCTGCGTCTGGCGGTTCCGGCTCGCCACGCACGGGTCGAGGCAGAGCCCCCTCCGGTCGTCGACGAGGCAGCAGAGCCGGTCGTCGATCGCACGGGCTGGGCGGCGTATACCCATGGCTCCAATTTCCTCGATGCCCTTGGCGAGCACCGTGTTCCGCGTGCGGTGTGGCAGGCCCTACCCGGCGAGGTGTGGCCCGCTCGATTGGCCGAATTGGCTGCCGTCACCGTGGGGAGCGGACGGTCCGCAGTGGTCGTGGTGCCCGACCAACGGGATCTCGATCGCCTGGAGGGTGCATGCGCCGCGGCAGTCGGGGCCGACCGTGTGGTGGCGCTGTCGGCCGGTTTGGGACCGGCCAAGCGGTACCGGCAGTGGTTGCGCTGTCTGAGGTCGGGCCCCGTTGTCGTGGTAGGGACACGCAGTGCGGTGTTCGCGCCCGTGTCGAACCTCGGCCTGATCGCGATCTGGGACGACGGCGACGACAGTTTCGCCGAACCACGCTCACCGTATCCGCATGCACGTGAGGTGGCGTTGCTCCGGTCGCACGTGTCGGGAGCCGCGGTCGTCGTCGGCGGACATTCCCGGACGGCCGAGGCCGAGGCTCTCGTCGATTCCGGCTGGGCCCACGACCTGGTCGCCCCACGTGAGCTGGTGCGTGAACGGCAACCTCACGTGGTCGCGCTGGCCGACTCGGACCACGCGCTCGCTCGGGATCCGGCAGCCCGGGTCGCGCGGCTACCGGCGATCGCTTTCGAGGCCGCACGTGCGGCGCTGAAAGCGGATACCCCTGTGCTGGTTCAGGTTCCACGCGCCGGTTATGTTCCGTCGCTGGCGTGTGCGAAGTGCCGCCATCCGGCTCGGTGTCGACGCTGCAACGGTCCGCTCGCCCTGCCCTCGGCTCCGGGCAGCGACGGCGCGGGCAGCCCGACGTGTTCCTGGTGCGGAATCGCCGATGCCGCACACCGCTGTACGGTCTGCGGGTCTCGCAACCTGCGCGCCGTGGTGATCGGAGCGGGACGCACGGCCGAGGAGCTCGGCCGCGCCTTCCCTGGCGTGCCGATACACAACTCCGGTGGGGCCACCGTCCTCGATACCGTGCGCCCCGGTGGTTCGCTCGTGGTGTCGACCGTCGGTGCCGAGCCGACCGTGGACGGCGGATACGGCGCCGCGCTGCTGCTCGACGGTTGGGCGCTGCTGGGCCGGGCGGATCTGCGTGCGGCAGAGGAGACACTGCGCCGCTGGATGACGGCTGCGTCGATGGTTCGGCCCGGGGCGGCTGGGGGACGTGTGGTCGTGGTGGCCGAGTCCGAGATCCCCACCGTCCAGGCCCTGGTGCGCTGGGATCCGCTGTGGCACGCGCGCAGTCAGCTGGACGAACGAGTCGAGGTTCGGTTTCCACCGGCCGTTCACGTGGCGGCGATCGACGGGACCACCGACGCGATCACAGCGTTGGTCGACAGTGCAGATCTGCCCGAGACGGTGGAGGTACTGGGTCCCGTCGATCTCCCGGACGGTCAACGCGCACCGGCAGGGAGCAGCGAGGACGGGTTGTCCGGAGACGTGCAGCGGCTGCTGATCCGGGTTCCGCGAAGCACCGGAGCAGCGCTGGCGCGAGCGCTGTCGACTGCGCAGGCGTCCCGAAGCGCCAAGAAGCTCGGCGCGGGCGTACGGATTCAGATCGATCCCATTCGGATCGGGTGATGGGCTTTCTCTGTCCTGTCGCGTTCCCTACGTCCAGATAGAGAGGCAACCTCAGGGCCTTGTTAAAGTTCTATTGCCGATATATCGTCGACTTGTTCAATCGATACTAAGGAGAACGAGATGAACTACGCATTCGAAGGCTTTGCACACGAATTCGGACGCCGCGGAGGTCCCCGGATGGGACTCGCAGGCAATCGGCACGGAGACCCGCGCCGACGTGGCGCGCCGTTCCAGATGTGGGTTGCGCAGGACGACGAGCACGGCCCGGCAGAAGACGGAGAACCAGAAGGCGGAGAACGACACGAGAGAGGTCGGGGAAGGAGAGGTCACGGAGAACACGGCAGACGTCGGGGAGGTCCTGTCGGGCGGGGGCGTGACGGTATGTGGCCCGGTGGTGTCGGGGCCGGCGGTTTCGGGCCGAATGCCGACTTCGGTCGTGGTCGGGGCCGAGGCGGTCGGGGCCGACGTGGCGATGTCCGCGCGGCGATCCTCCTGCTGCTCGAGGACCGGCCGATGCACGGTTACGAACTCATCCAGCAGATCGCCGAGAAGAGCAACGGAACCTGGAAGCCGAGCCCGGGATCGATCTACCCGGCCCTGTCGCAGCTCGAAGACGAGGGCTTGGTGCTGATCGACAAGGTGGCCGGCCGGAAGACGGCAGCACTGACGGCCGAGGGCAGGCGTCATGTCGACGACCATCGAGCAGATCTCGGCAGTCCTTGGGACGACGTAGCCGGTTCCGTCGGCGTCGATGCGCGTGATCTTCGGGCACTGATCGGACAATTGATGGGAGCTGCCGGTCAGGTGGCCGGAGTCGGAACCGTGCGTCAGGTCGACCAGGCAGCCGAGGTGCTCATCGAGGCACGCCGATCGCTGTATCGCATCCTCGCGGAGGACGCTTCCGACAGTTCCGACAGCACCGACGCGACGTGATCGTCGGTGCGGAATCGTCGCACGCTGCCGTGACTCCCTAGGATGGACAACCGACATCGTTTCGTCCATCCCAGGGAGTTGCCTTCAGTGCGCGTCGTCTTCGCCGGAACACCGGAACCTGCGGTCCCGTCACTCGCGCGACTGGTGGAGTCCGAACGGCACGAGGTGATCGCCGTGGTCACCCGGCCCGATGCCGCAGCCGGCCGTGGACGCAAGACCGTGCGCTCGCCCGTCGGAGTGTTGGCGGACGAGCACGGCATCCCGGTGCTCACTCCCGCGAGGCCGTCGGACCCGGAGTTTGTGGCGGCGCTGACCGACCTCGCCCCCGACGTGTGCCCGGTCGTTGCGTACGGCGCGTTGTTGCCGCAACAGGTACTCGACATACCTCGGTACGGCTGGATCAATCTGCACTTCTCACTGTTGCCCGCGTGGCGTGGCGCGGCACCGGTACAGGCCGCGATCGCCGCGGGCGACGACGTCACAGGCGCATCGACGTTCCTTCTCGACGTCGGGATGGACACCGGTCCGGTACTCGGTGTCACCACCGAACGGATTCGGGATTCCGACACCACGGGTGATCTGCTCGGGCGTCTGGCGTCGAGCGGAGCCCACTTGCTCGCCGCGACGTTGGACGCGATCGAGGACGGAACGGCGGCAGCGCTACCGCAATCCGAGGACGGTGTGTCCTACGCGAGCAAAGTGACAGTCGATGCCGCGCGCATCGACTGGACGAGATCCGCGGCATTCGTCGACCGACACATCAGATCCGTCACACCGGCCCCGGGCGCGTGGACGACCATCGGGGATCTCCGCGTCAAGATCGCTCCTGTTCAGCTGTCGCCGGACACGTTGGAGCCGGGAACGATCGACGTACGCAAGACCGGTGTACACATCGGAACCGGAACCGGCGCAGTCGTTCTCGGCGATATTCAACCTCAGGGCAAGAAGGTCATGAGGGCACTCGACTGGGCGCGCGGCGCTCGGCTGGACGATACGGCGGTGGCACGATGACAGAGCCCGACAGGCCTCGTAAGCGCGAGTCGAGCCAGCCCCGCAAGTACGTCAAGAAGTCACCGGGGGCACGTGGGCCCAAAGGGAACCGGCCGCCGCAGGGCACCGGACCCCGTGCGGTCGACGCGATCGATCCGGCACGGCGTGCGGCCAGAGACGTGCTCAAAGCGGTGCGGGAGCGCGATGCGTACGCGAACCTGGTGCTGCCCGGGTTGCTCCGCGAGCGCAAGTTGGATTCTCGCGATGCCGCGCTGGCCACCGAACTCGCCTACGGCGCATCACGCGCTCGGGGTGTGCTCGACGCCGTGATCGCACACGCGGCCGGGCGGCCTGCCGCAGAGATCGACGGACCACTGCTCGACATCCTTCGGCTCGGGGCCTATCAGCTGCTGCGCACCCGGGTTGCCCCGCACGCAGCCGTCGCCACGTCGGTAGATCTCGCCCGCTCCGAATTCGGTTCCGGCAAGGCAGGTTTCGTCAACGCCGTGCTGCGACGAGTGTCCGAGCGAACCGCAGCGCAGTGGGTCGACGAGCTGGCACCGGCGACGACGGCGGATCCGGTCGGTCACCTGGCATTCGAATACGCCCATCCCAAGTGGATTGCGCAGGCCTTCGCCGATGCGCTCGGAGCCGATGCCGGGGAACTCGCCGCGGTGCTCGAGGCGGACGACGCGCGTCCCTCGGTCCACCTCGTCGCGCGACCGGGAGAGATTTCCGCCGAAGAACTGGCGCTGATCACCGGGGGAGAGGAAGGTCCCTATTCGCCGTACGCGGTGCACCTCGACGGCGGCGACCCCGGCAAGCTCGATGCCGTCCGGGACGGACTGGCCGGAGTCCAGGACGAGGGCAGTCAGCTCGTCGGCCGCGCGCTGACGTTGGCACCGTTGCTCGGCGACGACGGTGGCAGATGGTTGGACCTGTGCGCCGGTCCGGGCGGCAAGGCCGCCCTGCTCGGTGCCCTGGCGGAGATCGACGGCGCACGGGTCGACGCCGTCGAACCGACCCCGCACCGCGCCGACCTCGTGTCCAAGACCACCAAGGACCTACCGGTGACGGTGCACACCGTCGATGGCCGCGAGTCCGGACTCGACGCGGGTTACGACCGCGTGCTCGTCGACGCGCCGTGCACCGGTCTCGGAGCGCTGCGTCGTCGCCCCGAAGCGCGGTGGCGTCGCCAACCGTCCGACGTGGCGGCATTGGTCACCCTGCAGAAGGAATTGCTGGCGGCAGCGATCGATCTGGTCCGGCCCGGCGGGGTGGTGCTGTACTCGACGTGCTCGCCGCATCTGTCCGAAACAGCGGCCGTCGTTGCAGACGCCGTACGCCGGTACGGCGTCGAACAGCTCGACACCCGCGCGCTCGTGCCGGGAGTACCGCAACTGGGTGACGGCCCGTCGGTGCAACTGTGGCCGCATCGGCACGGTACCGACGCGATGTTCATGGCGGCGCTGCGCAAGCCGGTCTGATCACCCTCCGGCCAGGAACGCCTCGGCCACGTCTGCGGGTGCGTACACCAGCCACCCGTCGACGAGGAGTTCGCGCAGTTCGTCGTCCTCGGCGTTGTCGACGTCGATCAGAACGGCAGAGAACCCGTCGAAGTGCGGGATCGTGAAGCACGAGCGCGGATGTGCGGCGAGGATGGCTTCCTTCTCGTGCAGGTCGGCAGTCCTGACGGCCAGGATCGGTCCGGCGGGCGGGGTCTCGTCGCCGAATCGTTTCAGGTCGGCCTTGCTGAACGGTCGTACCCACGCGAACACGTGCTTGCCGATGCCCCAGGCGGGATTCCCGTACCGAACGCTTTCGGTGACTTCGGGCAATTCGGCAAGGACGGCGCTCGCGGAGTCCATGGTGGCCATGTCGGCACGATACCGGCTCGACTAGGCTCACCAGTCGTGGTTTCCCCGATGATCGCTCCCTCGATTCTGTCCGCCGATTTCGCGCGCCTCGCCGCCGAAGCCGATGCCGTCGCGGGGGCCGATTGGCTCCACGTCGACGTCATGGACGCACACTTCGTCCCCAACCTCACCCTCGGGCTACCGGTGGTCGAGAGTCTGCTCAAAGCAACGAGCATTCCCCTCGATTGCCACTTGATGATCGAGGATCCGGCGCGCTGGGCCCCGCCGTATGCCGAGGCCGGGGCATACAACGTCACGTTCCACGCCGAAGCAACGGATGACCCCAGCGCCGTGGCGCGCGACATCAGGGCCGCCGGTGCGAAAGCCGGCCTGTCGGTGAAGCCGGGTACCCCGATCGAGCCCTACCTCGAGATTCTGCGCGACTTCGACACTCTGCTGGTGATGAGTGTGGAGCCCGGTTTCGGAGGGCAGTCGTTCATGCCCGAAGTACTGTCCAAAGCCAAAGCTGTTCGGGCACTTGTCGATTCCGGAGATCTACGCTTGGTGGTCGAGATCGACGGCGGCATAAACTCCGACACCATCGAGCAGGCCGCCGAGGCCGGCATCGATTGCTTCGTGGCCGGTTCGGCCGTGTACAACACCGCCGATCCCGCCGCCGCAGTGCGTGATCTCCGCGGCCGGGCCGCCCGCGCATCGCACCACCTGTCGTGACCGATGCCCCGGGCTCGGCCGTGTCGGTCGTCGAGGCGATGGCTCTGGCCGTCGACGCGTCCGAGGCCGCTCGGGGCATCAGCAGCCCCAACCCCGCGGTCGGTGCCGTGATCCTCGACGCCCGCGGCATCGTGGTGGGCTCCGGCTCCACCCGTCCACCCGGCGGCCCCCACGCCGAGATCGTCGCACTCACCGAGGCCGGCGACCGTGCGCGCGGCGGCACCGCGGTGGTGACACTCGAGCCGTGCAACCACACGGGCCGCACCGGACCGTGCTCGCAGGCTCTCGTCGCAGCCGGGGTCGCGTCGGTCGTGTTCGCGATAGCGGATCCGAACCCGCTCGCGTCCGGCGGGGCAGACACACTGCGGAACGCCGGGATTCGCGTCGAACAGGGCGTGGGGACGCGCGAGGTACAGCAGGGGCCACTGCGGGCCTGGCTGCACAAACAACGCACCGGACGGCCGCACGTCACTTGGAAATACGCCGCGACGCTCGACGGACGCAGCGCCGCCGCCGACGGAACGAGCCAGTGGATCACCGGACCCGAGGCGCGGGCGCACGTGCACGCCGAACGGGCCAAGCTCGACGCCATCGTCGTCGGAACCGGAACCGTACTGGCCGACGATCCACGGCTGACTGCTCGTCGCCCCGACGGCACCCTGGCATCGCATCAGCCGGTTCGAGTCGTCGTCGGATCGAGGCCCGCACCGGCGACCGCCGCGATCCGCGGTCCGGAGGCACCGACGGTGTTTCTGGACACACACGACCCGGCTGCGGTGATCGACGCGCTGAGCGAGTACACCGACATTCAGATAGAAGGTGGTCCGACTCTGGCAGGCGCGTTCCTCGCCGCCGGTCTCGTGGACCGCGTTGTCGCCTACATCGCACCTGCGGTGTTGGGGACCGGCCCGGCTGCGGTGGAGAATGCGGGGATCGGAACAATTGCCGACGCAATTCGGTTCCGCACGGAGACAGTCACCATGATCGGCAACGACGTTCTTCTGAGTGTCGTGCCCGAAGGAGCGAAGTAGATGTTCACCGGAATCGTCGAAGAGCTGGGCGAGATCGTGGCCAAGGACGAACTGCCCGACGCCGCTCGCTTCACCGTCCGGGGCCCGGTGGTGACCTCCGATGCCGGCCACGGGGATTCCATCGCGGTGAACGGAGTGTGTCTGACCGTCGTCGAAGTACTTCCCGACGGCGGATTCACCGCCGACGTCATGCAGGAGACGTTGAACCGATCGAGCCTCGGCGCTCTGGATGTCGGCAGTCGCGTCAACCTCGAACGCGCAGCGGCACTCGGTAGCAGGCTCGGCGGGCACCTCGTCCAAGGACACGTCGACGGAACCGGCACGGTAGCCGGACGCAGCCCGTCCGAGAACTGGACCGTCGTGCGCATCACCATGCCCACGTCGGTAGCGCGCTACGTCGTCGAGAAAGGATCCATCACGGTCGACGGTGTCTCGCTCACCGTGTCCGGGCTCGGAGTCGACGACGGCGGGCACTGGTTCGAGATCTCGCTGATCCCCACCACCCTCGACCTGACCACACTCGGCACGGCCGAGGTGGGTTCACCGGTCAACCTCGAAGTCGACGTCATCGCCAAGTACGTGGAGCGGCTGCAGGCGATCGACGCACAGTAAGTACTGTTGAAGTGCACGCAGGTAACGGTGCATCGGAGACATTTCCAGGGCGCTGAGCCAGGCCCGAGACCTATGGAGCGCACTTTCGTGACCAGGTTCGACAGTATCGAGCGCGCAGTTGCGGACATCGCTGCGGGCAAAGCAGTGGTGGTCGTCGACGACGAGGACCGCGAGAACGAAGGCGACCTCATCTTCGCCGCCGAGAAGGCCACCCCGGAACTGGTTGCCTTCATGGTCCGCTATACCTCGGGCTACCTCTGTGTCCCGTTGTCCGGTGAGGATTGCGACCGACTCGGCCTGCCGCCGATGTTCGCCACCAACCAGGACAAACACGGAACGGCGTACACCGTCACCGTCGACGCGCGAGAAGGTATCGGAACCGGTATCTCCGCCTCCGACCGAGCAGCCACGATGCGCCTGCTCGCGGACCCCGACACCGGAGCGAACGACTTCACCCGCCCCGGCCATGTCGTCCCGTTGCGCGCCAAGGAAGGCGGCGTACTGCGCCGCCCCGGCCACACCGAGGCGGCCGTGGACCTCGCCCGCATGGCCGACCTCCGCCCCGCCGGAGTCATCTGCGAGATCGTCAGCCAGAAGGACGAGGGAGCGATGGCGCAGACCGACGAGCTGCGGGTGTTCGCCGACGAACACGACCTCGCACTGATCTCGATCGCCGACCTGATCGCGTGGCGTCGTAAGCACGAGAAGCACGTCGTCCGCGTCGCCGACGCGCGAATCCCCACCAGCCACGGCACCTTCCGGGCCGTCGGTTACCAGAGCATCTACGACGAGGTCGAGCACGTCGCGCTGGTGCGCGGCGACATCTCCGGCCCCGACGCCGACGGCAGCGACGTGCTGGTCCGGGTGCACTCCGAATGCCTCACCGGCGACGTCTTCGGATCGTTGCGCTGCGACTGCGGCCCTCAGCTCGACGCCGCCCTCGAAATGGTGGCGGCCGAGGATCGCGGAATCGTGCTGTACATGCGAGGACACGAAGGACGCGGAATCGGCCTGCTGCACAAACTCCAGGCCTACCAACTCCAGGACGCAGGCTCGGACACCGTCGACGCCAATCTGCAGCTCGGTCTGCCCGCAGACTCCCGCGACTACGGAATCGGTGCCCAGATCCTCGTCGACCTCGGGGTCTCGTCCATGCGCCTGCTCACCAACAATCCGGCCAAACGAGTCGGGCTCGACGGCTACGGCCTGCACGTCACCGAGCGGGTGCCGATGCCGTTGCGCGCCAACGCCGAGAACCTGACCTACCTGCGCACCAAACGCGACCGCATGGGCCACGACCTGGTCGGCCTGGACGACTTCGAGCAAAATGACCCCGCACACCCCGCAGGCTCCACTCCTGGTGACAACGGTCATTCCGCAGGCTCCACTCCTGTCCGCGAGAACGGGGTCAACCCATGAGCGGCGACGGCGAACCCACCCTGCAGCTCGCAGGCGCGAGTGATCTGAAGTTGGCTGTCGTGGCCGGTCAGTGGCATCGGACGGTCTCCGAGGCGCTGCTCGCCGGTGCGCTCCGCAAAGCCGAGTCCGCCGGGGTACGCGACGTCACGGTCATTCGCGTCGCCGGAGCCATCGAACTACCCGTAGTCGCCCAGGCCCTGGCTCGCACCCACGATGCCGTCGTCGCTCTCGGCGTGGTCATCCGCGGCGGCACACCGCACTTCGAGTACGTCTGCGATGCCGTCACAGCAGGCCTGACACGGGTATCGCTCGACGAGGGCACTCCGGTCACCAACGGGGTGCTGACCACCAACGACGAGCAGCAGGCGCTCGATCGCGCCGGTCTGCCCGACTCGTTCGAGGACAAGGGTGGGCAGGCCACCGCGGCCGCCATCGACACGGCCCTGACCCTCAAGCACCTCCGGCAGCCGTGGACGAATCAGGACTTCCAATGACGCGCGACGAATCTCCGTCCGAATGGGACATGGAAGTGAAGTCCCGTAAGTCGGCCCGGTACGCGATCGCTGCCGCGGTGTTGCTCGTCGTCGCTCACTCGACTGTCGCGGTGCTGCTTCGGGTGTCGCCGACCGGGGTCTACTTCAGGACCGCCGATCAGCTGGCGATGGCGGGAATAGGCGTGTTGCTGGCGGGCCTGGCTCTGCTGCTCACCCGCCCGCGCATTCGCGTCGGTCCGGCAGGTGTGGCGGTCCGAAACGTGTTCTCGGAGCGGATGATCGAGTGGGACCTCGTGCGCGGCCTGTCATTTCCCGACGGGGCGATGTGGGCCAGGGTCGACATCCCCGATGACGAGTTCATCAATGTGATGGCCATCCAGTCCAACGATCGTGAGCACGCCGTCGCGGCCGTTCGAAAGTTCCGTGCGCTCGAGCGCGAGTACGCGCCCGCTCGCGTCGATCAGGACTGACTCTCTGCCGCACGCTCTCGTGCACCGCTGCTGAGCTGGAGATGCGGAGAACGTCGGACCCGACCGCTAACGTGGAAGGCGTGTCCGACCCCGCTACCTATCGTCCGGCCACCGGAACCATCCCGGTGGAACCGGGCGTGTACAAATTCCGCGATCCGCACGGTCGCGTCGTCTACGTAGGCAAGGCCAAGAGCCTGCGCAGTCGCCTCAATTCCTACTTCGCCGACGTGGCCTCGCTGCATCCGAGGACCCGGCAGATGGTCACCACCGCGGCGTCCGTGGAGTGGACGGTGGTCACCACCGAAGTCGAGGCACTGCAGCTCGAGTACAACTGGATCAAGGAATTCGATCCACGGTTCAATGTCCGCTACCGCGACGACAAGAGCTACCCGATGCTCGCGGTGACGATGAACGAGGAATTCCCACGCCTGTTCGTGTACCGCGGACCCCGCCGTAAGGGCGTGCGCTACTTCGGTCCCTACGCTCATGCGTGGGCCATTCGCGAGACGCTCGACCTGCTGCTGCGCGTGTTCCCGGCACGAACGTGCTCGACCGGAGTCTTCAAGCGGCACAACCAGATCGGGCGCCCCTGCCTGCTCGGGTACATCGACAAGTGCTCGGCGCCGTGCGTGGGACGCGTCAGTGCCGAAGAACACCGCAGTACCGTCGAGGACTTCTGCGACTTCCTGGCCGGCAAGACCGACAAACTCGTGCGACAGCTCGAGAAGAAGATGCAGGCGGCCTCGGAGGATCTCGACTTCGAGACCGCGGCACGGTTACGTGACGACGTGGGCGCGCTGCGTCGGGCGTTGGAGAAGCAGGCCGTGGTGCTCGGTGACGGTACCGACGCAGATCTGGTCGCATTCGCCACCGACGCCCTCGAAGCCGCCGTTCAGGTCTTCCACGTCCGCGGTGGCCGCGTACGGGGACAGCGCGGGTGGGTGGTCGAGAAGGCGGGTGAGGTGATCGAACGGCAGGACGAGGCCGACCTCCCCGCCCTCGTCGAACAGTTTCTCACCCAGTTCTACGGCGAACAGGCGGCGTTGTCCGCGCAGACCCCGGGCACCGACGACGGCGGGTCCAACGCCGTTCCTCGCGAGGTTCTGGTGCCGGTGCTACCGGACAACGCCGACGAAGTGCAGGTGTGGCTCAGCGAGTTGCGTGGATCCAACGTCACGTTGCGGGTTCCGCAGCGCGGCGACAAGAAGGCACTGGCCGAGACCGTCGAACGCAACGCCAAAGAGGCTCTGCAGCAGCACAAGCTGAAGCGTGCGGGTGATTTGACATCGAGATCTGCTGCGCTGCAAGGTATTCAGGAGGCGCTCGACCTCGATTCGGCGCCGCTGAGAATCGAATGCATCGATATCTCGCACGTACAGGGCACCGATGTGGTCGCGTCACTGGTCGTGTTCGAGGACGGATTGCCGCGCAAGAGCGACTACCGCCACTACGCGATCAAGGAAGCGGCAGGCGACGGGCATTCCGACGACGTCGCCAGCATCGCCGAGGTGACCCGGCGTCGTTTCCTCCGTCATTCTGCAGACGGAGCCAACGCTGTCGGCAGCGGCGGCGATCTGGCTCCCGAAGCCGCGCTCGATCCCCAAACCGGGAGGCCACGCAGGTTCGCTTATCCGCCCAACCTGTTCGTCGTCGACGGCGGTGCACCACAGGTCGCAGCGGCCGCAGCAGTGCTGGACGAACTCGGTGTCACCGACGTCGCCGTCGTCGGGCTCGCCAAACGACTGGAAGAAGTGTGGGTACCGGGGGAGGAGGATCCGGTGATCCTGCCGCGCACGAGTGAATCTCTGTATCTCCTGCAGCGAGTGCGCGACGAGGCGCACCGATTTGCCATCACCTTCCATCGAAGCAAGCGATCACGCCGTATGACTGCGTCGGCCCTCGACTCGGTGCGCGGGCTCGGCGAGTCGAGGAGAACCGCGCTCGTGGCGCATTTCGGATCGGTGGCCAATCTCAAGAAGGCAACGGTCGAAGAGATCGTCGAGGTCCCCGGAATCGGCGCGACCACCGCCAGGTCGGTGCTGGCCGCATTGGGTTCCGACCCGAGCGGGGCCGATGTAGGCGATGATGGCAGCGCAACGGCAACGACACCGGGCGAGAACACGGCCGACCATGCGATCGAACCGCGTGTGGAATCGGCGGGACAGGCTTCGTAGTGAGCGAACACCAGACACAGGCACACCCACCGTCCGAGCCGCACCCCGGAAACCCCGACGAGCGGGCCGACTCGCCGCACGACGGCATCGAAGTGGCGTTGGTCACGGGCGTGTCCGGCGCCGGGTTGCGCACGGCCGCCAAGATTCTCGAAGATCTGGGTTGGTACGTGGCCGACAACCTGCCGCCCGAGCTCATTTCCAAGATGGTCGATCTCGGGCTGGAGTCGCAGCCCCGTATCGAGCGTCTCGCCTTGGTGATGGACGTGCGCAGCCGCCTGTTCACCGGCGATCTGGGCTGGGTGGTCAAGGAACTCGACTCCAAGGGTGTGCGCAATCGCGTGCTGTTCCTGGATGCGTCCGACGCCGTGCTGGTCCAGCGGTTCGAATCGAATCGGCGCAGTCACCCGTTGCAGAACGACGGCCAGGACGGAACTCTGACCGAGGGGATCACGGCCGAGCGACTACGGCTCGCGCAGGTCAAGGCGGCCGCCGACCTGACCGTCGACACGACCTCGTTGTCGGTGCACCAGCTTCGGCGCAAGATCGAAACGGTCTTCGGGGCCGCTGACACTGTCGGCGTCGGCGTGACGGTCCAATCCTTCGGCTTCAAGTACGGCTTACCGATGGATGCCGACCTGGTCTGCGACGTGCGTTTTCTGCCCAATCCGCACTGGGTGCCCGAACTGCGCGAACACACCGGTCAGGACGCGGATGTGCGCGACTACGTCCTCGGACAGAACGGGGCGCACGACTACCTGCAGACGTACACGCACCTGTTGAATCTGACCATCGAGGGATACGTGCGGGAAGGCAAGCGATACATGACGGTGGCCGTGGGCTGCACCGGAGGAAAACACCGAAGCGTCGCGATGACGGAGGCCCTGGCCGGTATTCTCGCCGAACAGGGGGACGTATCGGTCCGCGTCCTGCACCGTGATCTGGGCCGCGAATGAGCGATACTCCGCACCGTCCGGTATCGGGTTCGGGTCCCAAGATCGTCGCTCTGGGCGGCGGCCATGGTTTGTACGCGACGCTGTCGGCAGCTCGGCTGCTCAGCAGCGATGTCACTGCGGTCGTGACGGTCGCCGACGACGGCGGGTCCTCGGGTCGTCTGCGGGCAGAACTCGGCGTCATCCCGCCCGGAGATCTCCGGATGGCGCTGGCTGCCCTGGCCCGCTCGGATGCCAGAACCCAGCTGTGGACCGACGTCATTCAGCACCGATTCGGGGGCACCGGTGCCTTGGCCGGCCACTCGGTGGGAAATCTGGTTCTCGCCGGGCTCACCGAAGTACTCGGCGACCCGATAGCTGCCCTCGACGAGATGGTGCACATGCTCGGTATCGACGGACGAGTGCTGCCGATGTCACCGATTGCGCTCGACATCGAAGCCGATGTATCCGGCCTCGAGGACGACCCACGCGTGAGTCGCGTCATTCGCGGTCAGGTCGCCGTCGCCACGACGCCCGGCAAGGTCCGGCGCGTGCGGCTGTTGCCACCGGACCCGCCTGCGTCGCCGGAGGCGCTGGCCGCCATCGCGGCGGCGGACCTGGTCGTGCTCGGTCCCGGATCGTGGTTCTCGAGTGTCATTCCCCACGTTCTGGTGCCGGATCAGCTCGCTGCACTGGCGCACACAAGCGCGCCCAAGGTGCTCGTACTCAACCTGGCACCGGAGCTGGGGGAGACCACCGGATTCTCCGCCGAGCGCCATGTCCACGTACTCTCCCAACACGCACCTGATTTGGGAATCGACCACGTGTTGGTCGATTCCGCCTCGGTCCCGGAGGGCAGCAACCGCGAGCACGTGGCGCGCGCCGCTGCCCGGCTCGGCGCTGGGGTCGTCTACGTCGACGTTGCCGAAACCGGCACTCACGCACATCATTACGGAAACCTGGCTGCTGCTCTCGGAGCCATCGTGTCGTCCACCGACGGCTCGGCACCGACAGCGGCGCGCAGAGAGGGGATCACTTCGTGGCCATGACAGCGGAGGTCAAGGACGAGCTGAGCAGGCTCACCGTCAGTCAGGTCAGCTGCCGTAAGGCCGAGGTGTCCGCCCTGCTGCGTTTCGCCGGCGGGTTGCACATCGTCGCGGGTCGAGTGGTGGTGGAGGCCGAGGTGGATCTCGGCTCCATCGCACGGCGGCTGCGACGCGAGATCTTCGAGCTGTACGGCTACTCCTCGGATGTCCACATGCTCAGTGCCGGAGGCCTGCGCAAGACGTCTCGGTACGTGGTGCGCGTGGCCAAGGACGGTGAGGCTCTGGCCCGCCAGACCGGACTGCTCGACCTCCGTGGGCGTCCCGTGCGTGGCCTGCCCGCTCAGGTCGTGGGCGGCACCGTCGGCGACTCCGAGGCCGCGTGGCGCGGCGCGTTTCTCGCCCACGGCTCGCTCACCGAGCCGGGCCGGTCGTCCGCGCTCGAGATCAGCTGCCCCGGGCCCGAAGCGGCGCTCGCCCTCGTCGGTGCCGCTCGGCGCCTCGGCGTGGCAGCCAAGGCACGTGAGGTGCGCGGCACCGATCGAGTCGTCGTACGAGACGGCGAAGCAATCGGAGCGTTGCTCACACGCATGGGCGCTCAGGACACCCGGTTGGTGTGGGAGGAGCGCCGGATGCGCCGCGAGGTGCGGGCCACCGCCAACCGTCTGGCCAACTTCGACGACGCCAACCTGCGCCGGTCCGCTCGGGCCGCGGTTGCGGCCGCCGCTCGCGTCGAGCGGGCTCTGCACATTCTCGGCGACGACGTACCCGATCATCTCGCTGCGGCAGGATCGCTTCGGGTTCAGCATCGCCAGGCCTCACTGGAGGAACTCGGTCAGTTGGCCGATCCGCCGATGACCAAGGATGCGGTGGCCGGTCGGATCCGGCGTCTGCTGTCCATGGCCGATCGGAAAGCGAAGGAGACCGGGATACCCGACACCGAGTCGGCGGTCACCGCAGAGCTGCTCGACGAGGCGTAGAGCGCCTCGATCGAGTGATGCGCGCGCTCCGCCGAAGCGCACACTAGGGTAGGAACCGCGTGTGGCACCCCGCATGCAGGCACGACCAGACATCTGTTTTCACAACTTTTAGGAGCGAACAGTGACGATCCGGGTAGGCGTCAACGGCTTCGGCCGCATCGGGCGTAACTTCTTCAGGGCTGTCGACGCGCAGAAGGCGCTCGGTACCACCGACATCGAAATCGTTGCTGTCAACGACCTGACCGACAACGCATCGCTCGCACACCTGCTCAAGTACGACTCGATCCTGGGCCGCTTGCCGCACGACGTCTCGCTCGAAGGCGAAGACACCATCGTCGTCGGCGGCCAGAAGATCAAGGCTCTGTCGCTGCGTGAGGGACCGTCCGCACTTCCGTGGGGTGACCTGGGTGTCGACGTCGTCGTCGAGTCCACCGGCATCTTCACCGACGCTGCGAAGGCTCAGGGTCACATCGACGCCGGTGCCAAGAAGGTCATCATCTCCGCGCCCGCCAAGGGCGAGGACATCACCATCGTCATGGGCGTCAACGACGACAAGTACGACGGCAGCCAGAACATCATCTCCAACGCGTCGTGCACCACCAACTGCCTCGGCCCCATCGCCAAGGTTCTCGACGACGAGTTCGGCATCGTCTCGGGTCTCATGACGACCATTCACGCGTACACGCAGGATCAGAACCTGCAGGACGGCCCGCACAGCGATCTGCGTCGTGCACGTGCCGCAGCTCTGAATGTCGTCCCCACCGGTACCGGTGCAGCCAAGGCCATCGGCCTGGTTCTCCCGCAGCTGCTCGGCAAGCTCGACGGCTACGCACTTCGGGTGCCGATCCCCACCGGCTCTGTCACCGACCTGACCGCTCTGCTGAAGAAGAAGGCCAGCGCCGAGGACATCAACGCCGCGATGAAGGCTGCCGCGGAGGGCCCGCTGAAGGGCATCCTGAAGTACAACACCGATCCCATCGTGTCCTCGGACATCGTCACCGACCCGCACTCGTCGATCTTCGACGCGCCGCTGACCAAGGTCATCGACGACCAGGTGAAGATCGTCTCCTGGTACGACAACGAGTGGGGCTACTCCAACCGCCTCGCCGACCTCATCGGTCTCGTCGGCAAGTCCCTCTGACACCGATGGCTGTCAAGACACTGCAGGATCTGCTCGATGCCGGTGTCGAAGGACGTGGCGTCCTCGTGCGATCGGACTTCAACGTCCCGCTCGAGGACGGCACGATCACCGACCCCGGCCGCATCCAGGCGTCGATTCCGACCCTTCGTGCACTGGTCGAGGCCGGTGCGAAGGTCATCGTCACCGCTCACCTCGGTCGCCCCGACGGCAAGCCCGATGCGAAGTACAGTCTGGCTCCGGTCGCTGCCAAGCTCGGCGAACTGCTCGGCCGGCACGTCCAGCTCGCGGGAGACGTTGTGGGTCAGGACGCCGAGGCACGCGCCGAGGGCCTGACCGACGGCGACGTACTGCTGCTCGAGAACATCCGCTTCGATCCGCGTGAGACCAGCAAGGACGAGTCCGAGCGAGCCGCACTGGCTCGTGAGCTCGTTGCTCTGGCCGGCGACGATGCGGCATTCGTCTCCGACGGATTCGGCGTCGTGCACCGCAAGCAGGCGTCGGTCTACGACGCGGCGCAGCTGCTTCCGCACTACGCGGGCACACTCGTCGCGGCCGAGGTCGAGGTGTTGGCCAAGCTGACCGAGGATGCGGCTCGTCCGTACGCGGTGGTGCTCGGCGGCTCCAAGGTCTCGGACAAGCTCGGCGTCATCGAGGCGTTGGCTCCCAAGGTCGACACCCTCGTCATCGGCGGCGGCATGGCGTTCACTTTCCTTGCCGCCCAGGGTTATTCGGTCGGTAACTCGCTGTTGCAGGAGGATCAGATCGGGGTCTGCAAGGACCTGCTCGAGCGCTTCGGCGACGTGATCCATCTTCCTGTCGACATCGTCGTCGGAGACAAGTTCGCGGCCGACGCCGAGTCCAAGACCGTCAAGGCATCCGAAATTCCGGACGGCTGGATGGGTCTGGACATCGGACCGGACTCGGTCAGTCGTTTCGCCGTCGTGCTGTCCAATGCGAAGACGATCTTCTGGAACGGACCTGCAGGCGTCTTCGAGTTCGACCAGTTCTCGGCCGGTACCAAGGGCATCGCAGAGGCGATCATCGGAGCCACCGAGAAGGGCGCGTTCAGCGTGGTCGGTGGTGGTGATTCCGCGGCTGCGGTACGCACCCTCGGGCTGCCCGACGACGGCTTCTCGCACATCTCCACCGGTGGCGGTGCATCCCTCGAATACCTCGAGGGCAAGCAGCTGCCCGGTCTATCCGTCCTGGAGGCGTAACGCATGGCACGTAAGCCGCTCATCGCGGGCAACTGGAAGATGAACCTCAACCACCTCGAGGCCATCTCGCTGGTGCAGAAGATCGCCTTCTCGCTGCCCGAGAAGTACTTCGACAAGGTGGACGTCACGGTCATTCCGCCGTTCACCGACATCCGCAGCGTCCAGACGCTGATCGAAGGCGACAAGCTCCTGCTCACCTACGGTGCGCAGGACGTCTCCGCCGAGGACAGCGGCGCATTCACGGGCGAGATCAGCGGGTCGATGCTGGCCAAGCTGGGATGCACCTTCGTCGTGGTCGGCCACTCCGAGCGACGCACGTTGCACAGCGAGGACGACGCCGTCGTGCTGGCGAAGACGAAGGCTGCCCTGAAGAACGGGCTCACACCGATCGTGTGCATCGGCGAGGGTCTGAACATTCGTGAGGCCGGTGAGCACGTGGCCTACAACGTGGCTCAGCTCCGCGGTTCGCTCGACGGCCTCTCGGCCGACGACATCGCCAGGGTCGTCATCGCCTACGAGCCGGTATGGGCCATCGGCACGGGACGCGTGGCCTCGGCGTCGGACGCTCAGGAAGTGTGCGGTGCCATTCGGGAAGAATTGAAGGAATTGGCGTCGGCCGAGGTCGCCGCGGGCGTCCGCGTGCTGTACGGCGGTTCGGTCAACGCCAAGAACGTCGGCGAGATCGTCGGTCAGCCCGACGTCGACGGCGCGCTGGTCGGTGGCGCTTCGCTCAAGGCGGACGAGTTCGCCACATTGTCGGCGATTGCCGCAGGCGGACCGTTGCCCTGATCGGCCATCGTCACCGCTGCGCAGAACTGGTTTCGGACACCTCGCTTCGGCGGGGTGTCCGAAGTCGTTCGTGGGGCCAGGTAGGCTGCTGAGGGCATCGAATCGAGTTTGAGGTGGACATGGATCTGTTTCTGGATATTCTGCTGGTCATCACCAGCCTGGCGCTGATCTTGCTGATCCTGCTGCATCGCGGCAAGGGTGGCGGTCTGTCCAGCTTGTTCGGTGGCGGCGTGCAGTCCAGCCTGTCCGGCTCCACGGTCGTCGAGAAGAACCTCGACCGCCTCACTGTCTTCACCGGCCTCATCTGGCTCATCGCGATCCTCGGGATCGGTCTCGAGATCAAGTACACCTGATCCGTCCCGGCTCCGAGTGCGAGTTGACGGCCGAGCGACGATACTGGGGGGATGAGCGAATCCTCTTACGAGTCAGTCGGTTCCCCGGCATTCGTCACACCGACAGCTCGCGGGCGAGAGTTGACCGAGCCGCTGCGGGAGGACATCCGCTATCTCGGCGGCATCCTCGGTGAGATCATTCGCGAACACGAGGGCGACGAGGTCTTCGAGCTCATCGAGTCCGCGCGAGTGGAATCCTTCGCAGTGCGCCGCTCGGAGATCGAACGCGACGACTCTGTCGGCCGGTACACCGATGTCGAAGTGGCGCAAGCTATTCCGTTGATCCGCGCGTTCAGCCACTTCTCGTTGCTCGCGAACCTGGCCGAGGATCTCCACCGCGAGCGTCGACGTGCCATTCATCTGGACAACGGAGACCCGCCGCAGGACAGCAGCCTGGACGCAACGTGGTCGAAGATCGACGCCGCCGCTCCGTCGCGAGAGCAGGTGGCCGCCGCGCTGACCGACGCGTTGGTGGCACCGGTCATCACCGCGCACCCCACCGAAACGCGTCGTCGAACGGTGTTCGACGTCCAATCGAAGATCACCGCACTGATGTGTCGGCGCGAGGTCGCGTCGGCTGCCCCGGAGGGCAAAGCCGCCGGAGCCGCAAAGGAATTGGCCGCGATCGACGTGCAGATTCGCCGGCAGGTGCTGACGCTGTGGGAAACCGCCCTGATTCGGCTGTCGCGATTGCGCATCCAAGACGAGATCGAAGTGGGTCTCCGCTACTTCGAGTCCTCGCTGTTCGATGTCATGCCCGCCCTCAATGCCGATGTCCGCGCGGCGCTGCGAGCGCGATGGCCGGAGGACGACCTGCTGCCGCGGCCGATACTCCGGCCGGGGTCGTGGATCGGTGGAGACCGCGACGGTAACCCCAACGTGACCGGCGACGTGGTGCACACGGCCACCCATCAGGCCGGTTTCGTGGCGTTCGAGCATTACCTCGACGAACTGGTTGCGCTGGAGAAAGAGTTGTCGATGTCCGCGCGGCTGGTCGCGGTCACCGAGGAACTGGAAGCTCTGGCCGAGGCGTCGGCGGAACCGGACGATCGCCGGGCCGACGAACCGTACCGTGTTGCCGTTGTCGGTATCCGGGCCCGTCTGACAGCAACGGCACGGGCGGTTCTCGATGCGGTTCCGGTGTCCGGAATCGATCTCGGTGCCAACCAGTATGCGAGCCCGCAGGAAGTCCTCGACGATCTCGACACTCTCGACCGCGCGCTCCGGGCCGACGGAGACGGTCTGATCGCCGACGATCGACTGCTTCGACTCCGGCAATCGGTCGAGACGTTCGGATTTCATCTCCAGGCGTTGGACATGCGTCAGAACTCCGAGACCCACGAGGAAGTGGTCGCGGAGCTGTTGGCCTGGGCCGGGGTTCATCAGGACTATCGGTCGCTCGGTGAGGACGAGCGCGTGTCGGTGCTGTCCCACGAACTCGCCACTCGGCGTCCCCTGATCGGGCCCACCGCGCAACTCAGCGACCTCGCTGCGAAGGAACTGGGCATCGTCAAGGCGGCCAAGGAGGCCATCGACCACCTGGGCCCGGACACCGTTCAGAACTACATCATCAGCATGTGTCAGTCCGTCAGTGACATGCTCGAGGCGGCCCTGCTGCTCAAGGAGGCGGGGATCTTCGATCCCGGCGTCGACGGTTCGGCACCCAGGTCGACGGTGGGTGTCGTGCCGCTCTTCGAGACGATCGAGGACCTGCAGCAGGGTGCCGCGACGCTGCTCGCCACTCTCGACGTTCCGATCTATCGCGCTCTCGTGGCCGGTCGAGGTATGAACCAGGAGGTCATGCTCGGGTACTCGGACTCGAACAAGGACGGTGGCTATCTCGCGGCCAACTGGGCGCTGTACCGTGCCGAACTCGACCTGCTCGAAGCGTCCCGTAAGTCAGGAATTCGGTTGCGGCTCTTTCACGGTCGCGGTGGCACGGTCGGGCGCGGCGGTGGCCCCAGTTACGACGCGATTCTGGCGCAACCGCCCGGCGTGGTGCAGGGATCGCTTCGTCTCACCGAGCAGGGCGAGATCATTGCAGCGAAGTACGCCGAACCGTCGATGGCGCGGCGCAACCTCGAATCGTTGGTCGCGGGCACGCTCGAATCGACGCTGCTCGACCTCGAAGGATTGGGTGACGGCGCCGAGGCCGCCTACGACGTTCTGGACGACCTCGCGGCCAAGGCTCGGGCGGCGTACGGCCGGCTGGTGCACGAGGAGCCCGGGTTCGTCGAGTACTTTCGCACGTCCACGCCCGTTGCCGAGGTCGGCGAGCTGAACATCGGGTCGCGTCCGGCGTCGCGCAAGCCGACGAATTCCGTGTACGACCTGCGTGCTATCCCATGGGTGATGTCGTGGAGTCAGTGCCGCGTCATGCTGCCCGGCTGGTACGGCACCGGATCGGCCTTCGAGGAGTGGGTCGGTGACGACGACTCCAAGCTGGAGGTGCTTGCGGATCTGTATCGGAAGTGGCCGTTCTTCCGCACTGTGCTGTCCAACCTGGCGCAGGTCATGGCCAAGTCCGATCTGGGCATCGCCGCTCGGTATGCCGAACTCGTTCCCGACGCCGACCTCCGTGCACGCATCTTCGGCATGATCGAGGCCGAACACGCCACCACCGTTCGGATGTATCTGAAGATCACCGGTCACAGTCGATTGCTGGAGGACAACCCGGCGCTGGAGCGATCGGTACACAACCGGTTCCCGTACCTGGAACCTCTCAACCAGATGCAGGTCGAGATGTTGCGTCGATACCGCAACGGCGACGACGACGAACGGGTCAAACGGGGAATCCTGCTGACGATGAACGGCCTGGCTACGGCACTACGCAACAGCGGCTAGCACCGTACGTCTCGCTGCGCTGCCGCGGAACCGGTGGCCGACAGTCTGCGTCCAACCGGGTATGAGGACGTGCAGAAACACTCTCGACGCGTGGCGGGACGGGACGGCGTATCGGGTGATCGCTCGATCGCGGTATGCGGACTTCCGAGGCGGACTCGGTGACGACGGCGAGTCCATGCGTGGTTCGGACGGCAGTGCTTCAGACGGCGTCGGTTCGAACGACTACGGCGTCGATTCAGGGGAGTGAATCTCCTGAATCGACGCCGCAGTACGTCTGCTGTCAGCTGTGGCTCGAGCCGATCACCGGTCCAGCTGTGAGGCCGCTGCCTCGTCGACGAACCAGACCGTCGATTCCGCGCCGATGGCACCGGCCGACGGCCAGTCGTCGGACGCTGCTCCGCCGACGGCGGCGGCAACGGCCTCGGCCTTCCCTGCACCGGACACCAGCAACCACACGTGCTTCGCCCTCCGGACGGCGGGCAGGGTGAGTGTGATGCGTACCGGTGGCGGCTTGGGGGAGTCCTCGACGGCCACGACGAAGCGATGCTGCTCGCGCACCGCGTCGGTGTGCGGGAAGAGCGAGTTGATGTGGCCCTCGCCGCCCATGCCCAACAGGTGGATGTCGAAGTCGGGGCATTGACCGTCGTCGGCCCGTGAGTGCAGCGTCTGTGCGTACGCCGCCGCAGCCGTTTCCGGGTCGGAGCCGTAGGCACCGTCCGACGTCGCCATCGTGAACAGTCGATCCGGGTGCACGTCCACGTGCTTCAGCAGCGCGTCCGATGCCTGGACCTCGTTGCGCTCGGGATCTCCCGAGGGGAGAAAACGCTCGTCACCGAAGTAGATGTCCACCCGTGACCAGTCGATGGCACCGGAATCCGCGCGCAGTGCCTCGAGGAGGGCGATTCCCGTCCCGCCTCCGGTCAACACCACCGACGCGACACCGCGCTCGGCCTGCGCCGCGACGACAACGTCGACGAAGCGAGTGCGGGCGGCATCGACCAGCCCTTGTGCGTCGAGGTATCGGAGGACCGACTGATTACTCATAGCTCACTTTCGACAGACCGTGGAGGGCGAGTTCGTAGATTTCGTCCGTGTCGAGCCGCCGCAGTTCCTCGGCCAGGCACTCGCGGGTGTTGCGACGTGCCAGAGCAACCTGAGCGTCGGGCTGACCGGTACGCCGCAGTGTGGCGGTTTTTCCGGTCTGCGGACGGGTCAGCGAAATACTGCTGTTCTCCCTGGTCAGCTCGACCTTGAGCTCGCCGGCTCGCCGGTAGACCGGCACGTCGAGCTTCGCCGCCAGCCAGCCGGCCAGAATGTCGAGTGCCGGCTCCTCTGCCAGTCCCGACACGGTGGCCGAGGTGACGGCCTCGAACGGTGCCTGATCGAGGGCAGTCGCCAGCAGGCCGCGCCAGTAGGTGATTCGGCTCCACGACAGATCCGTATCACCCTCGGTGTAGCTGCTCAGCCGTCCCTTGATCGCTGCGGTGGTATCCGACGAATTGGTGGCGTCGGTGATCCGCCTGATCGCCAACCGGCCCAGTGGATCCTTCGCCGGTACCGTCGGTGCCTCGTCCGGCCACCACGCGACGATCGGCGTATCCGGCAGCAGGAAGGGAATGACGACGCTGTGTTCGTGATCGGCGAGCTCGCCGTTCAGTCGCAGTACGACGACCTCGGACGCGCCGGCGTCTCCACCGACGCGGATCTGGGCGTCGAGACTCGACTCGGCGGACCGATCACCGTGGATGAGGACGATGACGCGACAGGGATGTTCTCGGCTCGCCTCGTTCGCGGCATCGATCGCCCGTTCGGCCTTGCTCGCATCACGGCTTGCGACGATCAAGGTCAGCACGCGGCCGATGGTGACCGCGCCACCTGCCTCACGAACCTCGACGAGCTTCTTGCCGACCTCGGCCGTCGTGGTGGCGGGAATGTCGACAATCACGGCCTTCTCCATTCGCGTCCGGTGCGGTGCATCATCTCGTCACCCGAGGACGGACCCCAGGTGCCGGCCTCGTACGGTTCGGCGGTGCCGCCCGAGGCCCAGTACTCGAGAATCGGGTCGAGAATCTTCCACGACAGTTCCACTTCGGCGTTGACCGGGAACAGTGAGGGCTCACCCAGGAGAACGTCGAGTATCAGTCGCTCGTACGCCTCCGGAGATGACTCGGTGAACGCCTGGCCGTAGCTGAAGTCCATGCTGACGTCGCGCACCTGCATGCTGGACCCGGGAACTTTGGAACCGAAGCGCATCGTGACGCCCTCGTCCGGCTGGACTCGAATGACCAGTGCGTTCTGACCGAGTTCTTCGGTCATGGTGGCGTCGAACGGCAGATGTGGGGCGCGCTTGAACACCATTGCGATCTCGGTGACTCTGCGGCCCAACGCTTTTCCGGTTCGCAGATAGAACGGGACTCCACCCCAGCGCCGAGTGTCGACCTCGAGGGTGATGGCGGCGTAGGTTTCGGTGTTGGACTCGGAGTCGAACCCCTCTTCCTCCTTGAGCCCCTTCACTTTCTGGCTGCCCTGCCACCCGGCGGAGTACTGCCCGCGGGCGGACGTGCGATCGAGCGGCTCGGCGAGCTTGGTCGCCGAGAGCACCTTGATCTTCTCGGACTGCAACTCGGTGGGGTTGAAACTCACCGGCTCCTCCATCGCAGTGATGGCGAGCAACTGGAGGAGATGGTTCTGAATGACGTCGCGCGCTGCCCCGATTCCGTCGTAATAGCCTGCGCGGCCACCCAATCCGATGTCCTCGGCCATCGTGATCTGCACGTGGTCCACATAGTGCGCGTTCCAGATCGGATCGAACAACTGGTTGGCGAAGCGCAGCGCGAGAATGTTCTGCACCGTCTCCTTGCCCAGGTAGTGATCGATCCGAAAGACGGTGTCCTCGGGGAACACTCGGTTCACGATCGCGTTGAGCTCCTTGGCGCTCTGCAAATCGTGACCGAACGGCTTCTCGATGACGACGCGTCGCCAGTTGCCGTCCTGCGCCTGGGCCAAACCGGAGCGTGAAAGTTGCTGCAGTACAACGGGGAACGCGCCGGGTGGGATCGAGAGGTAGAAGGCATGGTTTCCGCCGGTGCCGCGGGTGGTGTCCAGCTCGGTGAGAGTCCGCGACAACTCGTCGAACGCGGCATCGTCGTCGAACGAACCCTGAACGAACCGGAAGCCCTCGGCAAGGGTGTTCCACACCTCTTCGCTGAACGGAGTTCGAGCATGATCGCGTACCGAGTCGTGCACGATCTTCTCGAAATCCTGGTTCTGCCACTCACGGCGAGCGAAGCCGACCAGGGCGAAACCGGGGGGTAGGAGCCCCCGGTTCGCCAGGTCGTACACCGCAGGCATGAGCTTCTTGCGCGCGAGGTCACCGGTCACCCCGAAGATGACCATGCTGCACGGCCCGGCGATGCGGGGGAGCCGCTTGTCTCGCGCGTCGCGAAGTGGATTACGCCAGTCCGCGGAATTCAGGTTTTCTGTGTCTGCGGTGGGCACAGGTCAGCTCTTCTGACCTGCTTGGCGGAGCTGCTCCTCGGTAGCTTCGAGCAGCTCGTTCCACGCAGCCTCGAACTTCTGGACGCCCTCGTTCTCCAACGTCAGGAAGACGTCGGTGAGGTCGATGCCCAGGGCGGAGATGCGGTCGAAGATCTCCTGCGACTCCGGTCCCTTACCCGAGACGGTGTCGCCGACGATCTCGCCGTGGTCTGCGACCGCGTCCATGGTCTTCTCCGGCATCGTGTTCACGGTGTTCGGAGAGACGAGCTCGGTGACGTACATGGTGTCCGGGTAGGCGTCGGACTTGACGCCCGTCGAAGCCCACAGTGGCCGCTGCGGACGTGCACCGTTGCCCGCGAGTTCGCGGAACCGAGGAGCTACCTCGAAGACCTGCTGGTACGCCACGTACGCGAGGCGCGCATTGGCCAGCGCGGCCTTGCCCTTGAGGGCCTCGGCGTCGGGGGTGCCGATGGCGTCCAGGCGGGAGTCGATCTCGCTGTCCACGCGGGACACGAAGAACGACGCCACGGAATGGATCTTGTCGAGGTCGTGACCGGCGGCGCGGGCGGCCTCGAGACCCTCGAGGTACGCGTTCATGACCAGCTCGTAGCGCTCGACGGAGAAGATCAGGGTCACGTTGACGCTGATTCCCTCACCGATCACCTTGGCAATGGCGGGGATGCCTTCTTCGGTTGCCGGAATCTTGATGAGGAGATTCGGACGGTCGACGATCTTCCAGAGTTCGACGGCCTGCTCGTACGTCTTGTCCGCGTCGTGCGCCATGCGGGGGTCGACCTCGATCGACACGCGGCCGTCGACGCCCGCGCTGGCCTCGTACTGCGGTACGAGGATGTCGCACGCCTCACGGACGTCGTCGGTGGTGACGGTGCGAATCGTGGTCTCGACATCGGCACCTTCGCCGGCGAGCTTGGTGACCTGCTCGTCGTAAGCATCGCCCTTGCTCAATGCGGCCTGGAAGATCGACGGGTTGGTCGTCACGCCGACGACGCTCTTGGTGTCGATCAGGTCCTTGAGGTTGCCCGACCGAATGCGGTCGCGGGACAGGTCGTCCAGCCAGACCGAAATTCCGGCGGCGGACAGCTCGGCAAGGTTTTTGTTCTGGGTCATGAGTTATCCCTTCACGTTGGTGATGGAGCGCTGCGCGGCCGCGACGACGGCGTCGGCCGTGAAGCCGAACTCGCGGAAAAGTGTTGCCGCATCGGCAGATTCGCCGTAGTGCTCGAGCGAGATGATCTCGCCGAAACTGCCGACGATCTTCCACCACGGCATCGCGATGCCGGCCTCGATGGACACCCGCGCCTTGACGGTGGTCGGAATGACCTGGTCGCGGTAGTTCTGGTCCTGGCTCTCGAACCACTCGACACACGGCATCGACACCACGCGTGCCGCGATGCCCTGCGCCTCGAGCAGCTTCTGGGCCTCCACTGCGTACTGCAGTTCGGAACCGGTGCCGATCAGGACGACGTCGGGAGCGGCCTTGGAGGACTCGGAGAGGATGTAGCCACCCTTCGAGACGCCCTCGAAGCTGGTGCCTTCCAGGATCGGGATGCCCTGACGCGTCAGCGCCAGGCCGACGGGCCCGCTGCTGCTCGACCTGGCGAGCACCGACTGCCAGGCGTAGGCCGTCTCGTTGGCGTCACCGGGGCGTACGACAGACAGGTTGGGAATCGCACGCAGGGCCGCGAGGTGCTCGACCGGCTGGTGCGTCGGGCCGTCCTCGCCGAGGCCGATGGAGTCGTGGGTCCATACGTAGATGGGATCGATGTCCATCAGCGACGCCAGGCGAACCGACGGCCGCATGTAGTCGCTGAACTGCATGAACGTTCCGCCGTACGCGCGGGTCGGACCGTGCATGACGATGCCCGACAGGATCGCACCCATGGCGTGCTCGCGGATACCGAAGTGCAGCGTGCGGCCGTAGGGCTCGGCGTCCCAGTCGTCGGTGGAGATCGACGTGGGGCCGAAGGACTTCGCACCCTTGATCGTGGTGTTGTTGCTGCCTGCGAGGTCGGCCGAGCCGCCCCACAGTTCCGGAAGAACGGGTCCGACGGCGTTGAGGACCTCGCCCGACGCCGCACGCGTGGCGACGGCCTTGCTGCCGGGCTCCCACGTGGGCAGCACGTCGGTCCAGTTCTCGGGCAGCGTGCCCTGCTGAAGACGGTCGAGCAACTGCTTGCGCTCGGGCTCACGGGCTGCCCAGGCCTCGAACTGCGTCATCCACTCGTTGTGTGCGGCGCGGCCGCGTTCCTGGAGCTTGCGAGTGTGGCCGATGACCTCGTCGCTGACCTCGAACGTCTTGGCCGGGTCGAAGTCCAGGGCCTGCTTGACCTTCGCGACCTCTTCGTCGCCCAGCGCGGCACCGTGGACGGCACCGGTGTTCATCATCGTCGGAGCCGGGAACCCGATGATGGTCCGCAGCACGATGATCGACGGCTTGTCGGTGACGGCCTTGGCGGCCTCGATGGCGTCCTCGATCGCAGTGACGTTCTCGCCGCCCTCGACGACCTGTACGTGCCACCCGTAGGCCTCGTACCGAGCCGCGGTGTTCTCGGACAGGGCGATGTCGGTCGAGTGCTCGATCGAGATCTTGTTGTCGTCGTAGAACAGGATCAGGTTGCCGAGCTGCTGGGTGCCAGCGAGCGACGACGCCTCGGACGTGACGCCCTCTTCGATGTCGCCGTCGGAGGCGATCACGTAGATGAAGTGATCGAACGGGCTCTCGCCGAGCGCAGGTTCGGGATCGAACAGTCCGCGTTCACGGCGCGATGCCATTGCCATTCCCACAGCGGATGCCAGTCCCTGGCCGAGTGGGCCGGTGGTGATCTCGACGCCGTCGGTGTGGCGGAACTCGGGGTGCCCCGGGGTCTTGGACTTGTAGGTCCGCAGTGCTTCGATGTCTGCGAGCTCGAGACCGAAACCGCCCAAGTAGAGCTGCAAGTACAGGGTGAGGCTCGAGTGACCGCACGACAGTACGAACCGGTCGCGGCCGATCCAGTGGGTGTCGGTGGGGTCGTGGCGCATGGTGCGCTGGAAGAGGGTGTACGCGAGGGGAGCCAAGCTCATCGCGGTTCCGGGGTGGCCGTTGCCGACCTTCTGCACTGCGTCCGCTGCCAGGACACGAACGGTGTCGACCGCCCGGGTGTCCAGGTCCGTCCAGTCGCTGGGGTGGTGCGCCGTGGTGAGGACGTCAATATCGTCTGTGATCGACACGAGCAGAAATCTCCTGACATTCGTTCGAGTTGTGGCTCCGAGGATTCGTCGCTCGGCGGTAACTGCACAGCGCCTGCGTGAGGCGCGAACGTAGTCGATGCCGAAGGACGTCCCCCACCAGCCTAGTTCCGACCGACGCTACTGTCGTGCCTTCCCCCGTCGGAGCACGAACGTGTGTGGCGTCGCCGCATCGTTCTTCGGTTTGGGTGCCCTGCGAATTGGACGTGCAAACCCCGCCGTCTACCATCGTCTGTAGTAGGCGCATGCTCGACGGCTCCCGGGGGCAATTTCCGAACCGGGACCATCCGCGTGCGCGTCGGTGGCCGAGGTCCTCGTGAGGCGGTTCTCCCAGGATCGGTCGGCCGCCAGGAACGAACCCGCGTGCCCGACGGCGCGTGGCAAGTGGCCGAGCGCCAGAGAACGACAGTCGTGCGAGGAGACGCAGTGCGAATTGGGCAGCAGCCGGGCGGACACGGTTTCGCCGGCGGCCCCGGATTCGGAGCAGACGACCAGGGCGACACCGAATACGCCGCGCCGGCGTCGGCGCCGCGCAGAGCGTGGGCTCTCTTCCTGGCCTATGTCGCGCTGACGAAGCCTCGGGTCATCGAGCTACTTCTCGTCACGACCATTCCCGCGATGCTGCTGGCAGATCGCGGTCACGTGGACCCGTGGCTGATTCTCACCACACTGTTCGGTGGAATGCTGGCCGCGGCGAGCGCGAACACCTTGAACATGGTGGTCGACGCAGACATC
Source organism: Rhodococcus sp. KRD175 (assembly GCF_017168275.1). NCBI lineage: Bacteria > Bacillati > Actinomycetota > Actinomycetes > Mycobacteriales > Nocardiaceae > Rhodococcus > Rhodococcus sp. KRD175. The sequence goes on from NZ_JABFAQ010000002.1 coordinate 355,417, forward strand.
GACAAGGTGATGAAGCGCACCGAGAAGCGGCCGTTGGCCCGCGGCGCGATGCCTGTGTCGCACGCACTGGTGTTCGGTCTCGTCCTCGGGGTGTTCTCGTTCTTCTGGCTCTGGGCGACGACCAACCTCCTCAGCGGCGTGCTGGCCGTCGTCACGATCTGCTTCTACATCTTCGTCTACACCCTGGTGCTCAAGCGCCGAACTTCGCAGAACGTGGTGTGGGGCGGTGCCGCCGGCTGTATGCCGGTCATGATCGGCTGGTCCGCCGTCACCGGCACGATCGGCTGGCAGGCGCTGGTGATGTTCCTCGTCATCTTCCTGTGGACACCGCCGCACACCTGGGCCTTGATGCTTCGCTACAAGGAGGACTACCAGGCGGCCAACGTCCCGATGCTCCCTGCCGTCGCGTCGGAGACCAAGGTGACCAAGCACATCGTGCTCTACGCGTGGGCCACGGTTGCTGCGACGTTGGCACTGGCCCCGGGCTCCGGCGTCGTCTACGCGGTGATCGCGGTGGCATCGGGAATTTGGTTCCTCGTCGTGGCGCATCGCCTGTACGCAGGCGTGCGGGCTGGAACACCGGTCAAGCCTCTCAAGCTGTTCATCCTGTCCAACGAATACCTGGCGCTGGTGTTCTGCGGCCTCGCCGTCGACTCTGTCCTCGGCTGGCAGACGCTCGCCCAGCTGGTCTCCTGAGCGAGCGCCTCCTCACATCTGCACCCGATCAGGGGACGAGAACGATCGAACCGGTCGTCTTACGTCCTTCCAGGTCCATGTGTGCCTGCGCGACATCTTCGAGCGCGTAGCGAGCGCCGACCTCGACCGTCAGAGCGCCGCTCGCCAACGCGTCGAACACATCGCCCGCACGCCATTCGAGCTCGGCTCGGTCCCGTATGTGATGCGCCAGAGTGGGCCTGGTCAGAAACACCGATCCGGCCCCGTTGAGCCGCTGTGGGTCGAACGGCGGTACCGGGCCGCTCGCAGCACCGAACAGGGCCAGCGTGCCTCTGATACGCAGCGACGCCAGACTGGCCTCGAACGTGTCGGCTCCGACACCGTCGTAGACGGCATGGACTCCCTCGCCGCCGGTCAGTTCGCGAACCTGGGCCGCAATGTCGTCGTCGTACCGCAGTACGTGGGCGGCACCGGCCTGGACCGACCGCTCTGCTTTGGCATCGGTGGACACCGTCGTGATGACCCGTACGCCCTTTCCGACCGCCATCTCGGTCAGCAGTAGTCCGACGCCTCCCGCGCCCGCGTGCACGAGGACCGTGTCGCCGCTGCGCGCCGGGTAGGTGGACTCGATCAGGTAGTGCGCAGTCATGCCCTGGAGCAGCGCCGACGCCGCCTGATCGGCCGGAACGCCGTCGGGAACGGATATGGCGGACGAGGCGTCCACGACGACGAACTCGGCATAGCTACCCGGCGCGGCCGCCCAGGCGATGCGGTCCCCAGGAGCGAACGCGGTGACGTCAGGGCCGGCCTCGTGGACAACTCCGGAACCCTCGTCGCCGGGGACGTAGGGCAGGGACCGTGGATACATGCCGCGGCGGAAGTAGGTGTCGATGTAGTTGATCCCGATGGCGTCGACGCGCACGAGAACCTGCCCCGGTCCGGGCTCGGGAATGGGCACGTCCACGACGACCATGACCTCGGGTCCGCCGGTGTTGTCTACTCGAATGGCACGCATATCCCTGTTCTACACGGGAGCGATGTGAGTTCGAGGGCGGAGGCACGCTTCCACGACCGGTGCGACAAGTTACCGATCAGTAGCGATTCGGCGGGCCGATGCCGGCACGGTGGACGACCTCGGTATCGTGTCTGCATGGCTACCGAAATCGACAGTGCGGGCAACGAGAAGGACACGTCCAACGAGGTTCCGAAGGGAACTCTCGCGGCTGTGAAGGCTTTTCTCGCCGATCACGGCAACTCGGCAAGTGTGGTGATCCAACCCATCGGTCGGGCCGGAACCCGGCTCACGCTGGTCGGCGCAGACGGAGTGCTCGGAGATCAGGTGGTTCCGTCCACTGCGGTCGCACACGCGATCGTCGCCAGGTTCGACGAACTGACCGAGGCGGAGTGGGACCGCGAGCTGGTCAGTTCGGTCAATCCGGCACCGGGCCATTACGAGAAGATGGCCGGCTGGGTCGCTCGGCAGAAGAAGTTCCCGAAGGCCCGTAACCAGGCCATCGTCGGGTAGGACGAGAGCCGCAAAGTTTTTTCGACTCGACGGGAACCGTCTCGCGGTCCGATGCGTCGAAGTCAGTGAAGGGGCAGTCGGCCATCTGAGGGGGAGGTCGGCTGCCCCTCCGCTATGATTCGAAACTGCCGTGCTTGGACACCCGCGTGTCGAGCCTGCTGAGGAGCCGACACCCGAAGACTGCCGGGCCTCAGGACGCTGCGGCGACCCTGTCCACGTCGGCTTCCCGATCGGCAACCGCAGGACCGCGTGTTCTGCACGATGCCCACAGCGCAGCCGTGGCAGCCGTGCAGGCACCGGCACCGGCAACGTGGAACGCGACGAGTACTGCGGGAACGCCCGTGAAGTACTGCACCAGGCCGATCAGGGACTGGGCCAGCACGATCGCCACCAGAACGTGCAGCCGCTGCTTGACGGCAGTCGGCGCTCCGACCGCGTACAGGGCGAAACCGAGCCCGACGAGCAGCGCGAGATACCCGACCAGGAATTGCGAGTGGGCGTGCACCAGCGTGACGATCTCGATGCCCAGGCGCGGTACCGGCTCGTCGATGCTCTTGTCGCCGGCGTGCGGGCCGGCACCGGTCACCATCGTCCCGGCGATCAGTACGCCGGTCAGCGCGACGCCGGACAGAGCAGTGAGCCCGCGTAGCGCGGCGGGGACGGTGGGCAACGACTTCGGCGCGGCGTCGGTTTCACCCACCTTGACGAACAGCAGGGTAGCCAGCCAGACCATTGCCATCGACACCACGAGGTGAATGGCCACTGTCCACCACAGCAGGCCGGTCAACACGGTGAAGCCACCGATGACGGCCTGCACGACGGTTCCCAGCGGCATGAACCACGCGAAGAGCAACACCTCGCGCCGCCGGGCCGCGCGAGTGACAGCGAGAACGACGGCCGCAGCGGCGATGACCACCACGAAGGTGAGCAGTCGATTACCGAACTCGACGGCCTGATGCAGCACCGGAACCTCGGATACTCCGACCGGCGTGAAGCTTCCGGGGAAGCACTGTGGCCAGGTGGGGCACCCGAGCCCGGAGCCGGTCACTCGAACCACCGCACCGGTGACGGCTATGCCGCCCTGGGTGAGGATGGCGATGAATGCCAGCACCCGCTGTACCCGCAGCGAGGGCAGGGGCAGATAGGCCACGAGGCGCAGGAACACGCCGTAGAGCTTCCGTAGGAGGTAGGGCACTCCACGATGGTAAACGCCGATCAACTACACAGCGTCGTTGGGTAGAGCGACCGGCGGAAAGCCTCGCTCAGGTGAATTTGAAGGTTCGGACCGCGAGAGTGCCGCAGACCGCAGCCCAGACGAGCAGCACGGCGACCCCGAAGAGGTCGAACGACGAGGCCACACCGCGGTTGAGCGCCTCGCCGAGTGCGCCGGACGGGACTATCCGTGCGACGTTCTGCAGGCCCTGCGGAATCTGGTCGTCGACGAACACCGCGCTGCCGATCCCGAGCATCACGAACCAGGCGACGTTGGCCAATGCCAACACGATCTCCGCCCGCAGGGTGCCGCCGAGCAGCAACCCCATCGAGGCGAACGTCACCGTTCCCAAAGCGATGACGACCGCCCCGAGCAGCAGGCCTGCCGCACTCGGTCGCCAGCCGAGGGCGACGCCGATCGAGCCCAGCAGAACCGACTGCATGATCACCACGATCACGACGGCTACCGACTTGCCGCCGATGATTCCCCACCGTGGGAGTGGCGTGGCACCGAGTCTCTTGAGGGCGCCGTAGCGACGATCGAACCCGACGGCAATCGCCTGTCCGGTGAATGCCGTCGACATGATGGCCACCATCATCACAGCCGGCACGACCCGCGCGACGCGGTCGTCGCCGAGCTCACCGAACGGCAGCAGGGTGAGTCCGATCAACAGCGTGATCGGAATGAACATCGTCAGCAGCAGCTGCTCACCGTTGCGCAGCAACAACTTCAGCTCGAGACGCGACTGCGCGAACAGCATCCGAGCGGCCGACGCCGGCTGTGGGCGCGGCGCGAACAGTCCTGTCTCGAAACGGTTGTCGGCGAGCCGGGCTTCTCTGCGCACCGTCACATCCTCAATTCTCTGCCGGTCAGTTCGAGGAAGACGTCCTCGAGCCGCCGCTGATCGACCTGCAACTCCGTCGCCAACACGTTCTGCTGTGCGCACCAGGAGGTGACGACCACCAGGATCTGCGGTTCGATCACTCCGGTGACGACGTACGACCCCGGTGACGTCTCCGACGGTACGTAACCGGAGGGCAGGGCCGCGTCGAGCAGGGACAGATCGAGACCGGGGGGAGCGGAGAAGCGCAACTGTCCCTCGGCTCCCTGCTTGGTGAGCTCGGACGGGGATCCGGAGGCGACGACGCGACCGTTGTCGATGATCGTCAACCGATCCGCCAGCTGCTCGGCCTCGTCCATCAGATGTGTGGTCAGTAGAACGCCGACGCCGTCCCGTCGAAGTGCGTCGATCAATTCCCACACCAGCAGTCGGGCCTGGGCGTCGAGTCCGGCTGTCGGTTCGTCGAGAAACACCAACTCGGGGCGGCCGACGATGGCACAGGCCAACGCCAGTCGCTGCTGCTGGCCACCGGACAACCGTCGATAGGGTGTGCGGACCGCCGAGGTCAGGCCCAGACAGTCGAGCAGCCACGTCGTGTCGAGAGGGTCGGCCGAGTACGAGGCGACGAGCTCGAGCATTTCGCCCGCCTTGGACCCCGGGTAGGCACCGCCGCCCTGCAGCATGACGCCGATGCGGGGTCGGAGCTGGGCGGACTCGGCGATGGGGTCGAGGCCGAGGATTCTGACCGTGCCGCTGTCGGGTACGACGAAGCCTTCGCACATCTCGACGGTGGTGGTCTTTCCGGCACCGTTCGGGCCGAGCAGCGCGAGAACTTCACCCGCACCGATGCTCAGGCTCAGTCCGTCGACGGCGGTGGTGCCGTCGTAGGACTTGCGCACGTCGGTCAACTGCACGACAGGTTGCGCCGCATTCGACGTCCCGGAGATCACGAGGACTCAGCGTATTCGTCGGTGTGCCGCTCGGGTGCCGGTGGTCCGCTGCGCGTGGGCCACGGCAGCCGGTTCCGTGTCAGCAGATACAACACGACGATGGTCAGGATGGTCATCACTGCGGCCTGCACGATCTGGAACGGCTGGTATTCGCTGCCGTTCGGCATGAGGATCACGCTGACCAAGGACGAGAAGGCAATGGCGGGACGCCGGAAGGACGGAGTGGTGGCCCATGCTGCCAGCGGGATCACCGCCCACAGCAGGTACCAGGGCTGGACTACCGGGAACAGCAGAACCACTGCTCCCAGCGCCACCCCCAGCGCTCCCACCGAGTGCAGTCGACCCCTCAGAACAGCGACCAGCATGCGGATGACGATGACGCCGGCGACGACGGCTGCGATCGGCCGAGTGAGACTCAACACAGCGGTGGTGTGATCGCCGAGGCCGAGCAGCACGCCGACGAATCCGGTGGCCAAGCCGAGAATCGTGGGAATCGACATCCAGCTGCGCACCACCCCCGCGGTACCCAGAGTGTGGATCCATCCGAATCCGAGTCCGCTGCCGAGGCTCACGACGACTTGGACGGCGACGGCGATCGTGCCGAGCAGCAGCGCAGCGTAGACGACCGATCTCAGAGTGCCGCCCCACCGTCTCGACAGCGCCATTCCGACGAACCCCAGCGCTATCAGCGACGGGATCTTGATCGTCGACGAGAGTGCGATCACACCCGCTCCACCGATGAGGAACGCGATATCGGTGCTGCGCAACGCACCCGGGCGCTCGATCGCGCGCAGCGCCAATTCGGTACCCGCGAGCATGAGCCCGATCATCAGGGCCTCGTTGTGAATTCCGGCGACCAGGTGGAACAGCAACAGCGGGTTCGCGGCACCGAGCCACAGTGCCGTGACCGACGCGACCCCGCAGCGGCGTGCGAGACGCGGCAGCGCCCAGACGATCAGCGCGACTCCCGCCAAGGCGAGCAGTCGGTGCAGGAAAATGCCGGCGACGATGTTCTCGCCGGTCAAGTACGTGATCCCGCGCCCCATCCACAGGAACAGCGGACCGTAGGGTGCCGGAGTCTCTCGCCAGATGTTGGGCACCGTCCGGGTCAGGACGTTGTCGGCCCCCAGTGCATCCACGGGGCCGATCTCGTAGGGGTCGAGACCGCGGGCCGTGATCTCGCTCTGGGCCAGGTAGGAGTAGACGTCGCGCGAGAACATAGGCGGTGCGACGCTCAGCGGCAGGATCCACAGCAGCAGAGTTCGGTCCATCTGCGATCGTGACAGGCGGCGAGGAGTCGCGCCCGATCGCGTCCGCCCCAACGCGAACCTGCCGAGCAGTAGCCACGCGAGGACCACGACGACGGTTCCCGTCATGGTCACCGTCAGAGCCGACGTGGCCATGCGCGACGGCAGGCTCAGTAACCGGACGCCCGCGATCGGGTTCTGCAGTACCGGCTGCGCACCCGCGCCGAGCGCGCCGATCGCCATCAGCAGCGCGCCCGCGGCTCCGAAACGGCGAATGTTGCGTAGCTGAACGGTCTCGGCGGGATCGAGACCGGGTGCCTCCGGCTCGTCGCCGTGCAACGTGGCGACACCGGCACCCGGTGGGGTCGGTTCCAGGCCGAACACGCGCCGAGCAGGGGTGAGAATCATCCTGTGCAGCAGCGTGCCGCGCGTGGATTCGGGGTTCTCGGGATCGGGGGACGAGCTGGCACCGGTCGCGGAAGGCGAGTTCTCGGAACTCTGCTCACTCTCGGTCGATGGCACAGTGGGAGCGTAGCTGTGTGCCATGGCGCGATTCACCCGGTCCTCCGGACTCCGCGGCCTTCGTCGCCCGGCTCGGATTCACCTGAGGGATAGGGCACCCTTGCTGGACCAGGTGAAACAATTCCGTCACACTGGTGTTGTGAAAACAACCGAGAGCTCGCTCGTGCGTCCGGAAAGCGTCGATCCATCGACCGCCGGAGCAGGCGCGTCGTCGGTGCGACCGGCATCGGCCCCCGAGGGGCAGACGCGGGGCGCAGTGGTCACCCTACTGCTCGAAGAAGGCCCCATCACCGCGTCCGATATCGGCACTCGCCTGGGATTGAGCGCGGCCGGTGTCCGGCGCCACCTCGATGCGCTCATCGATGCAGGCGAGGCCAGGATCACCACCCCGGCGGGAGCACGTCAGCGTGGACGCGGGCGACCGGCCAAGCATTTTCAGCTCACGGCAGCCGGCCGCAATCGGCTGGGCCACACCTACGACGATCTGGCCGGAGCCGCCATGCGGCAGCTGCGCAAGATCGGTGGCAACGACGCCATCGAGACGTTCGCGCGGCAACGCGTCAACACCATCGTTGCCGACGTCGAACCCGCGACCGGTTCCGACGCACATGCCGTGGAAACGGCGGCGGGAAGAATTGCCGACGCGTTCAGTGCGGCGGGATTCTCGGCCACCACGCGGCAAGTCGGCAACGGAGTGCAGATCTGCCAACACCATTGCCCGGTGTCGCACGTCGCAGCAGAGTTTCCCGAGCTGTGCGAGGCCGAACAAGCAGCGTTCGCCGAGATCCTCGGCACGCATGTGCAGCGTCTTGCCACCATTGCGAACGGCAACTGCGCTTGCACCACACACGTACCGCTCACCTCGACGCGATCGAGGAGCGGTCGATCCGGTACCGACGTATCGACAGATAGTTCACACAAGATGACGTCCGACACGCAGCCCCGTGTCGGAGAACGCACACGCCTCCGGAAGGAGCCCGCATGACCGTCACACCAGACCAGGTGACACCCGCCGCGCCGCTGACTCAGGACGAGACCATCGCATCGCTCGGCACCTACGGATACGGCTGGGCCGATTCCGACGTGGCCGGCGCGAGCGCCAAGCGCGGCTTGTCCGAGGCTGTCGTCCGTGACATCTCGGCCAAGAAGAGCGAGCCCGAGTGGATGCTCGAAGCCCGTCTGAAGGCTCTCAAGACCTTCGACCGCAAGCCCATGCCCAACTGGGGTTCCGACCTGGACGGCATCGACTTCGACAACATCAAGTACTTCGTGCGGTCCAGCGAGAAGCAGGCCGCTACGTGGGACGATCTGCCCGAGGACATCAAGAACACGTACGACAAGCTCGGCATCCCCGAAGCCGAGAAGCAGCGCCTGGTCTCCGGTGTCGCAGCTCAGTACGAGTCCGAGGTCGTCTACCACTCGATCCGTGAGGACCTCGAGGCGCAGGGTGTGTTGTTCCTCGACACCGACACCGCACTCAAGGAGCAGCCGGAGCTGTTCCGCGAGTACTTCGGCACCGTCATCCCCGCGGGCGACAACAAGTTCTCTGCGTTGAACACCGCAGTGTGGTCCGGTGGATCGTTCATCTACATCCCGCCGGGCGTGCACGTCGACATCCCGCTGCAGGCCTACTTCCGGATCAACACCGAGAACATGGGCCAGTTCGAGCGCACGCTGATCATCGTCGACGAGGGTGCCTACGTGCACTACGTCGAGGGCTGCACCGCGCCGATCTACAAGTCCGATTCGCTGCACTCCGCCGTGGTCGAGATCATCGTCAAGAAGGGTGGTCGTTGCCGGTACACGACCATTCAGAACTGGTCGAACAACGTCTACAACCTGGTCACCAAGCGCGCCAAGGCTGAAGCAGGCGCAACGATGGAGTGGGTCGACGGCAACATCGGCTCCAAGGTCACCATGAAGTACCCGGCTGTGTGGATGACCGGCGAATACGCCAAGGGCGAGGTTCTCTCGGTCGCGTTCGCAGGGCCCGATCAGCACCAGGACACCGGTTCCAAGATGCTGCACCTGGCACCGCACACGTCGTCGAACATCGTCAGCAAGTCCGTCGCCCGTGGCGGTGGACGGACGTCCTACCGCGGTCTGATCCAGATCAACAAGGGCGCGCACGGCTCGCGTTCGACGGTCAAGTGCGACGCCCTACTGGTCGACACGATCAGTCGGTCCGACACCTACCCGTACGTCGACATCCGTGAGGACGACGTGTCGATGGGTCACGAGGCCACTGTCTCGAAGGTCAGCGACGATCAGTTGTTCTACCTGATGAGCCGCGGCATGACCGAGGACGAAGCGATGGCCATGGTCGTCCGCGGATTCGTCGAGCCCATTGCTCGCGAACTGCCGATGGAGTACGCGCTCGAGCTCAACCGGCTCATCGAGTTGCAGATGGAAGGGTCGGTCGGATAAGTGAACAACCCCCTCACCGGAGTCATGGGTGCCGTGGCATCGGAAAACCCGGCATCCGAGAACCCCGATTCCGCCAAGGAAGACAAGTCGAAGCTCGTCGCCAACAAGGGCGCTCAATTCACGTCGTACGACGTGAACGCGTTCGAGGTGCCGTCGGGCCGCGACGAAATGTGGCGCTTCACGCCGCTGCGTCGCCTTCGCGGCCTGCACGACGGTTCGGCAGTCGCCGACGGGACCGCTCAGGTCACCGTCGGGGCTGCGGACCAGGTGGTCGTGGAGACCGTGGGACGCGACGACGATCGACTCGGGAAGGCCGGCGTGCCTGCCGATCGGATTGCTGCACAGGCATATTCGGCCTTCACCGAGGCCACGATCGTCAGCATTCCCAACGAGGTCGAGGTAGCGGAGCCGATCGAGATCACCATCGACGGACCGGGCGTCGACCACGTCGCCTACGGACACGTGCAGATTCGCCTCGGCACGTTCGCTCGCGCCACCGTGGTGATCGATCAGCGCGGCAGCGGCACGTACGCCGAGAACGTCGAGTTCGTGCTGGGTGACAGCTCGCAGTTGCACGTCGTGCTGATCCAGGACTGGCAGTCGGACGCGGTGCACGTGGCCGCCCACCACGCCCTGCTCGGTCGTGACTCGGTGTTGCGCCACTACAACGTCAGCCTCGGCGGCGACTTGGTGCGCATCAGCCCGACCGTGCGCTACAGCGCGCCCGGCGGTGACGCGAACATGCTCGGTGTGTACTTCGCCGACGCCGGTCAGCACCTCGAGCAGCGGTTGCTCGTCGACCATTCGGCTCCGCATTGCAAGTCGAACGTGATGTACAAGGGCGCGCTCCAGGGTGAAACCGGACCCGGCACCGTCGACGCACACACCGTATGGATCGGCGACGTTCTCATCCGCGCCGAGGCCGAGGGCACCGAGACGTACGAACTGAACCGAAATCTCGTGCTCACCGACGGCGCTCGCGCCGATTCGGTACCGAACCTGGAAATCGAAACCGGCGAGATCGTCGGAGCAGGGCACGCCAGTGCTACCGGCCGATTCGACGACGAGCAGCTGTTCTACCTGCGTGCTCGCGGCATCTCGGAGGAGGTGGCCCGCCGACTGGTCGTCCGCGGCTTCTTCCACGAAATCATCGACAAGATTCCGGTCCCCGCCGTACGCGAGCGTCTCGATGCTGCCATCGAGACCGAGCTCGCCGTCGTCGGCGCGTAGGCCCAACCGAACCTTTCTCGACTGCACAAAGGAACTTTGATGTCCACACTCGAAATCCGCGATCTGCACGTCAGCGTCGCCAACACCGACTCGTCCGCCGAGCCGATCGACATCCTCAAAGGTGTCGACCTGACCGTGAAGTCCGGCGAGACGCACGCGATCATGGGGCCCAACGGCTCCGGCAAGTCCACCTTGTCGTACGCCATTGCCGGCCACCCGAAGTACACCGTCACCTCCGGCACCATCACCCTCGACGGTGAAGACGTTCTCGAGATGAGCGTCGACGAGCGCGCCCGCGCAGGTCTGTTCCTGGCGATGCAGTACCCGGTGGAGGTGCCCGGAGTGTCGATGTCGAACTTCCTGCGCACCGCCGCCACCGCCGTGCGCGGCGAAGCCCCCAAGCTGCGGCACTGGGTCAAGGAAGCCAAAACCGCCATGAGCGAGCTCGAAATCGAGGCGAACTTCCTCGAGCGCAACGTCAACGAGGGTTTCTCCGGCGGCGAGAAGAAGCGTCACGAGATCCTGCAGCTGGGACTGCTCAAGCCGAAGATCGCCATCCTCGACGAGACCGATTCCGGCCTCGACGTCGACGCTTTGCGCGTGGTGTCCGAGGGCGTGAACAAGTACAAGGAGCGTGAAGACGGGGGAGTGCTGCTGATCACGCACTACACCCGTATTCTTCGCTACATCAAGCCCGACTTCCTGCACGTCTTCGTCAACGGTGAGATCGTCAAGTCCGGCGGCGCCGAGCTGGCCGACGAGCTCGAGGCCAACGGCTACGCCGGCTACACGCAGGCCGCGACCACCGGAGCATGAGTATGGCTGCACCGGCAGCTGTGGCGGTAGCGACATCGTTCGATGTCGCTACCGTTCGCCGCGATTTTCCTATCCTCTCGCGCACCGTCCGCGACGGAAAGCCGTTGGTGTATCTGGATTCCGGCGCAACCTCGCAGCGGCCGGTGCAGGTACTCGACGCCGAACGCGAGTTCCTCACCACCTGTAACGCGGCGGTGCACCGCGGGGCGCATCAGCTGGCCGAGGAAGCCACCGACGCGTACGAGGGAGCCAGGGCGGATATCGCCGCGTTCGTCGGTGCAGACGTCGACGAGATCGTCTTCACCAAGAACGCAACCGAGTCGCTCAACCTCGTGACGTACGTGTTGGCCGATCAGCGCTTCGATCGTCATCTCGGACCCGGTGACGAGATCGTCGTCACCGAACTCGAACACCACGCCAATCTCGTTCCGTGGCAAGAGCTTGCGGCCCGTACCGGCGCAACTCTGCGGTGGTACGGGGTGACCGACGACGGTCGAATCGACCTCGACTCGCTGGAATTGTCGTCCGCGGTGAAGGTCGTCGCGTTCACCCACCAGTCGAACGTGACCGGTGCCGTCGCTCCCGTCGAGGAGTTGGTGCGTCGCGCCCGAGCTGTCGGCGCGCTCGTCGTTCTCGACGCGTGCCAATCCGTGCCCCACATGAAGGTCGATTTCCACGACCTCGACGTCGACTACGCAGCGTTCTCCGGCCACAAGATGCTGGGACCCTCGGGTGTCGGAGTGTTGTACGGCAAGGCCGCGCTGCTCGATGCGATGCCACCGTTCATCACCGGCGGATCGATGATCGAGACGGTCACGATGGAGAAGACGACGTTCGCGCCTCCGCCGCAACGCTTCGAGGCCGGTGTGCCCATGACGTCGCAGGTCATCGGGCTCGGTGCCGCCGTGCGGTACCTCGACAACATCGGTATCGACGCCGTGGCAGCTCACGAAAAGACTTTGGTCGCAGCCACTCTCGCCGAGTTCGCAAAGATCGACGGCGTTCGAGTCATCGGCCCGACGGAGAACGTCGATCGAGGTTCGGCAGTGTCGTTCGTCGTCGACGGTATCCACGCACACGACCTGGGGCAGATTCTCGACGACGAAGGCGTCGCCATTCGCGTCGGTCATCATTGCGCGTGGCCACTGCATCGGCGCTTCGGAGTGGCAGCGACCGCGCGGGCGTCTTTCGCGTTGTACAACACGGTCGAGGAAGTGCAGGTGCTCGCAAACGCGATTCGTCGCGCGCAATCGTTCTTCGGCACCGACCGCAATGGTGAGGAGGGACACGCCTGATGCGAATGGAACAGATGTACCAGGAAGTGATCCTCGATCACTACAAGCATCCGCACGGTCGTGGACTGCGCGAGCCGTTCGGTGCCGAGGTGCACCACGTCAATCCCACCTGCGGCGACGAGGTCACTCTGCGGGTTCACGTCGACAACGGCACCGTTGCGGACGTCTCGTACGACGGCCAGGGTTGCTCGATCAGCCAAGCCGCCACGTCGGTGCTGACCGATCAGGTGGTCGGCTTGTCAGTTCAGGACGCCCTGAAGACCGTGGATTCGTTCAGCGAGATGGTCGGCAGCAGAGGTACCGTCGAGGGAGACGAAGACGTCATCGGCGACGGCATTGCGTTCGCCGGTGTGGCCAAGTATCCGGCTCGCGTGAAATGCGCCTTGCTGGGTTGGATGGCTTTCAAGGATGCGGTTGTTCAAGTAGTGGACGCAGATACGACAGCTACGACGGGCGAGACCGCCCAGTCGGCACTTTCCGGAGGACAGCAATCATGACCGACGCAACAGAGACCACACCGGCTGTGACGACGACGCCGGTGGAACTCACCGCCGACGAGATCAAGGTGCTCGAGGACCTCGAAGAAGCGATGCGCGACGTCGTCGACCCCGAGCTGGGAATCAATGTCGTCGATCTCGGTTTGGTCTACGACATCAAGATCGACGCCGAGGACATCGTCACCGTCGACATGACACTGACATCGGCGGCCTGCCCGTTGACGGACGTCATCGAGGATCAGGCCCGTGGTGCGCTCGTGCGCAGTGGGCTCGCCGCCGACCTCAAGATCAACTGGGTCTGGATGCCGCCGTGGGGACCGGACAAGATCACCGACGACGGACGCGAGCAGCTTCGGGCCCTCGGCTTCACCGTCTGACGGTCCGGTCCGGCTGCCCCGTCACGCACCCTTCGCTTCGTCGGTGGACGGGGCAGCCTTCTTCGCTGCGGCCTTCTTGGCCGGAGCCTTCTTTGCCGGCGTCTTTCGCGCGGTGGTCTTCTTGGCCGGTGTCTTCGACGACGAAGATTTCGACGATGATGATGTCGACGAATCGGACCCCGACTTCGCGTTCTTTCCCGCGGCCTCGACGCTGCGCTGGAGGGCGGCGACCAGATCCACGACCTCTGCGTCCTCGCCGTCGTCCTGTGATTCGGCCTCGGTGTGGATGACCTTCTCGCCACCGTTCGCCAGTGTCTCGTCGATCAGTTTGCGCAGTTCGATCTGGTAGTCGTCGGTGTACTCCGTCGGATCGAATTCCGAGGACATGCTCTCGACGAGCGACGTCGCCATCTTTACTTCTTGCGGGCGCGCCGACGGGGCGTCGTCGAGCGACGGGAATTCTGCGGCTCGTACCTCGTCCGGCCACAGCAGAGTCTGGATGACCAGCACGTTGTCACGGACCCTCAAGGCGGCCAGCCGCGTCTTCTGTCGCAGCGTGAAATGGACGAGCGCGGTGCGTTCGGTTTCTTCCAGCGTCTCTCGCAGCAGTACGTACGCCTTGGGCGACGACGAGTCGGGCTCCAGGAAGTAACTCTTGTCGTAGAGGATCGGATCGATCTGCTCGGTCGGAACGAATTCGAGAACGGGGATCTCGTGCTTCTCGGCAGCGGGGAGTTTGTCGAAGTCGTCGTCGGTGAGGATCACGCGCTCGCCGTCGGGCGAGTCGTACGCCTTGTCGATGTCGGCGAACTGGACCGATTTTCCGCATTCCTGGCAGATGCGGTCGTACTTGATTCGTCCGCCGTCCTTTGCGTGCACTTGATGAAACCGGATGTCGTGTTGCTCGGTGGCCGAGTAGACCTTCACCGGAACGTTGACGAGTCCGAAGGCGATCGAGCCTTTCCAAATGCTGCGCATGTGTTCATGATCGCCGACCGGGCGCCTGTGTGTCGACCGTTGCCGAGAAACTCAGCCGCGTCTCGGAGCGTGGACGACGGTGCGCGCGATGGCGAGCCTGGCCGAGACCGGAAGCGTAGGGAACATTCTCAGCATTGCGGTCATGGTCCCCATGGCGTCGTCGTGACCGGACAGGTACGAGCGTTGGAGTTCGACCGGCAGCGAGAAGAAGCTGGCGAAGAACTGCGGCACCATCTCCGGCTCGAGGCTCAACGCAGTGCGCAGCCCCAGATTGCGTAGCTTCTGCACCGTCCAGGTGTGGAGTGCACGTCGGCTCCCCGGCTTGCCGGTGCGAAGTCCGTCGACCAGGTGATCGGCAGACGCCAACGACGCGGCGACGCTGTATCCCGTCGCCGGATGCATCAGATTCGACCGCGACCCGAACAAGACGGGCCCGCTTCGTGGGGTGTGCAGCCGCGAGCGCGGCGGAGGTTCGACCGAAAAGCGCACCCGCTCGACGTCCTCGGTCCCGGTCGGCACGAGATCGCGTCGGGCGAGACGATGGTGCAGACGAGTCCGGAGTACATCGAGGTGGAGGGCAGGCCTGCCGACCAGGCACGTTTCTTCGAGCAGAACGCGGTGGTCGTCGAGTGCGACGGCATAGAGAAAACTCGGAACTTCACCGGGTCGTACGCCGTTGTCGGTACGCCAATCCATGAACCAGGCGTCGGAGCCTTCCAGAATGGGCTCGGCGCGTTCCCGCTCGACGACGATTCCGTATGCGGTCTGTTGCGCCAGATCACGCGAGTCGAGCGTTCCTCGCGCATCGACGACGTGGCGAGCCGTGACGACCGTCCCGTCGACGGTGGTGACGCGGGTGCCGGTGACGTCGACTGCGGTGCCCGCGTGCACTCGTACGAGGTCGAGAGCCAGCGAGGCTTGCAGGGCATGGGTGTCGAGCACGCAGTACGTCCGGTCGATGACGCGATGCCGATCGGTCCACACTGCGGGCCTGTGTGCAGTCGAGGCGATTGCGGACTCCGAGAGCCATGACGGCAATTCGTCCGCCCATGCCGAGTAGGTCGGCGTCCAGGTTCTGGACGGGTGCGGATCGAGTGCGAGAACGTCCATACCCGCGGCCGCGCAGCGGTGGGCGATCGCGCGACCCGCCGGTCCCAGCCCGACCACGGCGACGTCGGCCGACAGGTCGCTCACATTCCGCCGGTGGCGAGCAGGCCACCGTCGACGCGCACCGTCTCGCCGGTGATCCACGAGGACGCGTCCGAGACCAGGAACGCGACGAGCGATGCCACGTCCTCGGGGGTACCGAGTCGCTTCATCGGGTAGCCGGCCGCTGCTGCTTCTTCGCCGCCGGCGAACAACGCCTCGGCGAACTTGGTCTTCACCACGCCCGGCGCCACCGCGTTGACGCGGATCTTCGGACCGAGCTGCCATGCCAGCTCCTCGGTGAGCCGAATCAACGCAGCTTTGGATGCGCCGTACGCGGCAATGACTCCGGTGGAGCGGATGCCTGCGACGCTGGCGATGTTGACGACCGCACCGCCGTGTTCTCCCATCCACGCATGGAACGCGTTCTGCACGAAGCCGAGCGTGCCGACGACGTTGGTGTCGAAGATCTTGCTGACACCGACGAGGTCGGCATCCATCAGCGAGCCGTAGACGGGGTTGATACCGGTGTTGTTGACCAGGATGTCCAGCGAACCGAAGGTCTCGACGGTGCGGTCCACTGCGGTGCGCCGATGTTCCGGGTCGCCCGCGTTACCGTCCAGCGCGAGTACGGAGTCGCCGAGTTCCGCCGCGACGGCCAGCAACGGTTCCCGCTTACGCGCAGTGATGGCCACGTTGGCACCGCGCGCGAGCAGTTCTGCGGCGATCGCGCGGCCGATGCCTCGACTACCCCCGGTGACCAGTGCGGTCCGTCCGGTGAGGTCGAGGGGCAGGGCTGGGCTGGCAGTGGCCGTTTCGGTGACGTCGGTCATCGCTCAGACGTTACCGGGGTCACCTGCGTTCCTGGGTGGAGGCACGTGAATGCTGAGCTAAAATGGGGGTTTGCTGTGCCGACCTACGGCGCTTTCATTGCTCGCTCGTCGGTCGACGAGCACTCATCTTGTTCGGCAATCGCTAGGAGCTCACGCGTGATCACCGCCACCGACCTCGAAGTTCGTGCCGGTGTGCGGACCCTTCTGTCCACCGAGGGGCCCGCGCTCCGCGTGCAGGCAGGTGACCGCATCGGGCTGGTCGGCCGCAACGGTGCCGGAAAGACCACCACGCTGCGCATCCTGGCGGGCGAGGGCGAACCGTATGCCGGTGAGGTCGTACGCACCGGAGACCTCGGTTATCTCCCGCAGGACCCCAAAGAGGGCGATCTGGACGTGCTGGCCAAGGACCGGGTGCTGTCGGCCCGCGGGCTGGACACCCTCCTGCACAGTATGGAGAAGCAGCAGGCTCTGATGGCCGAGGTTGCCGACGAGACATTGCTCGACAAAGCCGTCCGTAAGTACGGCGAGCTGGAAGAGCGGTTCGCGTCCCTCGGCGGCTACGAAGCCGAAAGCGAAGCGGCTCGCATCTGCAACAGCCTCGGCTTGGCCGACCGCATTCTCGGTCAACCGCTGCGAACCCTGTCCGGTGGTCAGCGCCGACGCGTCGAACTCGCCCGCATTCTGTTCGCCGCATCCGACGGCAGTGGCGGACGCTCGAACACCACATTGCTGCTCGACGAGCCCACCAACCACCTCGACGCCGATTCCATCACCTGGTTGCGCAGTTTCCTGCAGAACCACGAGGGCGGACTCATCGTGATCAGTCACGATGTCGAACTGCTCGGTGATGTCGTGAACAGGGTGTGGTTCCTCGATGCCGTGCGCGGTGAGGCCGACATCTACAACATGAACTGGAAGAAGTACCTCGACGCACGCGCCACGGACGAGCAACGGCGCCGTCGCGAACGCGCGAACGCGGAGAAGAAGGCGGGTGCGCTGCGCGTCCAGGCCGCCAAGATGGGTGCCAAGGCAACCAAAGCCGTTGCGGCACAGAACATGGCGAAGCGCGCAGACAAGCTGATGGCCAACCTCGATGCGGAGCGCGTATCGGACAAGGTTGCGCACATTCGCTTCCCTGAGCCTGCTCCCTGCGGCAAGACACCGTTGATGGCCAAGAACCTGACCAAGATGTACGGGTCGCTCGAGATCTTCGCCGGCGTCGATCTGGCGATCGACCGGGGGAGCCGCGTGGTGGTGCTCGGGCTCAACGGTGCTGGCAAGACGACACTGCTGCGCATTCTGGCCGGAACCGAGAAGGCAGACACCGGAGAGATCGAACCCGGCCACGGCATGCGCGTGGGTTACTTCGCCCAGGAGCACGACACCCTCGACGACATGGCGTCGGTGTGGGAGAACATCCGGCATGCGGCACCCGACACCGGCGAGCAGGAGCTCAGATCGCTACTCGGCGCCTTCATGTTCACCGGACCCCAGCTCGAACAGCCCGCAGGAACGCTGTCCGGCGGCGAGAAGACGCGTCTGGCGCTGGCCGGACTGGTGTCTTCGGCTGCGAACGTTCTGCTGCTCGACGAACCGACCAACAACCTCGATCCGATCTCACGCGAGCAGGTTCTCGACGCACTGCGCAGTTACAAGGGTGCTGTCGTTCTGGTGACTCACGATCCGGGTGCCGCCGAGGCGCTCTCACCAGAACGTGTCATCCTCCTTCCCGACGGCACCGAGGACCACTGGTCGCAGGACTACCTGGAACTGATTCAGCTGGCCTGACCAGGGTCGCGCCTGCGCACCGATTCTTCGACCAGATCCAGAATGGCCGACAGGTTCGACCCGCCGTTGCCCGACGCGATTCTGGCGACCAGACCGTCGAGAACGAGGTCCAGGTAGTCGGCCAGAACATCGTTCGGCACGTCGTCCCGTAGTTTTCCTGCCGTCTTCTGGCGCTCGAGTCGGCCGAGCGTCGCATCGGTCAGTTCGGCCGAACGCTCCGCCCAGCTGGTTCGGAAGTCGGCGTCGGTTCGTAGTCGTCGGGTGATCTCGAGCCGCGTTCCGAGCCACTCGAACTGCTCCGGCTGAGCCAGCATGTCTCGCATCACCTGAACCAGACCCTGCGTCGCAGCGACTTCTGCCATGCGCCGGGCGTCCTCCTGCGCCAACGCGAGGAAGAGACCGTCCTTGTCCTTGAAGTGGTGGAAGATGGCTCCGCGGGAGAGGCCCGTCGCCTCCTCGAGGCGTCGCACGGTCGCGCCCTCGTAGCCGAACTCTCCGAAGCATTTACGCGCACCGTCGAGAATTTCGCTGCGGCGGGCCGCCAGGTGGTCTTCACTGACCTTGGGCACGTGTGAAACTCCTACTTTCCGATGAAGGGGCCCGTACCGATACGGCGATGGGCCCGAAACACGTATCGAGTTCCGGGCCCATCGCTCTGCGTGGCGTTTGTCTACAGTGCCGTGTGACTAGCCTCTGATCATGTTGCGCAGGACGTACTGCAGGATTCCGCCGTTGCGGTAGTAGTCCGCTTCACCGGGGGTATCGATACGGACCACGGCGTCGAACTCGACCTTGGTTCCGTCTTCCTTGGTCGCGGTCACCGCCATCGTCTTCGGGGTGGTGCCCTCGTTCAGCTTCTCGACGCCGATGATGTCGAACGTCTCGGTGCCGTCGAGCTTGAGCGACGCGGCGCTCTCGCCTGCCGGGAACTGCAGCGGAACGACGCCCATGCCGATGAGGTTGGAGCGGTGGATGCGCTCGAACGACTCGGTGATGACCGCCTTGACGCCCAGGAGCGAGGTGCCCTTGGCCGCCCAGTCACGGGAGCTTCCGGAGCCGTACTCCTTGCCGCCCAGCACGACCAGCGGGATGCCGGCCTTCTGGTAGTTCTGCGACGCATCGTAGATGAACGACTGCGGGCCACCGTCCTGGGTGAAGTCGCGGGTGTAGCCACCCGACACGTCGTCGAGCAGCTGGTTCTTCAGACGGATGTTCGCGAACGTTCCGCGAATCATGACCTCGTGGTTGCCACGACGCGATCCGAGCGAGTTGTAATCCTTGCGCTCCACGCCGTGCGAATCGAGGTACTGAGCGGCAGGCGTACCGGCCTTGATGGGTCCTGCCGGGCTGATGTGGTCGGTGGTGACCGAATCGCCGAGCAGGGCCAGCACGCGGGCACCCTTGATGTCCTCGACCGGAGCCGGGTCCATCGTCATGCCGTCGAAGTACGGAGGCTTCCGCACGTACGTCGAGTTGGGATCCCACTCGAACGTGTCGCCCTCGGGGGTCGACAGGTTCTGCCAGCGGCTGTCACCGGCGAAGATCGTCTCGTAGGACTTGCTGAACATGTCCCGGCTGATCGAGGACTTGATCGTGTCCTCGATCTCCTGCGACGACGGCCAGATGTCCTTGAGGTAGACCGGGTTGCCCTCGTGGTCGTTACCGAGCGGGTCGGTCTCGAAGTCGAAGTCCATCGTGCCCGCAAGGCCGTAAGCGATGACCAGCGGCGGCGACGCCAGGTAGTTCATCTTGACGTCGGGGGAGATGCGACCCTCGAAGTTGCGGTTGCCCGACAGCACGGCGGTCACCGAAAGATCGTTGTCGTTGATCGCCTTCGAGATCGGCTCGAGCAACGGGCCGGTGTTACCGATGCACGTGGTGCAGCCGTAGCCGCCCAGGAAGTAGCCGAGCTTCTCGAGGTACGGCCACAGGCCGGCCTTCTCGTAGTAGTCGGTCACGACCTGCGAACCGGGTGCCATGTTGGTCTTGACCCACGGCTTGGTGGACAGGCCCTTTTCGACGGCGTTGCGAGCGAGCAGTGCTGCGCCCAGCATGACCGACGGGTTGGAGGTGTTGGTGCAGGAGGTGATACCTGCCACCACGACGGCGCCATGGTCGAGGACGAACTCGCCTGCTTCATCGGTGATGACACGAACCGGCTTGCTCGGGCGACCTTCGGAGCCGTATGCGGCGGACCGCACGTCGACTGCATCGTCTTCTGCGAAGCTCAGCGACGCGGGATCGCTGGCCGGGAACGACTCGTTGAGGGCCTCGTCCAGCTTGCTGTCACCCTCGTGCGCCGGGTGGTTCTCCTCCACGTAGTTGTGGATGTCCTTGCGGAACGCAACCTTGGACTCCGACAACAGGATTCGGTCCTGCGGGCGCTTCGGGCCTGCGATGGACGGGACGACCGTGTTGAGGTCGAGCTCGATGTACTCGGAGTACACGGCTTCGTTCTTCGGGTCGTGCCACATGCCCTGTTCCTTGGCGTACGCCTCGACGAGAGCGAGCTGCTCGTCGCTGCGGCCGGTGAGGCGCAGGTAGTTGATCGTCTCTTCGTCGATCGGGAAAATGGCTGCGGTGGAGCCGAATTCGGGGCTCATGTTGCCGAGGGTGGCGCGGTTGGCGAGGGGAACCTCGGCCACACCTTCGCCGTAGAACTCCACGAACTTTCCGACGACGCCGTGCTTGCGCAGCATCTCGGTGGCGGTCAGAACGACGTCGGTGGCCGTGACGCCCGGCTGAATCTCGCCCGAGAGCTTGAAGCCGACGACACGCGGGATCAGCATCGACACGGGCTGGCCGAGCATGGCAGCTTCGGCTTCGATTCCGCCGACGCCCCAGCCGAGCACGCCGAGGCCGTTGACCATCGTCGTGTGCGAGTCGGTTCCGACGCAGGTGTCGGGGTACGCCTGGCCCTTGCGGGTCATGACGGTCGGTGCGAGGTACTCGATGTTGACCTGGTGCACGATGCCCATGCCGGGCGGGACGACCTTGAAGTCGTCGAAGGCGCCCTGGCCCCAACGCAGGAACTGGTAACGCTCGCCGTTGCGCTCGTACTCGAGGTCGACGTTGCGCTCGAGTGCATCGGCGCGGCCGAACACGTCGAGGATGACCGAGTGGTCGATGACCATGTCGGCGGGGGAGAGGGGGTTGACCTTGTTGGGGTCGCCGCCGAGGGTGGTCACGGCCTCACGCATGGTGGCGAGGTCCACGACACACGGAACGCCGGTGAAGTCCTGCATGATGACTCGTGCAGGGGTGAACTGGATTTCGATACTCGGGTCGGCCGAGGGATCCCACGACGCGATCGAGCGAATATGGTCGGCGGTGATGTTGGCACCGTCCTCGGTGCGAAGGAGGTTCTCCGCGAGGACCTTCAGTGCATAGGGCAGTTTCTCGGCACCGGGCAAGGCCGACAGCCGAAAGATCTCGTACGAGTTCTCTCCGACTTCGAGGGTGCCCTTTGCACCGAATGAATTGTTACTTGCGGTCACTTCAGCTCCACTCGTCTATGAGGCACACCGCCGACGGGGCTGTGTCGACGGTTGAAGCGAGGCGCTGACCGTGTGTCTCGGCATGGCATCCGGCGTGCGGATTGCTTGCGGACCCTCGGGCAGTGTCTCGATGGAAGTCTAACAGTACGCTTGTCCTGTGAAAACGTGCGGGTCCGTTTCGCGGTGGACACCGAGAGAACGACCCACGTCACAATCCTCACGTAGTGCTTCGTGCGACGCAATGAAGGGCGGCCTCAGTTGCCGCGTCGGGCATACCTGCCTCCCGAGAATCCACGGCACCGTGACGTAGGGTTCCACGCGACTGGTTCCTACCGACTGGACGAGAGATGACTGAGCCGATCCACGCTGTTTCCCCACTTGCCACCGATATCCCGGCAGGTCTGGACGTCGACAGCATCGTCGCCACGGTCCGCGAGTCGGGAGTCAGCGCTCCTGCGGGCGAGCAGGACGGACTGACGGCCGCCGTGAACCGAGCCGAGGACCACGGAATCGATCTGAGCATCGTGATCGTCCCCGACGAACCGCGCCACGATTCGCAGCTACGCGACCTCGCCACTGCGGTCGGTGCCCGCGAGGGCGGAACGGTGTTGGTGCTGAGCCCGGGGCAGGTCGGAACCTTCAGCGACTCGATCAGCCGAGTGACACTCGAAGCCGGGCAGGATCGCACCTACACCGGAAATCACGTCGTCGCCGCCGACAACTTCGTCGACACCCTCGTCGAGGACCAGACTCCGTGGGGCTTGCTGACGGGTGGGCTGGTGGTGATCGTCGCCGCGGTAGCCGCGTTGACAGCCGCTGTGAAGGTCCGGCGATACCGCGCGCGGTCGGCCACTGCCGACCCGCACGAAGCGCAGCCCGTCGAGCGCTGACGTAGCGCGCACATTCGTCATTCGACCGACCGACACCGACGCGTGATCGCGCCACCGGACGGCGGTCCGGAAAAAGTCCGAAAAATTGTTTCGGGCAAACACCGAGTTCACGGCATTGTGCCTGGTGGAATTACAAATGTGTCATTTGTGACTGGAGTTTCTTTAGTGTGCGAAGTGTCGTACGGTGCCATTGGCACTGCTGGGGAAGGAGTGTCGCAGAAGGCAGGTGTCATCCGTGGGGAACTCGGGAGGCCACTGCTTCGGGTGTGACTGACGTGGTTCGCACCTGTCGTGTCGCTGCGCGCCACTTTCCCGCCCGGCGAACATGTTCACCGTCACCTGCGATCGGGGTGGGAACGGGGAACGCCTCGACGGCACGACGGTCCTCTCGGGACCCGAGTGAATGCCGGACCCGAGGGAGACATTTGTGAGCCGACGTCCAGTTCGCGGCACGCGCCGCAGAGCGCTCGTCCGTACCCGATTCGTACTGGCAGGTGCCGGTCTGGTTCTCGCGCTGACCGCGACCATGCCCGGAGTCGCCGCCGCGGTACCGCCACCCCCGCCCAACCCGTCCGATACCGACATCGCCGCGGCCGGCAGCGCCGTCGACTCACGCCTGGGGCAGGTCGGACAGCTGATCGACGCGATCGCATCCGCCAACCAGCAACTCGCACAGCTCGACGACGAGGTTGCCGTGAAGCGAGAAGGCGTCAACAAAGCCCTGGTCGACCTGCAGAACGCCCGGGACGCCGCTGACGTGGCCGCAGCAGTCGTGGGAGCAGCGCAGCAGGCGCTCGCCGATGCAGGCACACAGATTCAGGCAGCCCAGCGCAAGTTCGACGAATTCGCCAAATCGAGCTACACCCAGGGCTCGGGCGTCGCCTCGATGGCGTCGTTCCTCGGTTCGAGCGGACCGGACGACGTTCTCGACCGCGCCCAGGTCCTGAAGGTGCTGTCCAACAGCCAGAATGCCGTGCTCGACAGCCTCCAGCGGGCCCGGACCGAGCAGGCGAACCGGGACTCGGCCGCCCGCGAATCCAAGCAGCAGGCGGACGCGGCAGCGTCCGAAGCCGAATCGAAGAAAGCCGAGGCCGAGCAGGCCATCGCTGCAGCGCAGGCAGCGTTGCAAGCCGAGGCCGATCAGAAAGCCGCCATCGAGTCCCAGCGAGACGCCGCTCAGACCGAGCTCGACGCAGCCCGCAGCAATGTGGCCGGCCTCCAGGGTCAACGAGCCGCATACAGCGACTGGGAGGCGCAGAAGACAGCAGAGGACGCAGCAATAGCAGCAGCCGCAGCTGCCGCTCGCGAGGCCGCGGTTCAGGCGGCGGCCCGGGTGTCGGCCAACCTGGCCGCACAACAGCGAGCCGCTGCGATCGCCGAGGGCCAACGCTCGCACGTCGATGTCGACGACGACTCGAGTTCGTTTACCGACTCCGACAGTTCGAGCGGAACCACGACTCCGACCCAGCCCACACCCAGCAAGCCCACACCCAGCAAGCCCAAGCCCTCGACCACACCGTCGGTCACGGGCAGTGCTGCCGTGGAATTGGCGATCGACCGCGGGATGAGCCAGCTCGGTGTTCCGTATTCCTGGGGCGGCGGCGACGAGAACGGGCCGACCAAGGGAATCCGAGACGGCGGAGTCGCAGACAGTTACGGCGACTACAACAAGGTCGGCTTCGACTGCTCCGGCCTCATGATCTACGCATTCGCAGGTCTGGGCATCTCTCTGCCCCACTACACCGGCTACCAGTACACGGCAGGCAAGCAGGTTCCGTCGTCGCAGATGAAGCGTGGCGACATGATCTTCTACGGACCGAACGCCAGTCAGCACGTCGCGCTCTACCTCGGCGACGGGAAGATGCTCGAGGCTCCGCAATCCGGATCGGTGGTCAAGGTCTCCGACGTCAGATACAGCGGTATGACGCCGTACGCCGTGCGCATGGTGTCCTGAGCTCGCTGTCGCTCCCGAGGTCGCTGTTCGGTACTTCTGCGTCGTTCCGCAGGCTCCACTCCGGCGCGCGGGTCAGGGGTGGGTTTCGGCGCGCGCGAGCATCACCTGGAATAGTTGATCTCGGCGGTATGGAACGTGCCCGACGATGATCGACTGAAAGCGGTGAATTCTTGGTGACATCACGTGACGGCCGGATTTCGAACGACGAGGAGCCGACACAGATCGGGTCTTCGAGTCCGAATCCGCAGGGTGGGGAGCCGGAGCGGGTGGACAGTCCCGATCTCGCCGACGACGTTCGGCTTCTCGAGAAGGCCGTGTACGAGGTCAAAAGGGTGATCGTCGGTCAGGATCGTCTGGTCGAGCGCATTCTGGTCGGCTTGTTGGCCCGTGGGCACGTGCTGCTGGAAGGCGTTCCCGGCGTGGCGAAGACCCTCGCAGTGGAGACGTTCGCCCGCGTTGTCGGTGGCTCGTTCTCCCGCGTCCAGTTCACCCCGGACCTGGTACCCACCGACCTGGTCGGAACCCGCATCTACCGTCAGGGCCGCGAAGAGTTCGACACCGAACTCGGCCCGGTCGTCGCGAACTTCGTCCTTGCCGACGAGATCAACCGAGCACCGGCGAAGGTCCAGTCGGCGCTGCTCGAAGTCATGGCCGAGCGGCACGTGACCATCGGTGGCAGGACGTTCCCCATGCCCGATCCGTTCCTGGTGATGGCGACGCAGAACCCCATCGAGAACGAAGGCGTGTACCCGCTCCCGGAAGCCCAGCGCGACCGCTTCCTGTTCAAAATCGTCGTCGACTATCCGACGGTGGAAGAAGAACGCGAGATCGTCTACCGCATGGGGATCAAGGCCCCCGAGCCCAAGCAGATACTCGACCCTGTCGAGTTGGTCCGTCTGCAGAACCTGGCCAGTTCGGTGTTCGTGCACCACGCGCTCGTCGACTACGTGGTTCGGGTCATCGCCGCCACCCGCACGCCCGAACAGTTCGGGTTGGACGATGTCGGCAGCTGGATCGCATACGGGGCCTCCCCGCGTGCGACCCTCGGCATCATCGCTGCGTCCCGCGCCCTCGCCCTGCTGCGAGGCCGCGACTACGTCGTTCCTCAGGACGTGCTCGAGGTGATTCCCGACGTGCTCCGGCATCGGCTGGTGCTCTCCTACGATGCCCTCGCCGACGAAGTGACGCCCGAGACCGTGATCTCCCGCATTCTGCAGACCGTCGGACTACCGCAGGTGTCGCCGCAGGCGGTTCCGATGTCGCAGGACAACGGCACCGCACCCGGTCAGCCCTTCGGTGGTCAACAGGGCACACCGCAGTTCCCGGGAGCGGGGCCGCAGTATCCGGCTCAGGGACCGTATCCGGCCCAGGGGCAGTACCCGGGGCAGGGACAGAATCCGGGGCAGGGACAGAGCCCGACCCAGGGGCAGTACCCGGGTCAGCCGCAGTTCCCCGGGCAAGGGCCCGGCTCGGCACCCCAGCCCGGACCCGAGCAGCGCCCACCGGGCGGTCCGGCCGGCGAACCCGCTCCGTCGCTGCACAAGCCGTCGGGTGATGCATCGTCGACCGGTTCGCCGGGTCAGTGAGCGCAGCCGACAGTGCCGGCCGAGGTGCGGTCTCACGTCCGCCGTCGTTTCGGTCCGGCGAACTGCGTGATCCGAAGTTGGCCGCTGCGCTGCGCACGCTCGAGATAACGGTGCGGAGGCGTCTCGACGGCGTTCTACACGGCGACCACCTCGGCCTGATACCCGGCCCGGGATCCGAACCGGGGGACGCGCGCGAGTATCAGCCCGGTGACGACGTTCGGCAGATGGACTGGTCGGTCACTGCCCGGACGACACACCCACACGTGCGGCAGTCGGTGGCCGATCGCGAACTGGAAACGTGGCTTGTCGTCGATCTGTCGGCCAGCCTCGACTTCGGAACCGCGGGGTGCGAGAAGCGCGATCTCGCGGTCGCGGCCTCGGCTGCCATCACCCACCTGACCGGCGGCGGTGGTAATCGCATCGGAGCTGTCGTGGCCACCGGCGCGACGACGACGCGAATCCCGGCGCGCGGTGGGCGGGTACACAGCCAGTCGATGCTGCGGACGATCGCTACGACACCGTCCGCCGCGGATGGCGTCCGAGGAGATCTTCGCGATGCCGTCGAGGCGCTGCGGCGTCCCGAACGCCGTCGCGGTCTGGCCGTGGTGATCAGCGACTTCCTCGGCCCGATCGACTGGGAGCGATCACTGCGGGCGATCTCTGCCAGACACGACGTACTGGCCGTCGAGGTACTCGATCCGCGAGACCTCGAACTTCCGGATGTGGGAGACGTGGTTCTGCACGACCCGGAGTCCGGCCGCACTCGGGAGTTCGCCGCGACGCCCAGGCTCCGCGCCGACTTCGCGCGAGCAGCCGCAGCACACCGCGACGACGTGGAGAAAGCGTTGCGCCGATGCGGGGCACCGCGTTTGACTCTGCGCACCGACGGTGACTGGATCGCCGATGTCGTCCGCTTCGTCACTGCTCGCAGGCACACCATCGGCTCCGGTTTCACCAATACCGCGAGGGCAGGTTCGCGATGAGCCTCACCGATTTCTCTGCGCCGTGGTGGCTTGCGTTTCTCGTCGTCGTCCTCGCCCTGACGGCGGGGTACGTCTGGATTCAACGCCGCAAGCAGAAGCACGTGCTGCGTTTCTCCAACATGGAGTTGCTCGAGTCGGTCGCGCCGAACCGGCCCAATCGTCTGCGTCATCTCCCGACCGCACTGGTACTGGTCGGGCTGATGTTCCTGACCGTCGCGTTGGCAGGCCCCACTGCCGATCAACGTGTTCCACGCAACCGCGCGACGGTCATGCTCGTCATCGATGTGTCGCTGTCCATGGAAGCGACGGACGTCGAACCCACTCGGCTGGCTGCGGCCCAAGAAGCAGCGAAGTCGTTCGCCGATGGCCTCACACCCGGCATCAACCTCGGTCTCGTCGCATTCGCCGGCACTGCCTCGGTATTGGTCTCACCCACGGCCAACCGCGACGCCACCAAGTCGGCAATCGACAAACTGCAGCTCAGCGAGCGTACGGCCACCGGTGAAGCAATCTTCACCTCGCTGCAGTCGATCGACACTCTCGGCGCGATCCTCGGGGGTGGCGACGCGGCACCGCCGGCCCGCATCGTGCTGCTCTCCGACGGTAAGCAAACCGTTCCCCAGAACCTCGACGATCCACGAGGCGGCTACACCGCAGCGCGCGCAGCCAAGGACAAGGGAGTGCCGATCTCGACGATCTCGTTCGGCACCAGCTACGGGTCGGTCGAGATCGAAGACGAAGGTGGAGGCGGGGTCGAGCGCGTGCCCGTTCCGGTCGACGACCCGTCGTTGCGCGAGATCGCGACTCTGTCCGGAGGGAGTTTCTTCACGGCTTCCTCGCTCGAGGGCCTCCGAGACGTCTACGACACCCTGGAGGAGCAGATCGGCTTCGAGATCACCCGCGGGGACGCATCGCGACCCTGGTTGATCCTCGGTGTCCTGTGCATCTCCGCCGGGCTCGGTTCGGCGTTGGTGATGCGGCAACGATTGCCGTGATCGCTGTTATTACTCACCAGTAAGTTTCGCTTTGTCATTCCAGGACGAACAGATAGGTTGCTAGGCATGTCCACACCTGACTTCATCGCGCGATCGGTACTCGTCACCGGAGGTAACCGGGGTATCGGTCTGGCCATCGCCCAACGGCTCAGTGCCGACGGGCACAAGGTGGCCGTCACCCACCGCGGATCCGGGGCACCCGACGGATTGCTCGGGGTCGTCTGCGACGTCACCGACTCCGATTCGGTCGACGCGGCCTTCAAGGAGGTCGAGGAGAAGCACGGACCCGTCGAGGTACTCGTCGCCAACGCGGGCATCACCGACGACACCCTGCTGATGCGTATGACCGAGGAGCAGTTCCAGCGGGTCATCGATGCGAACCTGACCGGAGCCTTCCGAGTCGCCAAGCGCGCCAACCGGGCCATGCTGCGCGCGCGCTGGGGTCGGATGATCTTCCTCAGTTCCGTTGTCGCGATGGCCGGCGGGCCGGGGCAGATCAATTACGCGGCGTCCAAGGCCGGAGTCATCGGCATGGCCCGGTCGATCACGAGGGAGTTGGGTTCGCGGTCCATCACGGCGAACGTCGTCTCACCGGGATTCATCGAAACCGACATGACCGCAGAGTTGTCGGACGACTTGCGCGGCAAGGCGAAGGAATACATTCCACTTCAGCGTCTCGGTCAGCCCGAGGACGTTGCAGCAGTCGTGAGTTTCCTTGCGGGTCCGGACTCGTCGTACGTGTCCGGTGCTGTCATTCCCGTCGACGGCGGCATGGGCATGGGGCACTGAGAAACCCTCTCGCACAACGATTTCGATAGATACTCACCTCCGAATTAAGGACGTAGCATTATGGGCGGATTGCTCGAAGGCAAGACCATTCTCATCACCGGCATCATCACCGACGCGTCGATCGCGTTCCACGCCGCGGCCATGGCGCAGGAGCAGGGTGCCAAGGTGATCATCACCGGGTTCGATCGGCTGCGGCTCATCGACCGCATCGCGCAGCGGCTGCCCAAGGAGGTGCCCCCGGCGATCGAGCTCGACGCCACCAACGAGGAGCACCTCGCCGCGCTGGCGGACCGAATTCGTGAAGTAGCGCCGGAGGGTATCGACGGAGTTCTGCACTCCATCGCATTCGCACCTCGCACCCTGATGGGCCCGGATGCCAAGCCGTTCCTCGACGGCCCCGGCCCCGACGCGGCGAGGGCATTCGAGATCTCGGCGTGGAGCTACGCATCTCTCGCGCGTGCCGTGCTCCCGGTCATGAACGAGGGTGGCTCGATCGTCGGAATGGACTTCGATCCGCGGACGTCGATGCCGTACTACAACTGGATGGGCGTGGCCAAGGCTGCTCTCGAGTCGGTGAATCGTTACGTGGCACGGGAAGTGGGCGCAGCCAAGCGTATCCGCTCCAATCTCGTTGCAGCAGGACCGATCAGGACTCTTGCCGCCAAGGCGATTGCGGGCACCGCGACCGGCGATGCGGCCAAGATGGACCAGCTGAACGTGTACTGGGACGGCGCCGCTCCCATTGGATGGGACGTCAACGATCCGACCGTCGTCGCCAAGTCGATCGTCGCGTTGCTGTCGGATTGGCTGCCCGGAACCACCGGGTCGATCGTGTACGTCGACGGCGGAGCGAGCCACAACACGTACCTGCCCGAAAACATGTGACACGTCGGTGAGCGGAGTCCGACGTGGGCTCGCTCACCGTAGGTTTCGTCGACCGATTGTGCCCCTGCCGCAGCCCTGCTGCGACAGGGGCACAATGGATTCATGACCACCCCTGGAGATTTCGACGCACTGTTGGTGCTCTCGTTCGGCGGACCGGAAAAGCCCGCCGACGTTCGCCCGTTTCTCGAGAACGTCACTCGCGGACGTGGTGTGCCGCCCGAGCGTCTCGACGCCGTCGTCGAGCACTACATGCACTTCGGTGGCGTGTCACCGATCAACGAACTCAATCGCGACATCATCGCCGCACTGCAGGCCGAGTTCGATTCGGCCGGAATCGAATTGCCGATCTACTTCGGTAATCGCAATTGGCATCCGATGGTCGAGGACACCGTTGCGACGATGAAGGCGGACGGCGTCCGCTCCGCGCTCGTCTTCCCGACTTCCGCGTGGGGCGGGTATTCCGGGTGCAGGCAGTACCACGAGGACATCGCCAGGGCCCGTGCATCGGTGGGGGACGACGCCCCGCATTTGCTCAAGATCCGTCAGTACTACGACCACCCGTTGATGGTCGAGGCGTTCGCCGAGGCCGTCGATGCCGCGCGCAGGTCTCTGCCAGAGGAGCATCGGGCAGGAGCGCGGCTGGTGTTCACTGCGCATTCCATTCCGTCGGCAGCCGACGCCAATGCAGGCCCACCCGCGGATGGTGGCCATCTGTACAGCCGGCAGGTTGCGGAGGCGTCGCGTCTGGTCGCGGCCGCATCCGGCAGCACCGAATACGATCTGGTGTGGCAGTCTCGTTCCGGACCACCGCAGGTTCCGTGGCTCGACCCCGACATCTGCGATCATCTCGAAGCACTGTCCGAGAAGTCCGTCGACGCGGTGATCGTGTGCCCGATCGGTTTCGTGTCCGACCACCTCGAAGTGGTGTGGGATCTCGACACCGAAGCCGAGGAGAAGGCCCGTGAACTCGGGATGGCGTTCGCTCGCGCGGGTACGCCCGGTTCCGATGCTCGATTCCCGAAGATGATCAGGGAGCTGGTGGACG
Source organism: Rhodococcus sp. KRD175 (assembly GCF_017168275.1). NCBI lineage: Bacteria > Bacillati > Actinomycetota > Actinomycetes > Mycobacteriales > Nocardiaceae > Rhodococcus > Rhodococcus sp. KRD175. The sequence continues at coordinate 386,401 of NZ_JABFAQ010000002.1, forward strand.
AGTATCGCGTCGGCGGGACGTGCCGAGGACTCGGCAGCGTTCCCGGCTACGGATCCACCCTCGACGGCAATCGATGTGCCGTCGGATGTTGCGAGCAGCCGACGCGTCCATCGCGGCCTGCGACGGCACCTGCCTGACTGGCGGCTCCTGCCTGACGGGTGGCCTCTTGCCTGTCTCGCGGCCCAGCCCCGACAGGACCGCTACGTGTCGGTCCTGTCGGTCATCGGGCCGACTGCATCGAGGCACCGATGCTCGTCGCCACGGCGATGGTCCGGGCCGTGCGCACGGCGGCCCACAGCGGCCGGACGAGTTCTTCTCGGGCGGCCGCTGCGGCAGCAGTCGGTGCCTCCGAGGGAGTCGATCCGGCGGCGACGGTAAGGATTGCCGCGACCCGATCGGCCGATTCGAGCACTCGGAAGGCGCGTTCGGACATCTCGGGGGGATAGCGGTGCTGTGCAGCGTCGGTGATGAGCTCGGCGATGCGAGTGCGCGGGTCGGCCTCGAGAGTGCGGGTGGGGAGCGATTGCATCTGTGCGAGTGCATTCGCCGCGCCGCGCACGGCCTCGCGCATCTCGTACTCGGCCTCACCGAGACCTCGATCTCGGTGGGCGTGAGAGGGAACGTCGATCGAATACACGGTCCAGCGCAGCACGTCGGGGCCCTCGACGACGGGTACCACCCCGATTCCGGCGGAGCCCGGGGTACCGATCATCACCGCCTGCTCGGCACCGATCGCTGCACGAGAGAATTCTGTCCGGGCCGGCAGTTCGGCCACTGCGCCCGCTGCGGGCAGCACCAGACGTATCCGTTCCTCCCCGGCTGCGGGTGAGGGTCCTGCGTTCGCGGCGGTTCGGACCGCGGCGAGCGCCCCGGCGATGCCCTCTGCGTAGCCCGGAAAGCGCAGCCCGTACGTCGTTGCTGCCTCGTCGTCACCGGCACCGACCAGATGCATCGGTGCCCACTCGGACATCGCGTCGATGACGTCGTCCGGCGAACCGACACCGGCCAGCCAGGAACCGGCCCACAGGGCAAGACTTGCACTCGGAGAACACACGACTCACGAGCATAGGTCGGCGTGGCGAACCGCGCTCGGGACGCCGGTATCGCTAGCGTTGGTCGCCGTGAACGACATGTACGGCGGAGACATTCTCAAAGGGCACAGTCGCATGCGGAAGGTTCCGGCACCGGAGGTGCCGGCCGAGCGCGGCATGGTGGTCGAGGACGCGGGTTCGGGTTATTGCGGTGCTGTGGTCGGCTTCGAGCGCACGTACGACGGAGATTTCGTCCGACTCGAGGACGGCGCCCGAACGACGCGACTGTTCGCCTTGCGCGAGGCCGCATTTCTGATCGACGGCCGCCGGGTGACGCTGGTCCGCCCGAAGCCCGCGACCGCGGCCAAACCGACCAGATCGGCGTCCGGATCCACCAAGGTCGAGGGCCTGCGAGCCCGGACGGCTCGTGCCAGCCGTATCTGGGTCGAGGGTGTGCACGACGCGGCCCTGGTGGAAAGCGTGTGGGGACACGACCTTCGAGTGGAGGGCGTGGTCGTCGAACATCTCGAGGGCCTGGACAATCTGGGGGAGCGGTTGGCCGATTTCGGCCCCGGCCCGGGCCGTCGCGTCGGGGTCCTGGTCGACCACCTGGTGACCGGGTCCAAGGAATCGAAGATGACCAGATCGTTGGGCGAACACGTTCTCGTCACCGGCCATCCGTTCATCGACGTGTGGGAGGCCGTCAAGCCGTCGGCGGTCGGCATTGCGGCGTGGCCGAAGATTCCGCGCGGTCAGGACTGGAAGACCGGAATCTGTCGAGAGCTGGGCTGGGGAACTCCGCAAGAAGGATGGCGGCGGGTGTACTCGTCGGTGTCGAGCTTCCGAGATCTGGAGGCTCCACTGATCGGTGCCGTCGAACAGTTGGTCGATTTCGTCACCGAGTAGCTGTTACGACCAGCTGATCCGTCGGCGGATGTCCGATTCGTGCCAGGATGGAGCTTGTGGCAGCGATCTTGTGGCTCATAGCGGCGGTTGTGCTTGCCGGTGCCGAAGCACTGACGGGGGACTTCTTCCTACTGATGATCGCCGGCGGTGCGCTCGGTACCGCCGGGGTGTCGGCGTTGACCGACTTCCCGGTATGGGCAGACGCAATCGTTTTCGGCGTGTTGTCGTTGGCGTTGGTTCTGGGTCTGCGTCCGATCTTGTTGCGGCGCTTCGCACATCCGCCGGACACCCCGATGGGGGTTGCGGCTCTCACCGGTAAGAGTGCAGTCGTGCTCGAACAGGTCACTGCGCACGAAGGCCAGATCAAACTCGGTGGCGAGGTGTGGACCGCGCGTCCGTTGGACGAGACAGAGGTCTACGCCCCCGGTACCACCGTGACCGTGATGGAAATCGACGGTGCCACCGCCGTCGTATGGAAGGGACCGTAAAGCCAGTGGAAGCACTCATAGCACTGGCCGTCATCGTTGCGTTCGTCGCCGTGTTGATGGCCAAGTCCATCTCGATCGTCCCGCAAGCCGAGGCAGCAGTGATCGAAAGACTCGGTCGGTACACGCGTACCGTGTCCGGTCAGCTCACGTTCCTCGTCCCGTTCGTCGATCGCATCCGTGCGAAAGTCGATCTGCGAGAACGGGTCGTCTCGTTCCCGCCGCAGCCGGTCATCACCAAGGACAACCTGACGGTGTCGATCGACACCGTCGTCTATTTTCAGGTGACCAATCCACAGTCGGCCGTGTACGAGATCAACAACTACATCGTCGGTGTCGAGCAATTGACCACGACCACGCTGCGTAACGTCGTCGGCGGAATGACGTTGGAAGAGACTCTGACGTCCCGTGATTCGATCAACGGTCAGCTCCGAGTGGTGCTGGACGAGGCCACCGGTCGGTGGGGTCTTCGAGTCGCCCGCGTCGAGCTCAAGAGCATCGATCCGCCACCCTCGATTCAGGAATCGATGGAGAAGCAGATGAAGGCCGACCGCGAGAAGCGCGCGACCATTCTCACGGCCGAGGGGCACCGTGAATCGGCGATCAAGACAGCCGAGGGCGACAAGCAGAGCCGAATCCTCGCAGCCGAGGGCGGCAAGCAGGCGGCCATCCTCACTGCCGAGGGTGAGCGTCAGTCCAGAATTCTGCGGGCTCAGGGTGATCGCGCCGCGAAGTACCTCGAGGCTCAGGGGCAGGCGAAGGCCATCGAGAAGGTCTTCGGTGCCATCAAGGCCGGTAAGCCCACTCCAGAACTGTTGGCCTACCAGTACATGCAGACGTTGCCTCAGATGGCGCAGGGCGACGCGAACAAGGTGTGGATGATCCCGAGCGATTTCGGCGACGCTCTCAAGGGATTCGCCAAGACCCTCGGAGCCCCAGGCGAGGACGGGGTGTTCCGATACGAGCCCAACGAGTCCGCGGGCAACGAGCCGAAGCCCGAGGACGACTCGGACGAGGTTGCAGAGTGGTTCGAGACAAAGACCGATCCGGCTGTCGCCGAAGCCGTCAAGGCCGCCGAGGCGGTGGCCCGTAAGCCGGTGGACACGTCGTTGGCCGCATCTCCGGAGCTGTCCAAGGGTCTGGATATCGGTGCCCTGTCGGCATCTCCCGAGGCAGAACCGGAAGCGCGCTGATCACGAATTGATCGCGAATCCCACGCCCGCTGCTGCCAGTGCCCACAGAACGCTGGCGAAGGTGCCGATGATGAACTGTTCGGAGGCGTGGGATTCGCGCAGTTCGGGGTAGCGCGCAAGTCCTTTGACCGCCAGTACGATGGCGATTCCCTCGGGCCAGCCGGTGAGAATGGATACCGCAACGGCAACACGTTCGAGAATTCCTATCGTCAACCCTCCACGCAGCGGCTCGACCGGCTCGTCGTCGGTCGAGTCGTTCTGTCGTCTGGCGACGCGAAAGACGCTCGGCACCACGGCGGTGCCGCCGACGGCGGCCACGGCAACGCTCAGGACGACTCCGACTGCATGACCGACGCCGTGTGCCGGCCCGGCGAGCGTGGCAAGCACAGCGGCTGCGGTGAGCAGAGTCGAGGCAGCCGCGGTGGGGACCCACAGCCTGACGCGGTCACCGGCCGGGACGAGGGCGACACCTGCCGTCAGAGCCAGTAGAACGAGGGCGACGACGATCATGACGTGTGGCTTCCTGTCGTGTTCGCCGCGTTCAACAACCTCGCGGCAAGGGTGCGGCCGGCGTTTTCGACGTGCCAGCCGGCGACGGAAAGTCGTTGCGACATAGCCTGTTTGCTGATGTCGAGCCTTTCGGCCGCGTCGGTCTGCGACATTCCCTCTGCCATGAGCGCAACCGCTTCTCGGCCCTGGTCCGAGCGACGAGCGACGAGTATGGCAACCAAGGTCGATGCGGTTTCGGCGTCCTCGGCCGCTTCCGGCTCGGGTCCGGTGACGGCGAGCGCAGCAGGCGCGTTCTTCGCTCTGGTGACGGCGTCTCGGGCAGCCTCGAATGCCTGGCCCCGGCCGGCGCGCGTCGTGTCGGGTAACGGAAGCTCGACCGAACCGACGCCGATTCCCACGCTCCAATGCGGCGTCGCCACCAGGTCGAGGGCGATCGCGACGACGGTTGCTGCGTCCTCGCAGACGGCCTGGACCTCGTCGCCTGCGGTGCGTTCGAACGGGCGGATCAGATCGAAATCTCGATAGCGGTCCAGTAGATCGGGCACGCGATCGATGTCGCGTCTGCTGCGACGCTGGTCGACGGTCATGACGAACATTCGACAAGGCTAGAGCGTTGATTGGATCAAGTCAAGCTTCCAGGCTTGATTGTCCCGAATCAAGGTTCTCACCCTGACGCCTGTTCTCCGGTGCCGACGCGGCCTCACGAGTCCGCGACAACCGCCAGTCGACGAACAACCCGCTCACGCCGATCGCAATGCAGATCCCGGACAGCACCAGCAGTGCGGGATGGGTCTGCCCGCCGATTGCTCCACCGATCACCACGATCCCGAGGGTGCCGGGCAGCATGCCGGCGGCAGTGGCCAGAGCGAAGGGTACGAGTCGAACCGCCGACACACCGCAGGCGTAGTTCACCAGAGAGAAAGGCACCGGGGCGATCAATCGCAGAGAGCCGACCGCGAGCCACCCTCGTCGGCGCAGGCTCTCGTCGACAGAGTCGAGAGCCGAATGCGACATCCGCGACGCCACGGCTTCTCGCCCGATCGCCCGAACCAACAGCAGGGCGAGGACAGCGCTGACCGTAGAGGCACCGATCGTCACCGCCAGACCGGTGAATGGCCCGAACAGCACTCCGGCGCTCAATGTGAACAGGGTTCTGGGAATGGGTGCAATGGTCACCAGTGCATGGACGGCGAAGAACACGAGCGGAAACGCAGGACCGACCGAGGTGCCCCACTGGCGCATCTGCTCGACGCTCGGATGCGGGGCGAACACCGCAACGACAGCCAGGACGACGATCACCGCCAGTAGCGCGATCAGACGAAGGTCGCGCAGGTGCCGGGTCACGAGAGGCAAGAGTACCGGCGTGAGATGACAGAACGGTTCGGGAGCGGAGCCTGCGGAGTGACCGAAAAGGGGCGGGAGCGGAGCCTGCGGCGTGGGTCACCGAACGTGAGGTGATCCTCACGATAGCCTGCATGTAGGTGGGGTTAGCATCACTTCAAGTCGGGTGTAGGACTGCCCGCCGAACCGAGGGAGCAGCACACGTGTCCATCGCGTCGCACGAAGATGCCGCACGCAGTGCCCACGCGGCCTGGCAGCAGGCGGTGGCCGGGGTCCTGGCCAAGTCTCGCCGGGTCGATGTGGCCGATCTGCCTGCCGATCCCGAACATCTTCTCGATTCCACGACGTACGACGGAATCACGGTGTCTCCGCTGTACACCGCGTTCGACGAGCGCCCCGAGGGTCCGTTGCCGGGGCAGTTTCCGTACCTGCGGGGGCGTGATCCGCATCGGGACGTCAACGCGGGCTGGAAGGTGTGCACGCGTCACGGTTCCGACGTTCGTGACGGTGTGCCCGCGCTGAACGGTCAGATCCTCGATTCGCTCGCCAACGGCACCAGTGCGCTCTGGTTGACGGTGGGGTCGCGTGGGTTGGATCCGTCGGATCTGTCGGAGGCTCTCCGTGGTGTGCTGCTCGAGCTGGCCCCGTTGACGATCGATGCCCGCAGGGATGTTCGCGCGGCAGCGACGGCACTGTTCGACGTTCTCGATGCGGCAGAGATCGACGATCGCGCCGCCGTCGACGTCAGGCTCGGAGTGGACACTCTCACTGCTGCAGTGGCAGGCACGGAATCCATAGCGATGGCCGAGGCACTCGAACTGGCTCGCGCGTGCATCGACCGCGCCGAGTCGATGCGTGCCATCACCGTCGACGGCACCGTGTTCCACAATCTCGGTGCGTCGGATGCGCAGGAACTGGGTGCGTCGATCGCGGCCGGACTCGAGTACGTCCGTTCGATGACCGAGAACGGTGTGGCCGTCTCGGATGCTTTGCGCCAGATCGAGTTTCGATTCGCGGCAACCGACGACCAGTTCCAGACCATTGCCAAGTTTCGCGCTGCTCGCATTCTGTGGGCACGGATTGCGCAGGTGTGCGGTGCGCCCGACGCCGGTGATGCTCCTCAGCATGCGGTGACGTCGGAAGCGATGATGTCGCAGCGCGATCCGTGGGTGAACATGCTGCGTACCACTCTTGCGTCGTTCGGCGCCGGAGTGGGTGGTGCGGATTCGGTGACGGTGCTGCCGTTCGACGCGGCACTGAACGGTGGCGCCGCCGGAGTGTCCAAGACGTTCGCTGCCCGTATCGCGAGAAACACTCAGTTGCTCCTGCTGGAGGAAGCCCATCTGGGTCGGGTTCTGGATCCGGGTTCGGGCTCGTGGTACATCGAGGAACTCACGGCTGCGGTTGCCGCGACGGCGTGGGACTTCTTCCAGACCATCGAAGCGTCGGGCGGATTCGCTGCAGCAACCGCGGACGGTTCGCTGGTCGCCGACATCGAGAAGACCCGTGCAGAGCGCGATTCCGACATCGCGCATCGCATCACTCCGCTGACCGGTGTCAACGAGTTTCCGAATCTGGCCGAGGCCCCCCTGACTCCCGAGCAGACGCAGCCTGCCGGCTCGGCACCCGTGTATCGGTACGGCCGGGCATTCGAGTCGCTCCGAGATCGATCCGATTCTTATCTGGCCCAACATGATTCGCGGCCCCAGGTGCTACTGGTCCCGTTGGGGACCGTCGCCGAGCACAACGTCCGGACGACCTTCGCGTCCAATCTGTTGGCGTCGGGGGGAATCGAAGCGGTCAACCCCGGCCCCCTGGGCGTCGACGCTGTCGCCGGTGCTGTCGAAGCGTCGGGAGCCTCGATCGCCGTGGTGTGCGGAACCGACAAGCGCTACGGCGACGAGGCCGCTACTGCCGTGGATGCTCTGCGTGCAGCAGGGGTCTCGCGGGTCTTGCTCGCCGGCCCGGAAAAGATCTTCGCCGGCGTCGACGGCCCGTCCCGTCCCGATGGATTCCTGACCGCCAAGGTCGACGCCGTCGCCGTGCTGACCGAACTTCTCGACACGCTGGGAGCCTCGAAGTGAGTACCGACGAGAACCGAATCTCGCACACCATCGGCAGTTTCGCCGACGTACCGCTGGTCGATCCCGACGAGCCGACGCCGTCGTCGCCGTCCGCGGAGGACGTGGCCACACACGTGAAGAACGGTGCCAAGGCGAACTTCTACACCCCCGAGCAGGTGGTGTGGTCCACTCCCGAGGGCATCGACGTCAAGCCGGTGTACACCGAGGCAGACCGGGACGCCGCCGAGGCAGAGGGCTACCCGTTGCACAGCTATCCGGGTGCTCCGCCGTTCCTCCGCGGGCCGTATCCCACGATGTACGTCAACCAGCCGTGGACCATTCGTCAGTACGCCGGATTCTCCACCGCGGCCGAGTCCAACGCCTTCTACCGCCGCAACCTCGCGGCCGGGCAGAAAGGCCTGTCCGTGGCGTTCGATCTGGCCACGCACCGGGGCTACGACTCCGATCACCCGCGAGTGCAGGGTGACGTCGGAATGGCCGGGGTGGCAATCGATTCCATTTACGACATGCGTCAGCTGTTCGACGGCATCGACCTCGGTAGCGTCTCGGTGTCGATGACCATGAACGGAGCGGTGCTGCCGATTCTGGCGCTGTACGTCGCCGCCGCGGAGGAGCAAGGCGTCGGGCCGGAGAAACTCGCCGGCACCATCCAGAACGACATCCTCAAAGAGTTCATGGTGCGCAACACCTACATCTATCCGCCGAAGCCGTCGATGCGCATCATCTCGGATATCTTTGCGTACACCAGCGAGAAGATGCCGAAGTACAACTCGATCTCCATCTCCGGCTACCACATCCAAGAAGCCGGTGCCACAGCCGATCTCGAACTCGCCTACACCCTTGCGGACGGTGTCGAGTACATCCGGGCCGGTCTGGATGCGGGCATGGACATCGACACGTTCGCACCGCGACTGTCGTTCTTCTGGGCCATCGGAATGAATTTCTTCATGGAGGTTGCCAAGCTCCGCGCGGGGCGCCTGCTGTGGGCCGAGCTCGTCCAACAATTCGAGCCCAAGAGTGCCAAATCCCGTTCCCTGCGCACTCATTCGCAGACGTCGGGTTGGTCGCTGACCGCACAGGACGTGTTCAACAACGTCGCCCGCACCTGTGTCGAAGCCATGGCCGCGACCCAGGGCCATACGCAGTCCCTGCACACCAACGCGCTCGACGAGGCACTGGCGTTGCCGACCGACTTCTCGGCCCGTATCGCCCGCAACACTCAGCTACTCATCGCGCAGGAATCCAACACCGTTCGGCCGATCGATCCGTGGGGCGGGTCGCACTACGTCGAGTGGCTCACCCATCAGCTGGCGAATCGGGCTCGCGCACACATCGCGGAGGTCGAGGAAGCGGGCGGCATGGCGCAGGCCATCGGCGAAGGCATTCCGAAGTTGCGCATCGAGGAGGCGGCGGCTCGTACCCAGGCGCGCATCGACTCCGGGCGCCAACCGCTGGTGGGCGTCAACAAGTACGTGCCCGACGAGCCCGACACCATCGAGGTACTCAAGGTCGAGAACTCGAAGGTGAGAAAAGAACAGATCGAGAAGCTCGAGCGTCTTCGTGCCGAGCGGGACACCGCCGAGGTCGAGGCGGCATTGGCGAACCTGACTCGGGCCGCAGCGTCGGATCAGCCGGGCATGGAGAACAATCTACTGGCTCTCGCCATCGATGCCGCCCGCAAGATGGCCACCGTCGGTGAGATTTCCGACGCCTTGGAGAAGGTCTACGGGCGCCACCAGGCCGAAATCCGGACAATCAGTGGTGTGTACCGCGACGAGGCAGGCAAATCCGAGAACATCACCCGTGCCACCGCGTTGGTCGAACAGTTCGCCGAGGACGAGGGCCGTCGTCCTCGTGTTCTGGTGTGCAAGATGGGGCAGGACGGACACGACCGAGGCCAGAAGGTCATTGCCACGGCGTTCGCCGACATCGGCTTCGACGTCGACGTCGGTCCGTTGTTCCAGACGCCCGAGGAGGTGGCCCGGCAGGCGGCGGATAACGACGTCCATGTCGTCGGAGTGTCGTCGCTGGCGGCGGGCCATCTGACGCTGGTGCCTGCCTTGCGACAGGCCTTGGCCGACGTCGGGCGCGAGGACATCATGATCGTCGTCGGTGGCGTCATCCCCCCGGGCGATTTCGACGAGCTCTACGCGGCGGGTGCCGCGGCGATCTTCCCTCCGGGCACCGTCATCGCCGACGCGGCGATCGGCCTGGTGGAGAAGCTGTCCGTTGCGCTCGGGCATGCACCACGCGAGGCCAACGCCTGAATATGAACTCTCCGAACAAGGGCCGCGTCATCGACATCGATGCGGTGGCCGAGTCGGTCCGAGCGAACGAACGATCCGGCCTCGCGCGGGCGATCACGTTGGTCGAGTCGACCCGCGCGGACCATCGCGACTTGGCGCAGCAGTTGCTCCTCCGGGTACTGCCCGACGCCGGCGGATCGCACCGGGTGGGCATCACCGGGGTTCCGGGGGTCGGGAAGTCGACGTTCATCGATGCGCTCGGAATGCGGTTGATCGAACAGGGCCACCGGGTCGCGGTGCTGGCCGTCGATCCGTCGTCGACGCGGACCGGTGGTTCCATCCTGGGTGACAAGACCCGTATGTCGCGCTTGGCGGTGCAGGAGAACGCATACATCAGGCCGTCGCCGACCTCGGGAACGTTGGGCGGAGTGGCCCGCGCGACTCGAGAGACCATCGTCTTGCTCGAAGCCGCAGGGTTCGACGTGATCCTGGTCGAGACCGTGGGCGTGGGCCAGTCCGAGGTGACCGTCGCGAACATGGTCGACTGCTTCACGTTCCTCACGCTTGCGCGTACCGGGGATCAGTTGCAGGGCATCAAGAAGGGCGTTCTCGAACTCGCAGATCTGGTGGCCGTCAACAAGGCCGACGGCAAGCACGCGACCGACGCGAAGAACGCGGCGCGAGAGTTGGCGGGTGCGCTGCGGCTGATCTATCCGCACGATGCGATCTGGAAGCCCCCGGTGTTGACGATGAGCGCCATCGAAGGCACCGGCCTCGACGAGTTCTGGAACACGGTGCTCCGCCACCAGCAGGTGCTCCGTGACGCAGGCGAGTTCGCCGAGAAGCGTCGCAAGCAGCAGGTGGACTGGACGTGGACGATGGTCAACGATCAGCTACTGCGCCGGTTGGCTCAGAGCCCGTCGGTGAAGGCAATTCGAGACGACGTGGAATCTCGCGTGCGCGACGGGTCGCTCACGGCCGCATTGGCCGCTCAGGAACTACTCGACGCCTTCGATTCCTGACGTCTGCTGTCCCTACTGGGCGGGGTACAGAGTCGCCGCCAGCTCGCCGACGCGTTCGACGAGCTGATCGAAGAACGCCTGAGGATCGGCGTGGGTGGCGATGGCTGCGTTCGGAGGCTTGCCCCACATTCCGCGCCAATCCGCCACCGTCGTTCCGCGAGTGAGGGTTCCGACCAGTTCCACGTCCACGGTCGCGTGCCGGTAGGTGGCGATATCCGGTTGCACCGCCACTGCAGCGGCGAACGGATCGTGCATGTGGGCCAGAAAGCCCTGCTCGTGATCGCGATGGAATTCGAAGTAGAAGCGGACCGCGTCCGAGAAATGGCGCACGATCGGGTTCGAGGCCGTCGATCGCGTCCCCGGCGCATCGGTCGACGAGATCAGCTCGGCCGGAACGCTTCCGGCGCGTTCACCGAGAAGGCGAATGTGCTCGGGTGTCATCTCGATGGTCTCGGTGATGTCGAGTGCGCACACGATCGGACGCCGGTCCTCGGGTAGTCCGGAGAAAGCGGCGAAGACCTCCGCTGCAGCCTCGGGGTCCACCGCGATGTTCCACTCGCTCGTCGGCGTCGTGTTGCCCTGATGCTGAAAAGCACCACCCATCAGCACCAATCGCTTCAAAAGCCGAGGCAACTCGGGGTCTCGGCGGACCGCCAGCGCGAGATTGGTCAGCGGACCGGTGACGAGACCGGTGATCTCACCCGGTCGCGAGCGAACCAACTCGATCCACATCGTGGTGGCATCGCGTGCGGACAGGTCCCGACTCGACACCGGCAGCTCCGCATATCCGATGCCCTGCGGTCCGTGAGTGTCCTCGGTGGTCATCAAAGGTGCCACCAACGGCACCTGCGCACCGAGCGACACTTCGATATCGGCCGCGCGGCACAGGTCGAGCCAGGCCAGGTTGTTCGCGGCGACCTGGTTCACCGGCACGTTACCGGCGGTGGACGCTATGCCGAGGATCTCGGCCTCGTCGGTGGCCAACAGGTAGAGCAGTGCGAGCGAGTCGTCGATCCCGGTGTCGACGTCGACGATCATCGGTACGGTCATGCGTTCACCCGAGTCGTCGGGTTGTGGCGGACCGGGAAGTTGACCGATCGGGCGATGAAGCACTTGGCTGCGGCCTCGGCGTGCAGTTCCTCCGCACGGGTCACCATCGAGGACTCGGCGACCGTCACTACCGGAGCCAGGGTCACCTCGACGAACTGCCCCGAGCCGTCGGATTGCTCGGTCATGACCCCGGTGGGGGAGTCGACGTAGTCGGTGACGGTCACGTGCGACGCGGCGGCCAACCCGAGGTACCACAGCATGTGGCAGCTCGACAGCGACGCCACGAGTAGCTCCTCTGGATTCCACCGCTCGGGATTGCCTCGAAAGCTCGGATCGGAACTGGCCGAGAGATCGGGTTTTCCGGGTGCCGTGACCAAATGATCGCGGTCGTATGCGGCTGCATTCGCCGTCCCGTGTCCGAGATTGCCGGTCCAGCTCACGGCCAGGGCGTAGTCATGGGTGGGCATGGGTCCATCGTGCCAGGCCGCCGTCCACCGTCGTCACGCACGCCGAGGAGACCTGTCCGTATTGCGATCAATGCGCCAATTGTCAAGGTAGTGGCCAAGATTCGATCGACCGTCCTCTACCTGGGGGAATATACGCTCGTGCGTGCCGATGTCCGTTTCGGCGTTTGTCTGCTGGTCATTGCGCTCGCTAACGTTGCTGCAATGACGGTTGCGCAAGGTCCAGAATCGCCCGAGTCGTCACCCCAGATCCCGAAATGGGGCCAGCGCCACGTACAGCGTCTGCGGCGTGACGCATTCTTCAAACGTATGCGTCGCAAGCCGGCGATGTCGGAAGAGAGCATCACAGTCGTGGACCAGCCCATGCTCAAGCGGGCCGTGTCTGCAGCGGCACTGGGCAACACGATGGAATGGTTCGACTTCGGTGTGTACGGCTATCTGGCCGCGACACTGGGCAAGGTGTTCTACCCGGACGCGTCACCCGCAGTCCAGTTGCTGTCGACCTTCGCCACGTTCGCGGCCGCGTTCGTAGTACGGCCACTCGGTGGACTCTTCTTCGGCCCTCTCGGCGACCGCATCGGACGCCAGAAGGTCCTGGCCGCCACCATGATCATGATGTCGATCGGTACGTTGGCCGTCGGCCTGATTCCCAGCTACGACTCGATCGGAATCTGGGCTCCCATCCTGCTGCTCGTCGCCCGCCTGGTTCAGGGATTCTCGACCGGTGGTGAATACGGCGGTGCCACGACCTTCATCGCCGAATACTCACCCGACAAAAGACGTGGTTTTCTCGGCAGTTGGCTCGACTTCGGCACTTTCGTCGGATACGCGATGGGGTCCGGATTGGTGACGATTCTCAATGCGGTACTGGGCGACGCCACCATGATCGAATGGGGCTGGCGCATACCGTTCTTCATTGCCGGACCGATGGGCATCATCGGTTTGTACCTGCGCCTCAAGCTCGAGGACACCCCCGCGTTCCGCAAGCAACTCGACGAGCACGACTCCAAGGTCAAGGCGCAGGAGACCGGACGCAGCTCGATCGGAAAGATCTTCACGGTCCATTGGAAAGCACTGCTCATCTGCATAGGAATCGTGTTGCTGTACAACGTCACCAACTACATGGTGACCTCGTACCTGCCCACGTACTTCACCGAGGTCGTCGGTCGCAGCCAGCTCAGCGCCGATCTGTTGGTCTTGTCCGCGATGGTCGTGGTCGTGTCCATCATCGTGGCCGTCGGTCGGCTGACCGACCGAATCGGCCGCAAGCCGGTGTTCGTGTTCGGTGCCATCGGACAGATAGTCCTGGCCATCCCGTGCTTTCTGCTGATTCAGCGCAGCGGATGGATCGGGCCTCTGATTGCGTGCCTGCTGCTGGGAGTGGTGTTGGCGTGCTTCGCCGCACCCAGCGCCTCCACCTTGCCTGCACTGTTCCCGACGCGCGTGCGCTACGCCGCACTGTCGATCGGATTCAACCTGTCGGTGTCGATCTTCGGCGGCACCACACCGCTGGTCACCTCGGCCCTGGTCAGTTCCACCGGCAGCACCATGATCCCGGCCTACTACCTGATCATCAGCGGCGTCATCGGTCTGATCGCCGTCGGTTTCCTCCGCGAGTCGGCTACTCAGCCGCTCGATGGTTCTCCGCCCCAGGTGGATTCGACCGAGGAGGCCAAGGATCTGTACACCGAGGCTTCTGCACTGACCGGGAGTAGCTCCGCAGACCGGTCAGCGCGGTAACCAACCGGCCTCGTCGCTACCCCAGACGTGAGCCGGGTACGCGTAGTCGGAGTAGCAGTCGAACACCGGTCGCGCTGCCGTCACCGAGCCGTGCGTGACCACGCACTCGGGTGGCGGTAGCGCGGCGGGGCCGTGTTCGGGGTCGCGCCCGGGAAGACCGGTCAGCCACGCCGCCGTTGCTGCGAGCGCTACGTCGACCGGTGCCGCAGCGCCCGACCCTTCTACGCGCGCCGCCAGTTCCGAGACGATTCCGGCAGCCAGCAGATAACCGCTCGCATGATCGAGCGCCTGAGCCGGAAGCCGACCGGGCCGACCGTCACGGCCTTCCAGAACAGAGATACCGCTCGCAGCCTGAACGAGGCTGTCGAAGCCCCGCCGCCGCGACCAGGGACCCTCTGTGCCCCATGCGCTGATGCGCCCGTGGACGAGGTCCGCCCGGTGTTCGAGGCCGAAACGATCGAGGGCCCCCGGCCGATACCCGGTGACGAGCACGTCGGCCGAGTCGAGGAGCCCGAGCATCCGATCGAGTCCCTCCGCCGTGTCCAGGTCCAGCAGGGCCGACCGCTTGCCCTGGCCGTTCTCCAGATGCTGCCAGGGCAACTCCGGGTGCCGGGGCGAATCGACACGGAGCACGTCGGCACCGAGAAGTGCGAGAGCGCGCGTAGCGACAGGACCGGCAATCACCCGCGTCAGATCGAGCACCCGGATACCCGCCAACGGGTATTCGGCACCGTGTGGCCAAAGCGACGAAAGCAGCCGGAACGACGGAATGCGCACTCGGGCAGCCGGATCGGCCGCACTTCGTGTAACGACCGGACCGGAGCTCGCGGCAATACCAGCGGGGTGAGCGGACCATTGATCTTCCGTGCGGACCCGCACGGCCAGAGCGCCCGACGCCGCGCACAGCTCTTCGAGCTCGAACCCGGACATTCCACGGAGTCGATCGCCGAACACGTCGATCGACTCCGCCGAGCCGGCGCCACCGAGGCCCACCACACCGAGCAATGCCTCTCGGTGGTGTGGGTAGTTGGCGTGGGTTCTCACCCAACCGTCGGACACCGGGAAGAAGCCGGACAGATCGGCGAAACCCTGCACCGGCTCGCCGTCGATCCGCAACACGGTGTCGCCCATGAACGACGCGGTGATACGCGCCATGGACGCTGTCGGCGTCACCGTCTCGGAATCCGTCGTCACCGATCCCAGCGCGCTTTGCAACTGGGCGACGGCGGTGCCGAGGGCACCGACCGACTCGGCGGCGAGCGCCGCGACCGGAAGTGTCGATGCGAGATATCCAGTCGTGCCCGACGTTCCCTGCACCGCAATCAGTTCCGCTTGGCCCAGATCTCCATACCGGCCGCATTCAGACGGTCCACCAGAACGTCGCCCATGGCCGTCGCGGGAGTGAGAACTCCGCTGGCTTTCGGCAGTGCGTCTCCACCGAGAACCAGCGCGAGTGCGGACTCGGCGAGCATGACCGCCGTCGCCTTGTAGCCGGGGTCGCCGGACGCTTTGACCCGGGCCCGGTATCGCGCCCCGGACGTCGTCAGGGTGTATAGATCGACCGTGAAATGGCCCTTCTCTCGGGCCTTTTCACTGGGGCCGCTACCGGGCTTGGGCAGGATGCGATCGAGCACCTTGCCCGGCAGTACCGTCATGGCCGACACTCCGACGAACAGTCCTGCCGACAGTGCACCGGCGAGCACCGGGCTGACGACGGACGAGCCGACGCTCATCACCTCGCTGTACCGGAACTGCTTCCCGTAGGCCCAGTCTCGAAGTGCATTGGTACGCCGCACGACTCGTGTGTTGTACGAGGCCATCACGAACGGAGCCTTCCACCCGCGCAGGCTCGGATCGATCTTCTTTCCGTCGATGAGCACGGTATCGAGTTGGCGGCCGAGCTGAGGCTCGAGGCTTCGATCGGGGCTCAGCGAATACGGACGGGCCGCGATGCGTCGGGCCCGCTTGTCCTTCTTCATGGCCTCGATCTGACCACGGAGCGAGTCGACGGTACCGCCACTGACCCCGCCCGACATCGAGGTGACCACGAGCGTGGTGTCGGTGAGTTCGCCCGCATTGTCGGCCGTGACGGCCTCGTACAGAGCGTGGACACCGATGTCGGACGGAACCGAGTCGAACCCGCACGAGTGGACGATCCTGGCACCGGTACGTTGTGCGATCTCGTGGTTGGTGTCGATGCTCTCGCGAGCGAAGAGCACCTCGCCGGTGAGGTCGACGTAGTCGGTTCCGGCCTCGGCGCACGCAGTTGCCAGTGGCATGCCGTACTTGGCATACGGGCCGACCGTCGTGATGACGACTCGGGTCGATTCGACCATGGATCGCAGCGCAGCGGTGTCGGCGGCGTCGGCTTCGATGACGGGCCAGTTCTGGGCGGTGGGTCCCAGTTCCTTTCGCGCTGCCTCGATGCGTCCGGTGGACCTGCCTGCCAGCGCGATACGGGTGTCGGCAGGCGCGTGTTCGGCGAGGTACTTCGCCGTCAGCTTTCCTACGAATCCGGTGACGCCGTAGACGACGATGTCGTGGGTGCGGTCGGGGCCTGAGGTGAAATCCGAGTCGGACGTAGTCATGGTTACGACACTAACGCGAACGCCGCCGGCAGCGTCGGCTAGTGGGTCCAGGTGTGCACGGGTTCTCCCGTGTCCATCCTGTCCACGTAATCTCCCAACATCCCCGCGAGAGCCTGCTCCCGAGTATCGCCGGCCCGTTCGCGCGCGACGACGGCGGCTCGCTGCCACCCCGAACCCGACTGCTTGGCCAGGCACCGCGCTTCGATAATGCCGAGATAGCGGTCACGTACGGCAGAGTCGACGCCGTACGCGGCGAGACCGGCCTCGGCCATCGGAAGCAATCGGCGCAGTACCAGCTCCTGCGGACTCACCCAGCCGACCTCGGGCCAGTAGAGCATCGAATCGAACCCGCCGCGCGCCGCGGAGTGCACGTTCTCCTCGGCGGCATCGAACGACATCTGCGACCACAGGGGCCGATCGGCATCCGCGAGAGCCCGTACGGTGCCGTAGTAGAACGCGGCATCGGCGAGGGTGTCGACGACTGTCGGTCCGGCAGGCAGAACGCGGTTCTCGAGCCGGATGTGGTGCCCGTCGCCGGACCGATCGTAAATCGGCCGGTTCCACCGGTACACGGTTCCGTTGTGCATCCGCAGTTCCGACAGCGACGGTGTGTCACCTCGGGCCAGAGCGGCTTTGGGGTCCTCTTCGCTGCTCACCGGGAGCAGGGCGGGGAAGTAGCGCGAGTTCTCCTCGAACAGGTCGAAGATCGAGGTGATCCATCGCTCCCCGAACCACACTCGCGGGCGAACTCCCTGGTTCTTGAGCTCCTGCGGCCTCGTATCGGTGGCCTGCTCGAACAACGGTATGCGGGTCTCGTGCCACAGTGCACGCCCGGCGAGGAACGGCGAGTTCGCGGCGAGCGCGACCTGAACACCCGACAACGCCTGTGCGGCATTCCAATACGACGCGAACTCGTCAGGGGCGACTTGCAGATGCAGTTGGACGGACGTGCAGGCCGCCTCGGGCAGAATCGTGTCGGTCACGATATCGAGGTTCTCGGCGGCCGCAGACCCGGGCAGACGCACGCCCGCGATCTTCAGTTCGATGTCCTCACCACGGGCGGCGAAGATCTGCTGGTTCAGTAGGTCGTATCGCGGATTCGCCGACAGCCACCGATGCTCGAAGTGTTCCTTCGTCAGAGTCGGGAGCATGCCGATCATGGCAAGTCGACTACCCGAGCCACGGGCCCGCTCGTCGGCAGCATTCAGCGATCGCCGCAGATCCGTCTCCAACTCGGCGATCGACGAGCCCCGCAGCGGTCGAGGATCGACGTTGATCTCGATGTTGAACTGGCCCAGCTCGGTCTGATAATCAGGATCGGCGATGGCGTCGAGTACTTCGGCATTGGCCATCGACGGTGCCATGTCCTCGTCTACGAGGTTGAGCTCGATCTCCATGCCGATCTGGGGTTCGCCGACCTGGAACGTCTCGTCGGCCAACATGATGGCCAACGCGTCGAGACAGTCCTGAACCTTCTGCCGAAACTGGTGTCGGTCCTGTCTGGTGAACTTTCGGCGTTCGACATCCTCGCCCATGGTGACCGCCTAACGCTGTGTCTCGGTGCCGTTCGCTCACGCGAGACGGCGTCGTTTCCGAGTATCGCAGCCCGGGGTTGCTCCGGGGCATCCACGTGCAGAATCGCCCGGAGGAACGACCCCGGGGCCGATCGTCACCAGGGCGAGGGCTGGTAATCCTTGAGGAACGAGCCGTACAGATCGATTCCGAGTTCGCCCTGCACGATGGGGTCGTACACCCGCGCAGCACCGTCGACCAGATCCAGCGGCGCGTGGAAGCCCTCGTCGGCCAGCCGCATCTTGGTGGGGTGCGGGCGCTCGTCGGTGATCCATCCGGTGTCGACGGCGGTCATCAGGATGCCGCTCTCCACCATCTCCTTGGCGCTGGTGCGGGTCAGCATGTTCAGTGCCGCCTTGGCCATGTTGGTGTGCGGATGCCCCGGGCCCTTGTATGCCCGACCGAACTGACCCTCCATGGCAGAAACGTTGACCACGTACTTGCGTCGAGCCTGCGACGCCTCCATCGACGCGCGCAGGCGTGAGACGAGGATGAACGGTGCCACGGAATTGCACAGCTGCACTTCGAGCAACTCGACCGGATCGACCTGCTCGACGGTGTGAATCCAGCTGTTGGTCTCGGCGAGGTCGGGCACCAGGCCGCCCGCGTCGATCGCCAGTCCGTTCTCGATGCGCTCCGCTGTCACCGAACCCGCCACCATCGCCAGAGACGCAACGTCGTCTGCGCTCAGAGTCGCCGAGACCTGCTGACCGCCGATCGCCGTGGCCGGCAACGAGCTGGCCAACGACGCAGGGTGGGCGTCGCTGGTCTTGCCGAACGTGATCCGTTCCGGCCCGGCACCGTCGGTCAGTGCCGCGGGCAACGGTTCCGCTTCGGCGTCGGCCAGCGCGCTGTACGAGCCGGGGGAGCGCTTGACCGTCTGCGCAGCGTTGTTGATCAGAATGTCGAGCGGTCCCTCGGCCGCCACCGAATCCGCAAGAGCGACAACCTGTGCCGGATCTCGTAGGTCGATGCCGACGACGCGCAGACGATGGAGCCATTGGTCGCTGTCGTCCATCGCGGCGAATCGCCGCACCGCATCGTTGGGGAAGCGGGTGGTGATGGTCGTATGGGCACCGTCGCGCAGCAGTCGAAGCGCGATGTACATCCCGATCTTCGCTCGGCCACCGGTCAACAGTGCACGTCGCCCCGACAGGTCGGTCCGAGCGTTTCGCTTACCGCGGTTGAGAGCCGCGCACTCGGGGCACAGCTGGTGATAGAACGAATCGACATCGGTGTAGCGCTGCTTGCAGATGTAGCACGGGCGCGCCCTGATCAAGGTGCCCGCGATCTCACCCTCGGCGCGCGAGGTGAGGGACAGACCTGCGGTCTCGTCGTCGATACGATCCGGGGATCCGGTCGCCGTGGCCGCCACGACGGCCCGGTCGGCTGCGCTGACGGCGTTCCGTGCGGCAACGCGTCGAGCACGCTTGAGATCTTTGAACATGGCACCGGACGCCCGCTGGACGGCGATGGAATCCGGATGATTCTTGTCCAGCTCGGCGGCTTGTGCGAGCACCCGCAGACACGTGTCGAGATCGGTGGGGTCGATCGAGTCCATCTTCAGTCTCCTAGCATCGGCCCGGTCGAGCCGTCGACGTGAGAACAACGAAAAAGACCCCGATTCCGAAGAATCAGGGTCAGTTTCGTCTGTCTCAACTCAGATCTTTGAAAATCTTTGTCTGTGAACAACATTCAGACGGTGTCCGAGGGGGGACTTGAACCCCCACGTCCGTTAATAGGACACTAGCACCTCAAGCTAGCGCGTCTGCCATTCCGCCACTCGGACATGTGCGACCGTTGCCGCATATTCTCTTGTTGCTCTCACAGCTGGTCGCTGTGCGCTGCGTAAGATTATCCGACGGGTTCCCGATAACCCAAATCCCCACGTCAGTTCATGCGTCGAGCGGTTTTCGGTGGTGCCCCGACACCTCGGTGATGGTAGGAACGACGATGTGGCAAACGATTCGAACGATCCCGAAGTGAGCAATGCCCGAAGCCGAGGAGAACGCGCTCCCACCGTCGCTCTCGACGAAGTGGTGGAGCTGGTCAGCTCTCTGATCAGGTTCGACACCTCGAACACCGGCGAACTCGACACCACGGTCGGCGAGAAGGAATGCGCCGAATGGGTGGCGAGCAAGCTCGAAGAGGTGGGGTACGAGACCGAGTACGTCGAATCCGGTGCCCCCGGACGCGGCAACGTCTTCGCCTGGCTGCGCGGCGCCGACTCGTCCCGTGGAGCTCTGCTCGTACACGGACACCTCGACGTCGTCCCGGCCGAGCCGGCCGACTGGAGTGTGCACCCGTTCTCCGGAGCCGTCGAAGACGGCTACGTCTGGGGTCGAGGTGCCGTGGACATGAAGGACATGGTCGGGATGGCACTGGCGCTGGCCCGCCAGTTCAAGTCGAACGGCACGGTTCCGCCCCGCGACATCCTGTTCGCGTTCCTCGCCGACGAGGAGGCGGGCGGCAAGTACGGATCGCACTGGCTGGTCGACAACCGACCGGATTTGTTCGAGGGCGTGACGGAGGCAGTCGGCGAAGTCGGCGGGTTCTCTCTGACGGTCGCTCGACCGGACGGCACCGAGAAGCGGCTGTACATGGTCGAAACCGCCGAGAAGAGTCTGGCGTGGATGCGGCTGACCGCGAAGGCGCGGGCCGGACACGGATCGTTCCTGCACGACGACAACGCCGTGACCTACCTGGCCGAGGCCGTGGCGAAACTGGGCAATCACACATTTCCCCTGGTGCTCACCGAGTCGGTATCGCAGTTCTTGCAGGCGGTCTCCGAGGAATCCGGACTCGACTTCGATCCGACGTCACCGGACATCGACGGCACGCTGCTCAAACTCGGCAGCATCGCCCGCATCGTCGGCGCGACCCTGCGTGACACGGCGAACCCCACGATGCTCTCGGCCGGCTACAAGGCCAACGTGATCCCGCAGACCGCGACAGCCGTGGTGGATTGCCGCGTGTTGCCCGGCCGCCAGGCGGCCTTCGAGAAGGAGGTCGACGAACTGATCGGCCCGAATGTCGAACGCGAGTGGATCACCAAGCTCGAACCGTACGAGACCACGTTCGACGGGGATCTCGTCGACGCGATGAACGACGCCGTCCTCGCGCACGACCCCAACGGGCGCACCGTGCCGTACATGTTGTCCGGCGGTACCGACGCAAAGGCGTTCGCGCGCATCGGAATTCGTTGTTTCGGGTTCGCTCCGCTCAAGCTTCCGCCCGAACTCGATTTCGCGGCGTTGTTTCACGGCATCGACGAACGAGTACCCGTGGAGTCGTTGGAGTTCGGCACACAGGTGCTCGAGCACTTCTTGATGCACAGCTGATACGAAAGGAACCATCGTGGCGTACAACCCATACGACTCGCTTCCGGACCTACCGTCCTTCGAGTTGACGTCCGAGGATGTGCAGGACGGCAAGCCCCTGAAGGCCCAGCAGGTCAGCGGAATCATGGGAGCCGGTGGACACGACAACTCCCCGCAGCTGTCCTGGTCCGGATTTCCCGAGGGCACCAAGAGCTTCGCGGTGACGGTCTACGATCCCGACGCACCGACCGCCTCGGGGTTCTGGCATTGGGCCGTGGCGAACATTCCGGTCGAGACGACGTCGCTGGTCTCGGGAGCAGGCGACGACGGTGGAACCGGGGTGCCCAGTACGGCCGTGACGCTGAAGAACGACGCGGGCCTGTTCCGGTACATCGGTGCTGCCCCGCCCGCAGGCCACGGCCCACACCGCTACTTCATCGCGGTGCACGCCGTGGACGTCGATCGGCTCGAGGTCGACGAGACGGCGACCCCGGCGTACCTCGGGTTCAACCTGTTCTCGCACGCCATCGGACGTGCCGTGATCACGGGTACCTACGAGGCCTGATCTGGGTCTCGTCGTGCGCGTTTTGCGTACCTCTGGGTACGCAAAACGCGCACGACGAGGGGCGGTCAGATTTTGTTCTCCGAACCCACTGCGTCGGCCAGACGAGCGAATCCGTGCTGCTCGAGTCGGGACAGCAGACCACGGTTGATGTTCCTGATCCACAGCGGTCCGCCGTAGATGAACCCGGTGTATCCCTGCACCAGGGACGCACCGGCAACGATACGTTCCCAGGCCTGCTCTTCCGTTTCGATTCCTCCCACCGAGATCAGCGTCAGCTGCGTCCCGACCCGGCGGTAGAGGCGCCGAATGACGTCCAGCGAGCGAGCCTGCAGTGGAGCACCGGACAGCCCGCCTGCACCGATGGCCGCGACCGCCTCCGCGTCGGTACGGAGTCCGTCGCGAGAGACAGTCGTGTTGGTCGCCACGATGCCGTCGAGGCCGAGTTCGACAGCCAGATCAGCGACGGCGTCGATGTCCTCGTCGGACAGGTCCGGCGCAATCTTGACTAGAACCGGCACCGACACCACCGACTGCACGGCAACCAGAATCGGCCGCAACGATTCGACGGCCTGCAGATCTCGTAGACCCGGCGTGTTGGGGGAGCTGACGTTGACGACGACAAAATCTGCCAGGGGCCCCAGCAACCGGGCGCTGGTGGTGTAATCGGCGGCGGCGTCCGCCGGCTCGACGATCTTCGTCTTGCCGATGTTCGCACCGATGGGAATCCGTGTTCTGCGCGAACGCAGTTTCGCGGCCGCGTACTGCGCACCGTGGTTGTTGAAGCCCATGCGATTGATGATCGCGCGGTCGAGAGGCAGCCGGAACAGCCGAGGCGTCGGATTGCCGGGTTGACCCTGCGCAGTCACGGTGCCGATCTCGGCGAACCCGAACCCCAGCGGGGCCCACGCATCGATACCATCGGCGTTCTTGTCGAACCCGGCGGCAAGCCCGAGGGGGGCCGGAAATTCGATGCCGAACGCCGTCGAACGCAACCGCGGATCGTCGACGACGAACAGTGCACTTGCCAGCTTACGAAGCGGAGGAAGCGCCGCAACAGCCCTGAGAACACCGAACGCGAGGTGATGAATCCTCTCCGGTGATACGAGGAACATCAGGCGCAACAGGACGCGGTACAGACGGTCTCCCACGGTCTTCTTTCAGGTCGGTACTTCAGGGTCGTTGTTCGGAGTCGATCGGTGCTGCCGTCGAGCCGGTCAGATTCCGGGCTCCGGCACATGATGTGCGGTCTTCTTGCGCTTGAGCAACACGCGGCGACTTCCGTCGGTGTACAGACGTACCCGAGACAGCTCCCAGCCGCCGAATTCGGCCTGAATCGCGAGCCGCATCGATGCGGTCACGCGAGTGACGTCCGGTGGCAACCGGAGAGGGACGTACTCCCAGTCGTCGGACGGGGACACCTCCCACCCGACGGGCATCTTCGCTCGGCCCGGCATCGAATTCTCGTGTGCGTTCACGTGCCTCCACCATTCTCGAGGGTCGTTCCTGCGGGTACCGTCTCCTGCCGATTCAGCAGGTCAACGGCCCGCGGCGGGGATGCGCTGCAGCCCGTCCCCGGTCGCCGATCCCACGTACAGATCGCCGGTATCCGCGTCGACGGCAACCGAGTTCGGCTGTCGCACAGTGGGCAACCGTTGCGCCTCGACCGGAATTCCGGTGTCGAGTGTGTACCCGACCACCTCGTTGCGAGCCGGCAAGGTGACCCATGCAATACCGGATTGTTCATCGTAGGCGATCGCCCAGGGCGCGGACCCGACCGGAAACCGTTGCCGCATCAGCAGATCGTGCGAGGTGAAGACCAGCAGCTCGGTGCCGGTCGAGTCGGTGACCAGAAGTCGTCCGTACTCGTCGCTGGTCATCTCTGCGGCGCCTTCGCCCGCGCGCAGGGCCACACCGAGGGTGTCGTCGTCGAGGTTCAGATCGGTGATCGAGGTCTGGCGGCGATCGAGTACCGAGACACCGTCCGGTGTGCTGGCCAACGCGTCGGCCGAGGTCACGCCCGGTCCTGAGACCGTGCTCGTCACCTTTCCGGCGGCGTCGAGAATGCGGATACGCCCGGTGGCGTCACCCACCGCCGTGGTGCCGTCGGGTAGATCGGCAGCCGACAGAGTCCGGCCGTCGACCGGAGTATCGGTGCGCTGAGCGTCTGCCACGGTGATTCGCGAGAGAACTCCGTCCATCGGAACCAAGACACTCGAGTCGCGTCCGGCGACCAGCTCTGCAGCGGATCCGCCCAGATCCACCACGCGGGGCTCGCTCGACGCCTCCCCGTCCACCAGGCTCACGGTGGTCGACGCGTCGGTCAAAGCAACCAGAGTGCGCGTTGCAGAATCGAAAGTCAGTGCGTCCACGGGAGCGAAGGCGCGGACGACTCCGGCCGGAGCCACTGCAGTCGCGGGGGACAAGGCAGGCGGCTGCGGCTCGACGGAGATCTCGTCGGCGTTCTCGTCCTCGCTCGAGCAGCCACCCAAACCGACGAGTGTGACGACGGCGAGCGCGGACGCCACTGCCGTCCTGGCCGTACGTGCCGACGGTGTTCGCATGGAACCGAACCTACTTCCTGTGGTGACTGCCCCTGGTAAGGCGCTGCCACATCTGTACCAGCGCGCGTCGAACTCGGCGAAATCGACAGCCCGGGACTCGGTGCCGTTCGTCGGGGGCGCGGAGACGGTAGCGTGTTCGATCGGCATCGAATTCGTGAACGAGCACGACATGGGAGCGGATGTGGGATCCGAAGGAACGCACTTCGTGGTCGAGGAAGTGAATGCGGGTACGCACGCCAACGGCTTCGGCAGAACAGACGACGGACGCGCGTTCGCGTTCAGAGTGCAGCGCAGCACGCTCTACGTGAAGATCTATCGGGCCGATGTCGTGACGGCCGTGCCGGATCGAACCGAAGTGGACGCCGTCGCCGAGCACTCGGTCACCGAGATCGATCTGACCGACGAACGCAGCATCATCGGGGTGGTTCGTGACGCAGTCGCTCACGCTCAGCAGCTGTCGGATGTGTCACTGCGAGACACGGCAGTCCGGGCCTTCTTCAATCGCGTCAACTCTGCGCTGGAGGGTTTCTGAACCCTGGTCGTTCCGCAGGCTTCACTCCAGCCCCCCGCTTCGGGATCACCAGTTGCTCACCGGTGACGGGGTGGTCGAAGACATCGACCGGGTGTCGGTAGATCCGGCCGAGCCGCTCGGCGGTGAGAACCTCCCGGGGCGGTCCCGTAGCCACCAGCTCGCCTGCGTCGAGAATCGCGACCCGATCGGCGTAGGCCGCAGCAAGACCCAAATCGTGCAGTACGACAACCACGGCACGACCGGACGCGGCCAGTGAACGCACCACGGCCATCACCGACTCCTGGTGTCCCACATCGAGCGCCGCGGTGGGTTCGTCGAGCATGATCGTGGCGGTGCGCTGTGCCATGACACGGGCCAACGCGACTCGGGACTGCTCACCGCCGGATAGGGAACCGAACGGACGTCCGGCGAATTCGGACACGTCGCAGGCGGCCATGGCGGCGGCCACCTGCGCGTCGTCCTCGCGTACCGCCGACGTTCCGGTCCACGGAGCTCGGCCCATCCGCACGATCTGCTCGGCGGTGAATGCGAACCCGATCGCGTGCTGTTGCGGGAGCACGGCGCGTCGTCGCGCGAGGTCGACCGGCCGGAAGCGGGACAGTGGTCTCTCGCCGAGCAGTACCGATCCGGAACTGGGCTCGGTGTCTCCGGACAGGACCGACAGCAACGTGGACTTACCCGCCCCGTTCGGGCCCACGAGAGCCAGAATCTCTCCGACGACGACCTCGAGATGCACGTTGTTCAGAACGGCCCGGTCACCGCGGTGTGCGCCGACCCCCACGGCGACCAGGGTGCGTGAACCCGGTGTCGGGTCGGCAGGAATGTCGGAACGGTGTCCACCGAACTTCCCGATCATGCCCAGCCGCCCTGACGAGCCCGGGTGCGGCGCAGCAGCCAGAAGAAGAACGGTGCGCCCGCCAACGAGGTCACCATCCCGAGCGGAAGGTCGACGTTCGCCACGAGCGTCCGCGTGACGAGATCGGCCCCGAGGAGGACCACGCCTCCCGCGAGTGCGCTGGCAGGGATGAGTACCCGGTGCGCCGGACCGAGCACCATGCGCATGGCGTGGGGTACCACCAGACCCACGAACAGGATGATCCCGGTGAACGCCACTCCGGACGCGACGAGCACTGCGACGACCACGATGGCGAACTGACGCAGGCGCTCGACGTTCACGCCGAGATGGCGCGCCACGTTCTCACCGAGTGCGAGCAGGTCCAGTCGGCGGGCGATCATCGACGACGCTCCGATCCCGACCAAGGCCAGCGGACCGACCACCGCGACCGACTGCCACGTGGCACCGGCAAGGGATCCCAACTGCCAGAAGACGATCTGGTCGCGAGCGGCCGGGCTGGCGACGAACGTGAAGAACGCGATCACGCCGCCCGCGAACGCATTGACGGCGACTCCGGTGAGGATGAGGGTCACCACCTCGGTTCGGCCGGCATTGCGAGCCAGGAAGTAGACCGCAATCGTGGTGACGAGTCCGCCCACGAAGGCTGCGAGCGCAACGGTCCAGACCCCGGCAAAGCTGCCGCCCAGGACGAAGACCGAGCTCGCACCGACAGCCGCGCCCGACGACACGCCGACGACACCGGGTTCGGCGAGAGGGTTGGCGAACACACCTTGGAGCAGTGCACCCGCGCATCCCAGACAGGCACCGACGAGCATCGCGAGGGTCAGCCGAGGAAACCGGACCTGCCAGAGGGTCACCTCGCCGCTGGGGTGAGCGGGCAGCGGGCCGATGTCGAGGCCCACCCGATGCGTCAAACTCCCCAACACTTCCGCCGGAGTCGTCGGTACCTGCCCGACGACAGCCGACACCAAGGCCAGCACCATCAGCACGACCGCCAGCGCGACGAACGTCGAGACCACTCGCGTCGTACCCGACCGCGACCGTGCAGACGACACGTCGCTCATGAGGCAGGTTCGTAGACGGCCTTCGACAATGCAGCCAGCACCTTTCCGGTGTTCGGACCGAAACTGAGAACGGTGCCGTCGTCCATGTCGACCACCCGACGCTGCTGGCCGGCGGGCGTCTGCGCGATACCGGGTATCTGCTCGAGCCCGTCGATCCCGCCGATCGATTGCAGCCCCTTGGTCATCATGAGAATCACGTCGGGTGCCGCAGCGATGAGTGCCTCACTGGTCACCGGGACGAACTGTTCGGTCAGACCCGATTCGACCCCTGCATCCCGAGCACCGATCGCCTCGATGAGAGCGTCCGCTCCGGAACCCGGACCGGCGAGCATCTTGATCGCCGGACCACGCATGTACAAGAACGCAACCTTCAGCGACGCGTCGGATCGAGGCGCGTTCTGTGTCGCGGCGGCAATCTCTTCGGTTGCCCGTTGCGCGAGTGCGGAACCGGCGTCGGGAACCCCGAGAGCCGCCGCAACAGCGTCGATCTGTCCTGCTACCCCGGCCAGAGTTCGAGCGGGGTCGAAGTAGACGACCGGAATTCCCGCGGCCCGAATCTGATCCTGGACAGCGCGCGGGCCGATACTGGTGTCGGTCAGGACGACCGTCGGCGACAGCGCGAGAATGCCTTCGGCACTGAGCGAGTGGCCGGTAGGGGTGACGTCGGGTACGTCTGCTGCCGCGGGAAACGACGCCGAGGTGTCGCGCCCGACGAGATTGTCACCGAGTCCGAGCGCGAACACCGTTTCGGCGAGGGTGCCGTACTGGTCGGCCGCCACGATCCTGCTGTTGTCCGAAATGGTGACGGGCACGCCGTCGAAACCGGTGACGGTGACCGGGAGTTCGGCAACCGGATCGACAGCGATGGGCGTCGGATCAGGGTCGTCGACGACGGCGGTGCGGGGGCCGATCGTGCCGGAGTCCGGGGCCGCGGAGTTGTTCACCGAACACGACACCAGCAGTCCGGCCGTCAGCAGCGCGGCGGCGAGGCGTTTGACGATCACGACCATAGGTTAGCCTGCCCGACCTTCGGTTGACCTCACCCCAGGCCGAGCAGCACCTGCGATCAACCGCTGACGTCGTCCAGGGCCGACGTGATGGCAGCCGGCAGTTCGAGCTCCTCGGCCATCAGAGCACCCATCAACTGGGCCAGATCGCGGGCACCGACGATCGCACTGCTCACCCCGGGACGATCACGAGCCCACGCAAGTGCGACGACCAGGGGAGAGGTGGCAAGGCCATCGGCGGCCGTGACCGCCGCATCGACGACACCTACCGCCGAGTCGGTCAGGTACGCATTCACCGCGTCGGCGTGTAGCTCGTCGGCCCCGCGCGAATCGGCCGGAATCCCGTTGCGGTACTTACCCGTCAGGACACCACCTGCCAGGGGAACCGCCGCGAGGATGCCGATGCCGTGGTGCAGGGCGGCGGGAACCAGTTCGTCCTCGATCCCACGGGCCAACAGTGAGTACTCCGCCTGCGTCGACACGATCCGTCCGATACCGGCCGCACCGGCAGCCGTGGCCAACTGCCAGCCCAGATACCCGCGGGCACCGGTGTAGCGAACCCGTCCACTCGAGACGGCGTAGTCGAGTGTCGCCGCCACCTCGTCGACCGGGGTCATCGGATCCCACGTGGCCACCTGCCACAGGTCGAGATAGTCGGTACCGAGCTCACGCAGCGTTGCGTCCAACTGACCGAGCAGTCCGCGCCTCGAGCAATCGACGTGATATCGGCCGTACCGCGAACCGACCCCCGCGGCACTGCTGATCACCAAGTCCTGCCGAGGAACCACATCGTCGAGCAACTCCGCGAGTACTCGCTGAGCTCGACCGTCGCCGTACGCCGGAGACGTATCGACCAAGGTGCCGCCCGCCTCGGCGAACGCCGACAACTGCGCCGCAGCGTCGTCCCCATCGGTCCCGCTGCCCCACCCGAGAGTGCCGAGGCCGAGCCTCGACACCCGAAGTCCGCTGGTGCCGACCGATCTCTGCTTCATATGTGCCGAATGTCCTTTTGCCTGTGATCGTCGGGTTCGTACTGGCCTGCCGCCAGTGCACAGTAGTGCGCCGCGCCGCTCGGTGCGCAAGTGCCGCGCCGGGTACGGTCGTCCCCGTGAATCGCGAATCCAGGGGGCGGGCACTCGCCCACGCGCCGGCAACAATCGAATCGTCCACTTCGACGCTGGGACGGGGCGCCGCATGATCGACATGACGTGGCTGCAGGCGATGATCCTCGGCGCAGTCCAGGGACTGACGGAATTCCTTCCCATTTCCTCTTCCGGGCATCTGCGAATCGTGTCGGGGGTCTTCTGGAACGAGGACGCCGGCGCGTCGTTCACCGCGGTGACGCAGCTGGGTACCGAAGCCGCTGTCCTGCTGTTCTTCTGGCGCGACATCGTCAGAATCATCAAGGCCTGGTTCGTCGGATTGCGCAGGAAAGAAGAACGGGGTCTCGATTACCGCATGGGGTGGTACGTGATCATCGCCACCATCCCGATCGGCATTCTGGGTCTGTTGTTCAAGGATCAGATCCGCACCGGTGCGCGCAATCTGTATCTCATCGCGTTCATGCTGATCGCTTTCGCCGTAGTCATCGCCGTCGCGGAGAAGCTGGGCCGTAAGGAACGGCCGATCGAGAAACTCACCACCAGGGACGGCATCGTCATGGGCCTCGCTCAATGCCTGGCGCTGATTCCCGGAGTGTCCCGCTCCGGAGCCACCACCAGCGCTGGCCTGTTTCTCGGACTCGAACGCGAAGCTGCAGTGCGCTTTTCGTTCCTGCTTGCCATCCCGGCCGTCACGGCGTCCGGCTTGTTCTCGCTGCCCGACGCCTTCGAGCCGGTCGGCTCCGGCCTCGCCGCGTCGGGACCACAGCTGCTGGTGGCCACGATCATCGCGTTCGGCCTGGGTTATGCCTCGATCGCCTGGCTGCTCAAGTTCGTCGCGAACCATTCGCTGTACTGGTTCGTCGGTTACCGCATCGTGCTCGGTGTCGTTGTTCTGGGTCTGCTGGCCGGCGGGGTTGTCTCGGCTACGTGAACCGTTCCTCGTTAGGCTCGGAGCAATGACAGTCATCTTGCTTCGCCATGGACGTTCGACGTCGAACACTGCGGGCACGCTCGCAGGTCGGAGCGAAGGGGTGGAGCTCGACGACCGGGGCCGAGAGCAGGCACAGGCGGTTGCCGAACGGCTGGGGGTCCTCCCGGTCGTGGAGATCGTGCGCTCTCCGTTGTTGCGGTGCGAGCAGACCGTGGAACCGCTGGCCACTCGGTTGGGGCTGACTCCGATGGTCGAGGACAGGATCGTCGAGGTCGACTACGGACAATGGACCGGTCGAACCATCAAGGAGCTGCTGGCCGAGCCGCTGTGGAAGGTCGTTCAGCAGCATCCGTCCGCGGCGGTGTTCCCCGAAGGCGAAGGCTTGGCTACGGTGCAGCAACGCGCGGTCCAGGCGATACGGGAGCACGATGCGCGGCTGGCCGCCCACCACGGCCGGGATGTGCTGTGGGTGGCCTGCTCTCACGGGGATGTGATCAAGTCGGTGCTGTCCGATGCGATGGGTGCACATCTCGATTCTTTCCAGCGGATCGTTGCCGATCCGGCGTCGATCAGCGTCGTGCGCTACACCTCGACTCGGCCGTTCGTGTTGCGGACCAACGACACCGGATCCGACTTGAGCGTGTTCGTGCCGAAGGCGGAAGAGCCGACGTCCGACGAAGCCGGCGCGAAACCCGACGTTGCAGACTCGTCCGATGCAGTGGTGGGCGGCGGCGCGGGCACCTAGAGATGCCGGTTCGCCGCCGATCTCCCGATCGGTGGCAGGCTGGAGGGCGAGCAATACCGTCCACGGTCGATCTGTGGCCGATAATGGAAGTTCGCGATTCGTTTCGCGGAGCTTTTCGAGTCGTTAGGAGGTGCAATGCCGCGCGCCATACACGTTTTTCGCACCCCTGATCGTTTCGTCGCCGGGACCGTAGGTGAGCCGGGTGACCGAACGTTCTTTCTCCAGGCGGTGCACGATGCCCGAGTGGTCTCGGTCGCGTTGGAGAAGCAGCAGGTACAGGTGCTGGCCGATCGAATGGGACTGCTGCTCGAGGAGGTGCAGCGTCGCTTCGGTACCGATGTGCCGACCGAGGAGGCCGAGACACTCGACACCAGCCCGTTGGTGACCCCGATCGACACCGAATTCAGGGTCGGCACGATGGGGTTGGGTTGGGACGCCGACGCCAATGCCGTCGTGGTGGAGTTGTTGGCCGTCAGTGAGGTCGAGGTCGACGAATCCGTCGTGCTCGACGACACCGACGAGGGCCCCGACGCGGTTCGAGTGTTTCTGACACCCGTTCAGGCTCGCGAGTTCGCAGCGCGGTCCGAGCTGGTCGTGGCGGCCGGCCGAGCGCCGTGCCCGCTGTGCGGCCTGCCGCTCGCCCCCGAGGGACACGTCTGCATCAGGACGAACGGCTACCGCCGCGGTGCCACCTTCGGTCCGGTGACAGAGGTCGACGAGTCTTGACCGTCGAACTACCTCCCTTCGAGGGCCGCGAGACCATGGAGACCGGCGAGCTGACTGTCGTCGGCCGGGTGGTTTCGGCGTCCAACGCCACCCTCGTGTGCGAGGCGGGCGACGGCGACTCGGCAGTGCGGTGCGTGTACAAACCCGTGCGCGGCGAGGTGCCGCTCTGGGACTTTCCCGACGGCACCCTCGCCGGGCGGGAGGTGGCGTCGTACGAGATCTCCGAGGCGCTCGGGTGGGGCGTGATTCCGCCCACGGTGCTGCGCGACGGTCCGTTCGGTCCCGGCATGGTGCAGAAGTGGATAGATACTCCCGAGGAGCGGGTCGAGGGCCGCGTGGACCTGGTCGACATCTGCCGTCCCGATCTCGTTCCGGCGGGCTGGATTCCGGTGTTGCAGGCCTACGACGGCGATGGCGAAGAGATCGCTCTGATCCATGCCGACGATCCACGCTTGCAGCGGATGGCGGTTCTCGACGTCATTCTCAACAATGCAGATCGCAAGGGTGGGCATGCCCTCGAAGGTCTCGACGGTTATGTCTACGGGGTGGATCACGGCATCTGCCTGCACGCCGAGAACAAGCTGCGCACGGTTCTCTGGGGGTGGGCAGGCCAGGCGGTCGACGATGCTCTGATGGCCGACGTCGTGCGGTTCGTCGAGACCTTCGACACCGTCATCGCTCCACGGCTGGTCGACAAGATAACGCTGGCCGAAACCGTTGCGGTGTTGGATCGGGCCCAGCAGCTGATCGCGCGCCCGGTCATGCCGGAACCTCGATCGAGCAGACCGATACCGTGGCCCGCCTTCTGAACGGGCTCGGATAGGCTCGGCTGCATGCATTCTTGGTCCAGCCCGGAGATCCCGACAATCCCAGGACAGGGTCCAGCGCTTCGGTTGTTCGATACCGCAGATCGCCAGGTCCGTCCGGTCACCCCCGGTTCGACCGCTCGCATGTACGTCTGCGGAATCACCCCGTACGACGCCACCCACCTGGGACATGCGGCAACGTATCTGACGTTCGATCTGATCAACCGCTTGTGGCGTGATGCGGGTATCGACGTGCACTACGTGCAGAACGTCACCGATGTCGACGATCCGCTGTTCGAGCGCGCGAATCGTGACGGTGAGGATTGGCGCGATCTCGGTGCGCGCGAGATCGAGCTGTTCCGCGCCGACATGGAGGCTCTGCGGGTCGTGCCTCCGCACGACTACATCGGTGCCGTCGAGTCGGTGGAGGAAGTTGTCGAACTGGTGGAGAAGCTAATGGCGTCCGGCGCTGCCTACGTCGTCGACGACGCCGAGTACCCCGACGTGTACTTCCGTGCCGACGCAACCGAGCAGTTCGGCTACGAATCCGGTTATGACCGCCCCACCATGGACACGTTCTTCGCCGAACGCGGCGGAGATCCCGATCGTGCGGGCAAGCGCGATTCACTCGATGCGCTGCTGTGGCGCGCGGTACGTCCCGGCGAACCGTCGTGGCCGTCGCCGTGGGGCCCCGGCCGACCGGGCTGGCACATCGAATGCGCTGCCATTGCACTCAATCGCATCGGAACCGGTTTCGACATCCAGGGCGGCGGAAGCGATCTCATCTTCCCGCACCACGAGTTCTCGGCGGCACACGCCGAGGCGGCAACCGGTGACCCTCGGTTCGCCCGGCACTACGTGCACACGGGAATGATCGGTCTCGACGGCGAGAAGATGTCCAAGAGCCGCGGCAACCTGGTGTTCGTCTCGAAGCTCCGCGCAGAGAACGTCGATCCGGCCGCGGTGCGGCTGGGCCTGCTCGCGGGCCACTACCGGCAGGATCGGCCGTGGTCCGACGAGGTCCTCGAGCGAGCACACACCCGCCTCGCGCTGTGGCGTCGAGCAGCGGCGCTCGAGTCCGCAGCGTCGGCCGACGACGTCGTCAACCGCCTGCGTCAGCATCTGGCCGATGACCTCGACACACCCAAGGCTCTCGACGCCCTCGACGCGTGGGCAAGTTTCGCAGTGGAGCGCGGTGGATCGGATGCGAGCGCACCCGGCACTTTCGCCGATGCGGTCGATGCGCTGCTCGGAGTTCCGCTGCGTTAGTCCGCGGGCCCCAGGCGTAGATCCGTCAGCAGATCCGGGATCAGGCGTTCTTCCATGACCGCTCGTCCCGAATCACGCAGTGCAGCAGCCAGTTCCGGGTCCCACGGAGTGTCCGTGGGATGCCCCTTCAGTGCTTCCGAGTTGCGCGCGTCCAGTGCGCGGCGGTACGAGTCGACGTCCATTCGCCACGGCACCGCGTCGTACCGGGCGAGTGCGCGGGTCACCATGTGCATTCCGGCCCAGTCGAAATCGGCACGCCATTCGATCGTGGTGCCGGGGGCGCGCGCAGCCAGCAGCCGATGCACTGCGGCCGAGGGCTGACCGTCGGTGCAGATCAAGCTGGCACAGTTCGAGCCGAGAGAGCGGGCTGCGGCCGCGAGCACAGCGACGTTCTCGCACACGAACACGGTCGACGAGCTGTTGGTGAGAGGGCCGCGCGCGAGCATGTCCACGGTGACGGGAAAGGGCACGCCCTCGTCGGCTGCTTCGTTGAGCCAGCGAGCCACGGAGTGCGTCTCTGCGACGCGGTAGCCGAGAACCAGTACCCGGCTCGACACGGCGTCGACCGACACTCCTGCCGTTTCCCACAGCGCTCTGATCCCCACTGGATCGACGGGTCGAGGCACGTTCTCGCGCAACGACAATGCATCGAGGACGAGTTTCGCGGCACCGCCGCCCGTGAGGGCCTTGGTATCACCGGTGGCCAGTTCCGCCAGCTCGGTGAGCGACATCCCGTCCACCGGAAGCAGCGCCAGGACTTGCGTTGCGACCCCGAGCGCGTCGACGGCGACGCGGCCACCGAGGGTGCCGTCCTGATTGAGCAACGACGCGATCCAGTGCTCGATCCACTCGCGATCGGTACCACCGCCGAGCGCCGCACGCGCCCGGTCGAGCGCATCGGCGCGCACCTGAGCCTTGTCGGCCGCAATGCGCTTCTTGTCCTGCAGCGGTGCCTGACCGGCGAGGGTGTCGATCAGACCGATACCGCCGTTGAGCGGATGGCTCAACCACGCGTCGAACCGCTCGAGATCGAGACGGGTGCTCCGTGCCCGAGAGTGCAGGCTGGAGTTGGACTTCGAGATGGCACTGCACAGACGCCACAGTTCCGGCGCATCACTCAGGTCGACGGTGATGTTGCCGCCGACACGAAGCCAGTTGGACTCCAACTTCTTTCGCGCAGCGTCCAGCAGCGCCGCCAATTCGACGCTGCCTCGCCACTCACTGTTACCGGCCAAACTCCAGCCCACCTTCCGTTCGGGTCGGCACCCGGCGGGTCAACGGTGATCCGAGGGCTGCTGCGAGGTCGGTGCCGTCGTGTTCGGCGAACAATTCACCGTTCTCCCACACCAGAAGTGCTGCGCTGACGGTGTTCTCGGCGGTCGAGTGCGCCAAATCGTAGTGTGCGCAACCGGGGACGTCCGCGTAGGTGATCCACAGGTCGTAACCGGTCATGAACAGATCCAGGTCGAATTGCACACTCAGTCCGAGCAATTCGCTACGACCGTTGTCGTCGACACCGGCGAACGCCTCGTCCAGCGCCAGCAACCGCGGCGAATGCGGATCGGCGGACGAGAGCATCACGTGCGCCGCGGCGAACAGCGGCAAATGCAGCGACACCGATTGCTCACCGCCCGAGAGCGCACTGTGACGAGCGACGGTCAGGCGATCCTCGTTGCCGTCGCCGCTGATGAGCGTGAACGCGAATACCCGCCACCGGCGATAGTCCAGTGTCGCGGAAAGGATCTCGGGATACGACCGTTCCGGATGTGCCGCACGAGCGATCCTGATCTCCGATGCGAAGTGTGCGCGCATCGCGGCCAGATCGTCCTGGCTCAGCGCCGAGGCATCGCGGTCGAGCAGCTTGGACACTGCCCGCGCACCGTCGTCGAGGTTGTCCGCGAGCACCCAGTGCACGCCGATCGTGTTGCCCGAGGACATACGGCGTTGCTTCATCTCGGCGGACATCTGTGCGATCAGCTCACGCGCGTCGACGGTGCGCTCGTGAATCTGCTGCGCCAACCCGGTCAGCAGCGCGTCTTCGAGAATTCGGCGTTCCTGCTCGGTCAAGAGCAGTTCCTGGTCGGCCCGGGCCGCACCGATGCGATCGGCGAAGTCTCCGACCGAGGAATAGCCCTGCTCGTCCTGCACGCGTACCACCGTCAACCCGTCCGGTGCGTCCCACTGCAGGCGGTAGTCCTGACCGGAAGCGGCCAGTTGCGAGTCGAACTCCTGCAGTGCGCTCGTCAGCGCCGTTCGTGTCGACTTCCGGCTCGAGTCGCTCACTTTCACCGACGCCGTCGCCGTGTCGAGAGCCGAATGCAGCGCGAGCACCACCGGTGGAAGTACCGGGACGTCGTCGTCGGGGCCGGCGGCCTGCTGAACCCGATACAGGATCTGTTCGACCGTCAGCCACGCCGAGTCGCTGGCCGGCCACGTGTACGTCTCGTGCACGCCGAGGATGTGCAGCAGATCCTTGCGGGCGTACGGTGCCAGTCGGACGGCATCACCCAGGGTCTCGGTCACGGCGGCGCGCAGGCTCTCGAGCGCCGTGTTGCATGCACCCTCGGCCTTGCCGATCGCCTCGCCGGCTTCCTTGTCCGCCTTTCGGGCTGCTCGCTGCTCGGCTCGGCACTTCTCGATGCGATCGCGCGCGTTGTCGAGATCGGTGTTGATCTGTTCGGCCGTGGCACCGAGTTTCTCGCTCAGCAATTCCAGACGCTGCAGCTGTTGCCGATAGCTCTCGTCGGCTATCGCGGCTTCCTCGGCGAGTTCCTCGGCCAGTCCGGTGGCCTCCTCGAGGCGGTTGGTGGCCTCGCGCGCCCGCTCGGTCTCGCGTGCGTGGTCGCTGCGTTTACGGATGACCGCTGCGCCCTGATGCTCGAAATGGCGAATCGCTGCGGCGAGGGCATCGACATCGCGGCCCAGGTATGGGGTGCGATGGGCCACGGCGACGGAGCGCAGTTGTTTCTCTTTCGCGGACAGGTCGGCGATCGCCTGGTCGAATTCTCTGTCTGCCGCTGCAGACGCATCTTTCGAGGTGCGCAGCGCGCCTGCGGCTGCCGTGACGGCACGTTGCGCCTTCACGATGGCCGAGACTCGGGGGAGCTGCTTGGCGGCCGCGTTCAACGCCTGCACCAGCTCGCGTGCCGCCAGCTCGGCGGCGGTCGCGGTCGCGAGTTCGGCTGTCGCGGAATCGATCGCAGCACCGAGCTCGGCGATGCGCTGCTCTCGCCGACGCGCCCGCGCCGTGGCACCGATGTACTCGGCATCCGGTTTTGCGTGGCGACCCTGCTGCACTCCCTGCCAGTACCGACCGTCGACGCCTATCGAGACAGAACTGTCCGAGGGGTCGTTTCGATCCTGCTGCAATGCAATCGAATTCAGTACATCGAGAATTCGCGATTCCTGGACGGCAGTACCGGGCTCGGGTTCCAGCACGGACGCGAGCGTCGACCCGGTCGGCCTCGCGGCCACCGGTAGCGGCGACAGATATTGCTCCGACGTCGCGTCGACGGGGGAGTCTGCGGTCGGGTGGATCCACCCGTCGAGCAGGTTCGCGGCCTGCAGTGCGGATTCGATCCCCGCCGCGTCGGCAGAGGAGACCGCATCGGCAAACCGAACCAGTTGCCACAGCGGTGCGCCCGGGAGATCTGCTCGGCTGTCGGTGCGCGCTGCGAACGGTGGTGGGGCATCGTCGTGTTCGGCTCGTACCAGGGACAGTTCGCCCCGCAGCGCCTTCACCTCGGCCTCGCGCGCGGCCACGTCGACGCGTGCCTGTGCCTGCCGGGCGCGAATCGCGTCGATACCGTCCGAGGTCTGCTCGGCGAGCACGGATTCCAGGCTCGGGGCGTCGTCGTCGCCGATGCCTGCCAGGGCTGCGTCGAGGGCCTCGAACACAGCGGAGGTGATGCCCGCGGAGGAGTAGAGCGACGAGTTGCTCGACCACCAGGCCCGCAGGCCCGAAGCGAACTGCGCCTTCTCCAGGTCCACCGTCGCCTCGGCCTCGGTGACGGCAGCCGCGGCTGCTTCGAGCAACTCGCGCGCCTTCGTTGCGGCCTTCTCCGCGCGAGCGCGTTCCGTCGACGCCTTCTCGACGGTGGCCAGCGCCTCACGCACTGCACGTACGTCGCCGTCCCGTTCCTCGGCGTGCCCACGAAGCGCGGTACTGATCTGATCACTGCGCGCCGTGCCGGGCAGCGGTGTCCACACGATGCCCGCGTCCTCGGCCGCAGTCTGCAGCTCGTCCTCTGCGCGAGTCACTCCGGCAACGGAGTCCCGGAGTGCCGAATCCGCCCGGGCCGCCTCGGCCGTGCGCTGCTCCAGTTCTGCTTGCGCTTTGCGTGCGCGATCGGCCTGCTGCGCCGTCGAGACCTCCAGCTTCGCAGCGGATTCGGCGAGATCGTCCAGTTGCTGCTTGCCCTCGTACGCGCTCGAGCGCTGCAGGGTCTCCCGGTCCGCGACGGCCTGATCGAGCGCACGCTCGGCCTCGTCGAATCGAGTCTCTGCGGCCGCCCGTTCCAGCAGACGCCGGTCCTTCAGGGCGGCGGCGGCGAAGTGTGCGGTGGTCGCGTGCGTCACGGCTTCGAGCCGACGCGAGACTTGTTCGACGTCCGAACGGGTTTGTACGCAAAGGTATTTGGAGTAGACCGACACGAAGTTCCTGGCCGCCTGATCGGCTTGGGCCAGTCCCTCCAGCGCGCGTCCGACTTCCTCCATGTCGCTGAAGGAACGTGCTGCCTCGAGCACCAGTTGCTCGTCGAGGGGACGCAGACCGTCGGTCAGCGCCTGGGACAACCCTTTCGGATCGAGATTCTTGGCCAACTGCGGACGGCGAAGTGTCAGAATCAAATTGATCAACTGGTCGTACCGTTGCGCGCCGAGCCCGAACATCCGGGCATCGATCGCGGCGCGGTAGTCGACCGGACGATCGGTCAGTGCATCGCTGCCGAGTTGTTCGGCCAACTGCTTCTTCGTGAGCGGCCGGTCGTCGGAGCCCAACAACGAGAAGTCGACGCCCACTCGGCCGTCGGCCACGAAGTACCAGCGGGTCACCTTGTCGTTGTGACGGCTCGCCCGCATACCGATTCCGACCGTCACCGATTCGGGGTCCTCGCGCGAGCCGCGGCCGAACTCCATCCACACGTACGAGTGCGCGCTTTCCTGCCCTCGGTAGAGCAGGTTGGACTTCATCGTTCGTTCTTCACCGGCGAACGGATTGAGCCGGCGCGGTTCGATCCGGCCGTCGAGGACGAAGGGAAACAGCACTTCGAGCGCTTTGGTCTTGCCGGATCCGTTGGGTCCGCGCAGTACCAATCGACCGTCGGCGAAGGAGAACTCCTGATCCCGGTAGTCCCACAGGTTGACGATTCCGGCGCGCGTGGGCCGAAAGCGATTCGAGTGTGCGGTCATCTGCTCAAGCCTCTACTTCGGATGGATCGGTACTGGGGGCTTGTTCGGTGCCGAACAGCGAGTCCTGCGGGGCTCGGTCACGCACGCTGACCATCACGTCTCGGTACCGAGCGATCACCGGCAGTACCAGCACGCCGCCGGACACGCTGTGTATCAACCGAAGTCGATGCAACAGCGCGATCGCTCGTATGCGCAGACCATCCCGGTCGGTCTGCCACTGCGCCGCGAACGTGCGACCGAATCGGTCCACGAGATCGTCGACGACCGAGACCAGCCAACTGTCCTCGATCAGCGGGTACTGTGTGCGCTCAGCCGAGTTCTCGACCGTCGTCGGATCGGCGGGAAATCCGAAATCGGCCAGGTCGCCGAAGATTCCGCCGCCGGGGATCGCGTCGTCCAGCTGTTCGACGAGTAGGTCGCTCGCAGGTAGCGGATGCGTTGTGAGCGCCGGAGCGTCGGGATCCACGACCCGATCGGAGATTTCTCCCGCGATGAGCAACGCCACCTGAGCGATCGTTCCGGTGCTGGGAAAGCGGTGGTCGGACAACCGTCCCGAGGTGTCGATGAGGGCCACGCCCTCGGCGCGACGCTCGGCAACGAGACCGGTGAGCAACTCGACGTCGGCGACGGTGCGCGAGGCGGTCAGGGCGGTGCGTGCGTCTCCGTCGAGATCGTCGAGATAGACGACGGGGTGTTCGACCAACGCTCGGCGTACCGCACGCAGCGTTTCCTTCGGGTCTGCCTCACGCCCGGACTCGATGTGTCCGAGATCGGAATCCTCGGGATCGATCGGGGCATCCGAGCCGGCCAGCAGGCCACGAATCGAACGCAGGTGCTGCACGGCACGCGGCGGCCGAAACATCGCGACGACCACCGATCGGTCGATGTCGTACAGGGCCTCACCGGCCGTCGGATTGTTCGCCCAGCCCGTGGCGTCGCCGTCGGCCAGCGAGATCGCACCACGCGTGGCCAGCCATCCGATCGCGTCGACGAATGCGTCTCGGTCGCTCGCGCGGTCGGTCGTGAGTTCGACGCCGTCCACCTGACTCGACTCCGTCGCCACGTGATCGGCGAGTTCGGACAGAGTGATCTGGTTTCCGGCCCGACCGAGCGCGGCAAGCGCCAGCGCCAGATACGCGTACCTGCGGCGGTCGAACACCCGCTCGGACGGCGTTCGCGCGGGTTGACTGTCGTCGAGACGATCGATCACGGGGAACAGACGCGCGGTCGTCTCGGTGACCTCGAAGCGGTAGCCGAACAGCTCCAGGAGATCCTCACGCAGTTCGGTTGCCCACCTGCGCAGCAGCGGTAACGCGATTCGATCGGGGTACGTCGCGGTGACCAGGTGGTTGGACAACGCGACTCGGGCAGCCCGCTGGTAGGAATCCAGCGCGAGCGAGGAGATTTCACGTGCTCTCACCGGCGGGCCACCTCACTGACGTCGAGGGCGAGGCGGTCCAGATGCAATCGGCCACGGCTGGTGCGCACGATCGTCGAACGGTCGCTGTCGCTCAGCGTCAGGCGCACGCCACTGTCCGATCCGGACGAGTCCGAGGTGCGTCCGCTCACGCGTACCCGGGCAGTCAACGCGGCGTTGAGCAGGCTCAGCAACACTTCGGTTTCCTGCTCGTTCAGAATGCGGTCGTGGATTCCGGCCGAGGCGAGCGACTGCGCCGCGGCACTGCGTGATCGCTGCGACTCGAGTTGCTGCTCGCGCAGTCGTCTGATGCCGCCGTCGTTGCGCTGTACCCGCCCTGGAACGCCGGGAGTCGGAGTGCGTCCGGTCTCGGCCAGCGTGCGCGAGATCTCGACCGGCGGTGCCTCCCACCATGATCGGGACATGGGGATGATGTCGGCGTCGGGATGGACCATCGACAGGTGCCGGGGTCGGCCGAGGCCGAACACGGCGTGAAACAGAGCATGTGCGCTGTCCTCGGTGGGAGCAGCAGCGAACCAGCCGGCGAGGTGACGCAGTTGGCTCTCGCGACTCACACCGCCCTTCCGAGTTTCGGTGACGCGCCGCAGCAGTGACAGCACAGCAGCGATCGCGCTCATCGTGCCCTCGCGGAGGCGCTCGGATTCGCTGAGCTCGGATTCGGCCGCGACGAACCAGTGCGACAACCCGGCCCATCGGTCGGTCCAGTCCGCTCGCCGTTCGTCGACGGAGAGAAAGACTCGTTCGTCGCTGATCGCGGCACGGTCGACGAGTTCCTCGATGCCGGTGCTCTCGACGAGTGCGATCGCTTCCGCCAACTTGGGGGCATAGCGGGTGAGATCGGAGCTGAACTCACGCATGTGCGTGAGCAGTGCATCCTTGTGCGCCAAGAACGATTCGGGCGTGATCTCGGTGGTGCGCACCAGGTCGCCCAGCACCAGATAGAAGTGGGCGGCGCGGGTCGCCATCTCCGACAACGTCGAATCGAGTCTGCTGAGCTTGCGGTAGATGCGGTCGCCGTCGGCCTGACGGTTCGCCTCGGCCAGCTCGTGCATGTCGGCCAGCAGCTCGGGCAGCACCAGCCGGGACAGCGAGGCGTCGTCCAGGCGCGCACCGAGCACGTCCTCGACCGCGCGGTAGGCCTTGTAGCCGGCCTGACCGAACTGGTAGACGAAGTGCCGGTTGCGGTATTCGGCGAGGGTCGCGGC
Source organism: Rhodococcus sp. KRD175 (assembly GCF_017168275.1). Lineage (NCBI taxonomy): Bacteria > Bacillati > Actinomycetota > Actinomycetes > Mycobacteriales > Nocardiaceae > Rhodococcus > Rhodococcus sp. KRD175. Next base: position 428,170 of record NZ_JABFAQ010000002.1, read on the forward strand.
GCGGGTGCCGTCGTAGCTGCGTTCGAGCAGACCCCAGGTGTGGAGTTGATCGAGCAGGGGTGCGATGTCCAGTGTGGTCAGCGCGTCGTGACGCCCGGGGCTACGAGCGATGAGATCGGCGACCTCGCCCGAGTGCAGCAACACCACGTAGTTCGCGCGAGCGGTGTCGAACGCCCGCAGTACTGCCAGGTATTCGGATCTTTTCTCGGCGACGGCGAACGAGAAGAGACCGAGACGGTCTTCCTCCACGAACGCATTCGCGGCACCCAGCCGTGCGTCCTCGCCTGATTCGGTCACTGGAACAGGGTAGGGGGTAGGAGTGGAGCCTGCGGAATGACCCTGGTGGGAGGAGTGGAGCCTGCGGAATGACCCTGGTGGGAGGAGTGGAGCCTGCGGAATGACCCTGGTGGGAGGAGGGGAGCCTGCGGAATGACCCGGGGGGTAGGAGTGCCAATTGTTCGACCGTGCCGGTTACAGCTCCACGATCACTTTTCCGTCCACCACGGCCGCGGGGTAGGTGCGCACCGGGTCGATGCCGCTCGGGCAGGTGCCGTCGTCGAGAGAGAAGGCGTATTGATGAAGTGGGCAGACGACTACGGACCCGTCGATCTGGCCGTCGGCCAGTGGTCCGCCCCGGTGCGGACAGACGGCGTCCATCGCCCGCACCGAGCCGTCACTTAGCAGGAACACCGCGACCTGTTTGCCATCCACGACGTAGGCCCGTCCCTCGCCGGGAGTCAGGTCTTCCAACGCTCCCACCGGGACGCTCATCGGACCGGCACCTGTGGCAGCGGGAGCAGTGGCAGCGAGGGTGCGAACTGCGCAGGCGATTTGGGTGCCGTGCGGTCCTGCCATGGGTCCACGTAGCCGTCGACCGATGTTTGCAGTCGCTCGTCGAGTCCGGCGACGATGCCGTCACGGTCGTCGATCAGAACGCTCTGCAGTTCCTCCAAGCCGACGCGCGGAACCCAGGCGTACGTCCGTTCGAGCCACTGCGCGTTCTCCCGATAGTGCTGGATGAATCTGCCTGCCACTGTCATCACCTCCTCGGCTCCCGTCACGGTGGCCAACAGATCTCCCTTGCGGATGTGAGCCCCGGCCGCGCCGCCGACGTAGATCTCCCACCTGTCCTCGCCGACCGAGACCACGCCGAAGTCCTTGCACAGCGCCTCCGAGCAGTTGCGCGGGCAGCCGGCGACCGCGAGTTTGAGTTTCGCGGGAGTCTCCAAGCCTTGGAACCGCTCTTCGAGCGCGATGCCGAGAGCCGTCGAGTCGCCGAGACCGAAGCGGCAGAAGTCGCTGCCCACACAGGTTTTCACCGTGCGCATGCTCTTGCCGTAGGCGAAGCCGGAGGGCATGTCCAGATCGCCCCACACCTTGGGTAGGTCTTCCTTCTTGATCCCGAGGAGGTCGATGCGCTGTCCGCCGGTGACCTTGACCAGCGGCACGTTGTACTTGTCGGCGACGTCGGCGATCTTGCGCAGTTGATCCGGGGTAGTGACGCCACCCTTCATCTGCGGTACCACCGAGAACGTGCCGTCCCGCTGAATGTTGGCGTGCACCCGGTCGTTGATGAACAGTGCGCCGCGCTCGTCCACCCAATCCGGACCCCAGACGGTGCGCAGCAGTGACGCCAGCGGCATCTTGGCGGCGGCGTCCTCGACGCCGTCGGTCGCAAGCGCCGTGAACACCTGCGAGACTGCCCGGAGGTCCCGCGATCTGATTGCTTCGATCAGTTCCGGCTTCGTCATCGGGATACACGGCACGTACCGGTCTGCGGTGGGGTCCGCTTCGACCGCGCCACCGGATGCGCACGCGATGATGTCTTTCACCAACCCCTTGCAGGACCCACATCCCTTGCCTGCTCGGGTCTTCGCGGTCACATCGCTCAGATTCTTGGCACCGGCGTGCACGCAGGCCACGATGGCGCCCTTGGTGACGCCGTTGCAGTTGCACACCTGAACGTCGTCTGCCAGCTCCGCGGCTCCTGTTGCCGCAGAGGGCGTTCCCATGTCGAAGAGCATGCTGATGCGCTCGTCGGGCAGCGGCACCTTCTCGTCGAACGCCTGGGTGAGAAAGTTGGCCTTGGAGATGTCGCCCAGCAGAGTGGCGCCGACGAGCTTGTTGTTCCGCACGATGACCGATTTGTACGTGCCACTGCGTGGTTCGTAGAACTGAACGAATTCGTCGTCGTCGCGCTCGGGCGCGGTGATCCCCATCGACGCGACGTCGACGCCGGCCACCTTGAGCTTGGTCGTCAGACGCGAACCGTGATACGCGGCAGCGGGATCGGCACCGGTGAGTACATCGGCCAGGACAGCGGCCTGCTCCCAGAGGGGCGCGACGAGGCCGTACACCTCACCGCGGTGCTGACAGCATTCGCCGACGGCATAGATGGAACCCTCGTCCTCGCAACGTAATTGGTCGTCGACGACGATTCCGCGTTCGATGACCAGGCCGCCGGCGCGGGCGAAATCGACACTGGGCCGAATTCCGGCGGTCACGACGACCATGTCGGCGTCCAGCGAGGTGCCGTCGTTGAAACCGACGCCGATGACGGTACCGTCGTCCGACCGCAACACCGAGGTGGTTCTCTTCGAGGTGTGGACACCGACGCCGAGCGACTCGATCTTGTTGCGCAACACCCGTCCACCGCGCTCGTCGAGCTGCTGGTTCATCAGGTGCCCGGGGGAGTGCACCACGTTCACGTCCAGCCCCTGCGTCCGCAGTCCGTACGCTGCTTCGAGACCGAGCAGTCCGCCGCCGATCACCACCGCCGACACGTCGTCGCGCGACTGCGCCATCTGCAACATGCCGTTGGTGTCGGCGATCGTGCGGAATCCGAACACCCCACGTGCCAGTCTGCCGTCGGACTCGCGCAGACCGTCCATGTTCGGGAAGAACGTGTTGCTACCGGTGGCAATGATCAGTACGTCGTAGTCGACGGACCGACCGCTTTCGCAGACAACTGTTTTGGAGAACCGGTCGAGCGACACCGCTCGATCGCCCACGTGCAACGTCACGCCGTTCTCGCTGTACCAACTCATGGGGTTGAGAACGAGATCCTCGTCGTCGACGGTGGCCTCACCGGACAGCACGTGGGAGAGCATGATGCGGTTGTAATTGCCGTACGGTTCGTCGCCGATCATCGTGATCTCGAACAGCGAGCTGCCGTCTCGCTCGAGGATCTGTTCGACCGTCCGGGCACCGGCCATTCCGTTGCCGATCACCAGCAATCGCTGTCTTCCCGCAGTCATCAGACCAGCACCAGACCGAAGTCGACGACGACCTCTCCGTTGGTTCCGGCGGGGGCCGCGATCACCAGCTCGAGCACGGTATCGGGATCGACGTCCTCGACGACCCGCAACGGAATGTTGACGCCGCTCTTGGCCCCCATCGGGAACATACGCATCGGGCTGCCGTCGCGCAGCAAGGTCACGACCACCAGTTCATCGCTCGAATTACCGCCCCGGAAGTACAGCGGCTGAGCCGTCACCCCCTCGGGGACGACGAAACTCAGGCTGGGATCGATCAACTCGGGCTTGTCCAGACCGTTGCCGGTGAAGGAGAAGACGCCTTGCAGAAATCGCGGTGTGCTGGCCATACCCACGAGGCTCCGGTGTCGGGGTGACGCCACCGCTGCGGTGACGTTACGTCGGCATCAGAAAGACCTCACCGGCTCCCGGCTCCTCGTGTGCGTTCGGGTCAGAGCCCGAAGTTGCCCGGGCCGCGCCGCCGGAGGTACTTCTCGAACTCGGCGGCGATGGCGTCGCCGTCGATCTTGGCGATCGCATCGGACATGTCCACCTCGGCGTCACCACGCTCCTCGAGGCTGCGCACGTATTCGCTGATCTCCTCGTCCTCTTTGGTCATCTCGTTGACCGCCTCCTCCCACTCCTCGGCCTGCGTGGGCAGCTCTCCGAGCGGCACCTCGATGTCGAGTACGTCTTCGACCCGCTGCAGCAACGCCACGGTGGCCTTCGGATTCGGTGGCTGCGACACGTAATGGGGGACAGCAGCCCAGAACGACACGGCCGGCACACCTGCCTTGACACATTCGTCCTGCAGAACGCCGGTGATACCGGTGGGCCCCTCGTAGCGGGTCTGCTCGAGGTTGAACTGTTCGGCCGACTCGGTGCTGTAGGCAGTGCCGGTGACCGGGACGGGCCTGGTGTGCGGGGTGTCCGCCAGCAGCGCGCCGAGAATGACGACAGTTTCGACGCCCAGCTGCTCGACGAACTCGAGCAGGTCGTCGCAGAAGCTGCGCCACCGCATGTTGGGCTCGATACCGCGCAACAGGACCACGTCACGGTCGCTGCCGGGCGGTGAACACACCGACAATCGAGTCGACGGCCACTCGATCTCGCGGGTGACCCCGTCGACCTGACGAACGGTCGGCCGATTGACCTGGTAGTCGTAGTAGTCCTCGGAGTCCAGCTCGGCCAGTGGGCTGGCGTCCCAGATCAGCTCCAGATGTTCGACCGCGCCGCTCGCCGCATCGCCTGCGTCGTTCCAGCCCTCAAAAGCGGCGACCAGTATGGGGGAGCGCAGCTCGGGAATGTCGTCGTTCAGATCGTCCTCGTCGTAGTCGGCGTCGGCGTCTGTGGCGTTCGCCACAGCATCCTGCACGGCCTCGATCAGCGCGGCGTCCAAGGGGATGTCCGCGTCGGCACCTGATTTGTCCATTTTGTCGGTACCGTCGTCGGGCGGGGACTGATCATCGAGGTTTCGGGGACTCACCACGACAGCCTACGACTCGAGGTAACCGTGGTGCCCACTACTCTGTAGTGATGCCCGATCAACACAAGCCCGGTCTGCTCGATGCGATTTCACGTCGCGTTGTCATCGGCGACGGAGCAATGGGCACGATGCTCCAGGACGCCGACCTCACTCTCGACGACTTTCTCGGCCTCGAGGGATGCAACGAGATTCTGAACCACACCAGGCCCGACGTGCTGCGCGAGATTCATCGCGAGTACTTCGCGGCCGGCGCAGACGCCGTGGAAACGAACACGTTCGGATGCAACCTGCCCAACCTGGCCGATTACGACATCGAGGATCGAATCCGCGAGTTGGCCGAGAAAGGCACCCGGCTCGCCCGCGAGACTGCGGACGAAATGGGACCCGGCCGCGACGGGATGGATCGGTACGTCCTGGGTTCCATGGGCCCCGGAACCAAGCTCCCCACACTCGGCCACGCCCCGTTCGCACGGCTGCGCGATGCGTATACGGAGGCTGCGCTCGGAATGATCGACGGCGGTGCCGACGCCATTCTGGTCGAGACGTGCCAGGACCTACTGCAGGTCAAGGCCGCGATCATCGGTAGCCAGCACGCCATGGACAAGCTCGGCGTCCGAATCCCGATCATCACCCATGTGACGGTCGAGACGACGGGCGCAATGCTGGTCGGCAGCGAGATCGGTGCAGCCCTCACCGCGCTCGAACCGCTGGGCATCGACATGATCGGACTGAACTGCGCCACCGGCCCCGCCGAGATGAGCGAACACCTGCGCCACCTGTCCAAGCATTCCCGTCTTCCGGTATCGGTGATGCCCAATGCCGGACTGCCGACGTTGGGCGCGAAGGGTGCCGAATACCCACTGACCGCCCCCGAATTGGCCGACGCTCTGAGCGGTTTCGTCCGCGAGTACGGGCTGGCACTCGTCGGCGGATGCTGCGGCACCACCCCCGAGCACATTCGTCAGGTTGCCGACATGGTGCACGGGGCGACGAAGCTGGAACGGCAGCCGGCCCCGGAGCCAGGCGTCTCCTCGCTCTACACCGCCGTGCCGTTCGAGCAGGACGCCAGCATCCTGATGATCGGTGAGCGCACCAACTCCAACGGCTCCAAGGCATTTCGTGACGCGATGCTCGCCGAGGACTACGAGAAGTGCCTCGACATCGCCAAGGATCAGACCCGCGACGGCGCGCACATGTTGGACCTCAACGTCGACTACGTCGGCCGCGACGGTGCCGCCGACATGGCCGCACTCGCCAGCAGATTGGCGACTGCGTCGACGCTGCCGATCATGCTCGACTCCACCGAACCGGCCGTGCTCGAGGCCGGCCTCGAGCACCTCGGCGGACGTAGCGCCGTCAACTCGGTCAACTACGAGGACGGCGACGGGCCCGACTCGCGGTTCCAGAAGATCATGCGTCTGGTCAAGGAACACGGTGCCGCCGTCGTCGCTCTGACCATCGACGAGGAGGGGCAGGCGCGTACTGCCGAATGGAAGGTGCGTGTCGCCGATCGCCTGATCACCGACATCACCGAGAACTGGGGCCTGCGCCACGAGGACATCATCGTCGACACCCTCACCTTCCCGATCTCCACCGGCCAGGAAGAGGTTCGACGCGACGGCATCGAGACCATCGAGGCGATCCGGCAGCTCAAGGAGAAGTATCCGAAGGTGCACACCACCCTCGGGTTGTCGAACATCTCGTTCGGCCTCAATCCTGCTGCCCGGCAGGTGCTCAACTCGGTCTTTCTGCACGAGTGCACCCAGGCCGGCCTCGACACCGCCATCGTGCACGCGTCGAAGATCCTGCCGATGAACAAGATTCCCGACGAGCAACGCGAGACCGCTCTGGATCTGGTGTACGACCGCCGCCGTGAAGGCTACGACCCGTTGCAGAAGCTCATGCAGCTGTTCGAGGGCGTCTCGGCAGCATCGGCCCGGGAATCGCGCGCCGAGGAACTGGGTCGGCTGCCGTTGTTCGAGCGGCTCGAACGCCGCATCGTCGACGGCGAACGCAACGGCCTCGACACAGATCTGGACGCCGCGATGGCCGAGAAGCCGCCTCTCGAGATCATCAACGAGACGTTGCTGTCGGGCATGAAGACCGTCGGCGAGCTGTTCGGTTCCGGCCAGATGCAGTTGCCGTTCGTGCTCGCGTCCGCCGAGGTGATGAAGGCTGCCGTGGCGTACTTGGAGCCACACATGGAGGCCACCGACGACGACGGCAAGGGTCGAATCGTGCTCGGTACCGTCAAGGGCGATGTGCACGACATCGGCAAGAACCTCGTCGACATCATCCTGAGCAACAACGGCTACGAGGTGGTCAATCTCGGTATCAAGCAGCCGATTTCGACCATTCTCGAAGCCGCGTTGGACAAACGCGCAGACGTGATCGGCATGTCCGGGTTGCTGGTGAAGTCGACGGTGGTCATGAAGGACAACCTGATCGAGCTCAACTCCCGCGGCGTGGCGGAGCAATTTCCGGTGCTCCTCGGCGGCGCTGCTTTGACGCGGTCGTACGTCGAGAACGATCTGCAGGACGTGTACGAAGGCGACGTGCACTATGCGCGGGACGCGTTCGAAGGCCTGCGTTTGATGGACACCATCATGACCACCAAGCGCGGCGGCGGTCCGGCCCCCGACAGCCCCGAGGCGCTCGCCGCGAAAGCCAAGGCTGCCGAACGCAAAGAGCGCCACGAACGGTCGAAGCGCATCGCGGAGAAGCGCAAGGCCGCCGAGGCTCCGGTCGTGGTACCCGAGCGATCCGACGTCGCCGCGGACATCGACATTCCGGTACCGCCGTTCTGGGGCACCCGCATCGTCCGAGGCGTGTCCCTCGCCGACTACTCGGGCCTGCTCGACGAACGTGCCCTGTTCCTGGGGCAGTGGGGGCTGCGAGGAGCCCGCAAGGGCGAGGGCGCGACCTACGAGGATCTGGTGGAGTCGGAAGGCAAACCGCGCCTTCGGTATTGGCTGGATCGGCTCAGTACGGACGGCATTCTCGCGCACGCCGCATTGGTGTACGGATACTTCCCGGCCGTTTCGGAGGGCGACGACGTCGTCGTGCTCACCGAGCCCGAACCCGATGCGCCCGAACGCTTTCGGTTCACGTTCCCGCGTCAGCACCGCGACCGCTTCCTCTGCATCGCGGACTTCGTCCGATCACGCACTGCGGCAAGGGAATCCGGGCAAGTCGACGTGCTGCCGATGAACCTGGTCACCATGGGGCAGCCCATCGCGGACTTCGCGAACGAATTGTTCGCAGCCGACGCGTACCGCGACTACCTCGAGGTGCACGGGATCGGAGTTCAGCTGACCGAGGCTCTCGCCGAATACTGGCATCGCCGAGTGCGCGAGGAACTGAAACTGTCCGACGGCAAATCGGTCGCCGCGGAGGATCCCACCGAGGCCGAGGGGTACTTCAAACTCGAATACCGCGGAGCTCGTTACTCGTTCGGCTACGGGGCATGCCCCGATCTCGAGGACCGGATCAAGCTCGCCGCACTCCTCGAACCCGAGCGAATCGGCGTCAAGCTCTCCGAGGAACTGCAGCTGCACCCCGAACAGTCGACCGATGCGTTCGTACTTCACCACCCGGAGGCCAAGTACTTCAATGTCTAGAACCCACCTGCACGGTGTCCTGTGGGACATGGACGGCACCCTGCTCGACTCGGAGAAGATCTGGGACGTGGCCATCGGTGAGTACTCCCGCACACTGGGAACCGAACTCAGCGCGGAAGTACGCGAGAGCACCCTCGGCAATTCGATGCGAGACGCCTTGCGCAAAGTGCTGGCCAATGCATCGGTTGCGGTCACCGACGACAACCTGGCCGAGGGCCGCGAGTGGTTGACCACGCGCGTCGGCGACATGTTCGCCGAAGGTATTCCGTGGCGGCCCGGTGCCAAGGATGCTCTTGCACTCGTACGCGACATGGGCCTGGCGACCGGATTGGTCACCAACACCGAACGTGGGCTCGTCGAGCGTGCACTGGAGACACTCGGGCGCGACTACTTCGACATCACCGTCAGCGGCGACGAGGTCGAGTTCGGGAAACCGCACCCGGCGCCGTACCTGCGGGGTGCCGCGCTGCTCGGCGTCGACGTCGGTGCCTGCCTTGCAGTGGAGGATTCTCCGACAGGTTCCCTGTCCGCACATACTGCAGGCTGCCCGGTACTGGTCGTCCCGTCTGAGGTGGCTGTTCCGGCAGCGCCGGGATACACCATCCGCGACGGTCTGGTCGGACTGACCGCCGACGACGTCCGGCGGGCCTGGGCGGCCTGACTCCTCGAATCTCGACCGAATTGATTCCGCTGGATACCGACGTGAAAGAATACGAATCCGTGAAGACTTTCGATTCCCTGTTCGCCGAGCTCACCGACCGCGCGAAGACCCGCCCCGAGGGCTCGGGCACCGTCGCTGCGTTGGACGCAGGTGTTCATTTCCAGGGAAAGAAGGTCCTCGAAGAGGCCGGCGAGGTGTGGATCGCCGCCGAACACGAGAGCGACGCTGCACTCGCCGAAGAAATTTCGCAGCTGCTGTACTGGGTTCAGGTCATGATGGTGGGTAGGGGAATCGAGCTCGAGGACGTCTACCGACATCTGTGAGGCAAGGCCCGAACGTCTCCTGTGAACTCACCGATGAAGGAAAACTCCATGCTGCGTGTAGCCGTACCCAACAAGGGCGCGTTGTCCGAATCCGCCGCCGAGATCCTCAGCGAGGCCGGCTACCGGCGTCGGAGCGACTCCAAGGATCTGACCGTCCTCGACCCGGCCAACGGGGTCGAATTCTTCTTTCTCCGTCCCAAGGACATTGCCATCTACGTCGGGTCGGGCCAGCTCGATCTGGGCATCACCGGACGAGACCTGGCTCTCGATTCCGGGGCAGCGGTCGAAGAGCGCCTGGCGCTCGGATTCGGCCGGTCGACGTTCCGCTACGCGGCACCCGCGGGCAAGGAATGGGCACCCGAGGACTTGGGCGGACTGCGCATCGCCACCTCGTACCCCAATCTCGTGCGTAAGGACCTGGCCGAGCGCGGCTTGGAGGCCACGGTGATCCGTCTCGACGGGGCCGTGGAGATTTCCATTCAACTCGGTGTCGCCGACGCCATCGCGGACGTGGTCGAGTCGGGTCGCTCACTGCGTCAGAACAATCTCGTCGCGTTCGGCGAATCTTTGTGCGATTCCGAGGGTGTTCTCATCGAGCGCGCAGGCACGCCGGGCACCGACTCCGCACGCAAGCAGTTGATCGCTCGCGTACAGGGCGTCGTCTTCGCCCAGCAGTACCTGATGCTCGATTACGACTGCCCCAAGTCGATCCTCGACGAAGCCGTCAAGATCACCCCCGGCATCGAATCACCTACGCTCGCACCGATGGTCGACGACAACTGGGTTGCCGTGCGCGCCATGGTCTCTCGCAAGGTCCACAACAACGTGATGGACGAGCTCGCGGAACTGGGCGCGAAAGCCATTCTCGCCTCCGACATCAGGTCCTGCCGAGCGTTCTGAGTGCGTGGCGGAACGCCCGTCGTTCCGCCACGATCACGCGCGTCGGCGAACCAGCACTGTTTGCGCGATGCGCCCGACCGGCCCCAGTTCGTCACTGAGGGTGCCTGCGCACATGGCGATGCCGTCCGGACCCGTCGACGTCTCGGCCGACACTCCGATCCAGTCACCCTGGGGTTCGCGGAAGACGTGCACCGTCAGATCGGTGTTCAGGAACGTCCACTGCTCGATCGGCAATTTCGCACCCACACCGTTGGCGATGTCGGCAATCGAGAACAGCCGTTCCAGTGGCGTCATCGACTCACCCTGCACCAGAACGGGAGTCGGCTTCGCCCACACTTCACCGGGCCCCGCTGCGCCGAGCTCGGTGAGAAACTTGAACTCGACCGCGTCGAGGTATCCGGAGGTCCAGAGTCCGCCGAAGGTGCTGTCGACGCCGGCGCTCACCGGTCGCATCACCGAATCTCCCACGTGCACGACGTCGTCGGTGGGCTCGGTACGCATACGCCATGCGCTGCCCCGCGCCACCGCTCGCGCCGGCCCCGCTGATCCTCGAGCCCACAGTTCGGCGACGACGAGTTCGACATTAGCGCCCGGCCGCGCCGTCCATGCGCGAATCGTGATGTCCGACACCGGAACAGGTCCGAGAATGTCGACGACCACCCGGCTGATTCGAGTATCGGGTCTGGCGTCGACCCGCTCGAGTGCGCGGACCAACAACGCGGACGGCGGAGCGCCGTGCTGCATCGTCGGTGCCCACAGGCTGACGGTGTGCTCGGTCGCGGTGACGATCTCGTAACCGTCGTCGTCGACACCGGCAGGAACGAAGAAGGCGTCCGGACTCGTCACAGCTCCGTCTCCTCCTGCTCCGCAGCCGCCTGCGGCCAACCGGGGTACGGCGGGGGAGTGCCGCCGAACTCGGGGCACAGTGCCCGGTGATCGCACCACTTGCACAGTGCGCCTTTCTTGGCGCGGAAGTCGCCGGTCTCACCGGCCGCCAGAATCGCCTTCCAGATGGCCGAGAGCATGCGCTCGAAGCGCAGCAGCTCACCCTCGTCCGGTGCGTATGTCAGCTCCTGCTTGTCGGCGAGGTACATCAACTTCAGTTGCGCGGGAACGACTCCGCGCATGCGCATGATCATCAGCGCATAGAATTTCATCTGGAACAGAGCCTTGGATTCGGTGAACTCACGCGGCGCACGTCCGGTCTTGTAATCGACGACGCGAATCATTCCGTTGGGTGCGACGTCGATCCGGTCGATGAATCCGCGCAGCGGCGTTCCGTCGTCCAACGCGATCTCGACGCGCTGTTCGCAGGACTCGGGATCGAAGTGCGTGGGATCTTCGAGTTCGTAGTACCCGTCCACCAGGGCACGAGCCCGGTCGAGAAACGCCGGACGGTCGTCCGCCGGAACCAGCGACGCGATGTCGGGTGACTCGGCCACGACCCGATCCCAGGCCGGGTCCACCAGGTCGCGCGCAGTGGTGGGCACTCGATCGCGGGCAGGGAGTGCGTACAGGGCCTCGAGTGCGGCATGCACCACAGTTCCCTTCACCTGTGCCTCGGTGGAGACCTCGGGAAGCCGGTCCACGGCACGGAAGCGATACAACAGTGGGCACTGCTTGAAATCACCTGCGCGAGAAGGAGACAGAGCCGGGGTACTGCGGTTGCCGGACCTCGAACGCGGTACGTCGGCGCTGTCACCGACATCGAGAAGAGGTAAGTCGATGGGGCTCGACACGGAAATACTCACGACTGCGAGACTATGCCGCTGGTCCGACATCTTCGGTGAAGGCCGTAGTCTGGCACGTCGAGTCGTCCCCCGACGCCCGCCGATCGAGGCCGAGCGTCACATCGCAACGAAAGCAGGTCCGCTGTGTCCTCCGGTGATTCCACATCCGCGTCGACCGACGGATTCGAGGCCGACGCCGCGTTCGACGCCACGGTCGACGCATCGCTGCCCAGTGCGGACGACGTGGTCACTGCCACGACCGACGAGATCGAACTCGACCCGAATGTCACGTCCGGCGCGGAGGCCACTCCAGCTGCCGACGCCACAGCTGCAGACGCACCGGCGGAGACCGGTCCCGCCCGCAGTGGGCCGTTTCGAGTGGGCGATCGAGTTCAGCTCACCGACGGCAAGGGTCGTCACTACACGGTGGTACTGGAAGCCGGTAAGGAATTCCATACTCACCGCGGCGGCATCACTCACGACAAACTGCTCGGTGCCGACGAGGGCAGCGTCGTCACCTCCGTCAACGGCACCCCCTACCTCGCGCTGCGGCCGCTGCTGACCGACTACGTGCTCTCGATGCCCCGCGGTGCCCAGGTGATCTACCCCAAGGACGCGGCGCAGATCGTGCACGAGGGTGACATGTTCCCCGGCGCACGGGTGCTCGAGGCCGGTGCAGGATCCGGCGCTCTGACGTGCTCACTGCTGCGTGCAGTCGGTACAGCAGGAACGGTCATCTCCTACGAGATCCGGCAGGACCACGCCGACTATGCCGTGAAGAACGTCGAGACGTTCTTCGGCGAGCGCCCGTCGAACTGGCACCTGACCGTGGCAGACGTCGACCAGTTCGGTGTCGATCGTCCGGGTGAGCAGGTCGATCGGGTGGTCCTGGACATGCTCGCGCCGTGGGACGCGTTGCCCGCGGTGTCCAAGGCCCTCGTCCCCGGTGGGGTGCTGCTGGTCTACGTGGCCACGGTGACGCAGCTGTCCAAGGTCGTCGAGGCGCTACGCGCACAGGAGTGCTGGACCGAACCTCGATCGTGGGAGTCGATGGTTCGCGGCTGGCACGTGGTGGGTCTCGCGGTTCGCCCCGAGCACCGCATGCAGGGACACACGGCATTCCTCGTCAGCGTTCGACGCCTCGCCGAGGGCACCGTGACCCCGAAACCGCAGCGTCGTTCCGGTAAGGGCTGACGCTGCAGGCTCGGCTGCCGACTCAGACGCAGGGTGCCTGGCCCATGGCCAGGATCTGGCACGTGCTGGCGTCCGACAGCTTCCAGGTGCCATCGATCAGCACCCAGGTCTGCGGTGCCGGAGCCGCGGTCCCGCGTGGAGTGGCGATGGCGACGTCCGCGGTGGACGTCTCACCGGCGACGGTCGGTTCCGACACCTCGAAGGTGATCGCTCCGTAGTTCGCCAGTGCGGCGGTCATCGTCTCCAGGTTCGTCAGGCGCGCCTGACCGTTCTCCACTGCCGCAGCCTTGGTCGCTGCGTCCACGTCCGGTGCGACCAGCTGCTGCAGCGAGGTCTGCAATTCGGCGACGGTAGGTGCTGTGACAGCCGGCCCGGCGGTGGTCGTCGGCATGGAGTCGCTGGTCGACGCGGAATTGTGATCGGCGTGATCGGATTCATCGCTCGAACTGCATCCTGCACCCACCAGAGCCACCGCGGCTACTGCGACGCTTGCCGAGAGAATACGCATTTTCACTGGTGAGGCCCCTGATTCCGTCGTCTGTCGATCGATTGGTCAGGTGAGGCTAACATGAACTGGGATGGCCTTTCGAGGCCGCCGAGCAGAGTGGATGCCGACCCCGTTCGAGGTGTCGGTCCGCATCTCCGCGCCGCTGCCGGTAGCGTTGATAGATCGTCACTGGGAGGAGTCGCTCATGAGCTCAACAGACAATCCGGATGTGGCCGCGGCCAGAGCCGAACTGGACGCCGTGCGAGCCGAAGTCGCGTCGCTACGGCGCCAACTGGGGGAGTCCCCCGAGCAGGTACGCGAGCTCGAGGGCCGGGTCGATTCCTTGTCGCTGCGCAACACGAAGTTGCTCGACACTCTCAAGGAGGCCCGACAACAGCTCATCGCGCTGCGCGAGGAGGTGGACCGTCTCGGTCAACCGCCGAGCGGATACGGCGTCCTGCTGAGCGTGTTCGAGGACGGCACAGTCGACGTGTTCACGTCCGGTCGGAAGATGCGACTGACGTGCTCACCCAACATCGAGGCCGACACGCTCGCTCCGGGACAGACCGTGCGGTTGAACGAGGCGTTGACCATCGTCGAGGCGTGCACCTTCGATCAGGTCGGCGAGATCAGCACTCTCCGAGAGCTTCTGGGGGATGGATCGCGCGCTCTCGTCGTCGGACATGCCGACGAGGAACGGGTGGTCTGGCTGGCCAAACCGTTGATCGACATGGTCAACGACGACGGACCGGTCGACCCGGACGAGCCGTCACGGAAGCTCCGTCCCGGGGATTCGCTGCTGGTCGACACCAAGGCCGGCTACGCGTTCGAGCGCGTTCCCAAGGCCGAGGTGGAGGATCTCGTTCTCGAGGAGGTTCCGGACGTCGGATACGAGGACATCGGCGGTCTCGGTCGACAGATCGAGCAGATTCGGGACGCCGTAGAGCTGCCGTTCCTGCACAAGGATCTGTTCCGAGAGTACTCACTGCGTCCGCCGAAGGGCGTGCTGCTGTACGGCCCTCCCGGGTGTGGAAAGACGTTGATCGCCAAGGCCGTTGCCAACTCGCTGGCCAAGAAGATCGCCGAGGCACGTGGCCAGGATGCGCGGGAGGCGAAGTCGTTCTTCCTCAACATCAAGGGCCCCGAGCTGCTCAACAAGTTCGTCGGTGAGACCGAGCGTCACATCCGCATGATCTTTCAGCGGGCACGAGAGAAGGCGTCCGAGGGCACCCCGGTCATCGTGTTCTTCGACGAGATGGACTCGATCTTCCGTACCCGCGGCTCCGGCGTCTCGTCCGACGTGGAGACGACGGTCGTTCCGCAGCTGCTCGCCGAGATCGACGGTGTCGAAGGCCTAGAGAACGTCATCGTGATCGGTGCGTCCAATCGCGAGGACATGATCGACCCGGCGATCCTGCGACCCGGCCGACTCGACGTGAAGATCAAGATCGAGCGTCCCGACGCCGAATCGGCACAGGACATCTTCTCGAAGTACCTGACCGATTCGCTTCCGGTCAACGCCGACGACGTCGCCGAGTTCGGCGGCGATCGCGCGGCGTGCATCCGGGGCATGATCGATCGCGTCGTCGAGCGCATGTACGCCGAGAGTGACGACAATCGGTTCCTCGAGGTCACCTACGCCAACGGGGACAAGGAAGTTCTGTATTTCAAGGACTTCAACTCCGGGGCCATGATCCAGAACATCGTCGACCGGGCAAAGAAGTACGCCATCAAGTCGGTTCTCGAAACCGGAAACGCCGGACTGCGGATTCAGCACCTTTTCGATTCCATCGTCGACGAGTTCGCGGAGAACGAAGATCTGCCGAACACCACGAATCCGGACGACTGGGCTCGGATCTCGGGCAAGAAGGGCGAGCGAATCGTCTACATTCGCACGTTGGTCACCGGCAAGAACGCCAGCGCGAGCCGGGCGATCGACACCGAGGCCAATACCGGTCAGTACCTGTAGATCCACCGCTGGGCAGTTTTCGGGGCGCGTCCGCACAGGGCGCGCCCCGAACTGCATCCGTCGGCCGTCTAGGCTCGACTTATGCAGCGCATCATCGGTATCGAGGTCGAGTACGGCATTTCTTCACCGACCGAACCCACCGCCAACCCGATCCTGACGTCCACCCAGGCGGTGTTGGCGTACGCGGCAGCCGCAGGAGTGCCCCGCGCCAAGCGCACCCGCTGGGACTACGAGGTGGAATCACCGCTGCGCGATGCACGAGGCTTCGATCTCGGACGGTTCAGCGGACCGGCTCCGGTCATCGATGCCGACGAAATCGGTGCGGCGAACATGATTCTCACCAACGGTGCCCGCCTGTACGTCGATCACGCGCACCCCGAGTACTCGGCCCCGGAGGTGCGGGACCCACTGGACGCGGTGATCTGGGACAAGGCAGGCGAACGCGTCATGGAAGCGGCCGCACGGCACGCGTCGAGCGTCCCAGGGGCTCCGCGCCTGCAGCTGTACAAGAACAACGTCGACGGCAAGGGCGCGTCGTACGGCACGCACGAGAACTATCTGATGTCGCGTGAGACACCGTTCTCGGCGGTGATCGCGGGGCTCTCGCCGTTCTTCGCCTCCAGGCAAGTCATCACCGGCTCCGGGCGAGTCGGTATCGGCCAGTCGGGCGACGAGGCCGGGTTCCAGCTCTCGCAGCGAGCGGACTACATCGAGGTGGAGGTCGGACTGGAGACCACCCTCAAGCGCGGCATCATCAACACCAGGGACGAACCGCACGCAGACGCAGACAAGTACCGACGTCTGCACTGCATCATCGGCGACGCCAACCTGGCGGAGATGTCGACCTACCTCAAGGTGGGAACCACGGCCCTCGTGCTCGACCTCATCGAGGCGGGCGTCGACCTGTCGGATCTGCAGCTGGCCAGGCCGGTCACGGCTGTCCATCAGATCAGCCACGATCCCACCCTGCGCAAGGCCGTGGCACTCGCCGACGGCCGCGAACTGACGGGCCTTGCGCTGCAGCGGATCTACCACCAGCGGGCGGCGAAGTTCGTGGCTGCCGAGGGCAGCGACGACGCACGAGCACTGGACGTGCTCGACAAGTGGGCGATGGTGCTGGACCTGCTCGAGCGCGATCCCATGGAGTGCGCGCATCTGCTGGACTGGCCGGCGAAATTGCGACTGCTCGAAGGGTTCCGACAGCGTGAGGGCCTCGGCTGGTCCGCTCCGCGGCTGCACCTGGTGGACCTGCAGTATTCCGATGTTCGCCTCGACAAGGGGCTCTACAACAGGTTGGTCGCCCGCGGTTCGATGGATCGTCTCGTCACCGAGCAGCAAGTTCTCGATGCGGTCGGCACACCGCCCGACGACACGAGGGCCTACTTCCGCGGCGAATGCCTGCGCAAATTCGGTGCCGACATCGCCGCGGCGAGCTGGGACTCGGTCATCTTCGATCTCGGTGGCGATTCGTTGGTACGGATTCCGACGCTCGAGCCGTTGCGGGGAACGAAATCCCACGTCGGTGCCCTGCTGGAGTCCGTGGACAGTGCAGCGGAACTGGTCGACCAGCTCACCACCTGATCGTCCAGGGCATTCGAATGGGTCGTTCGGCGGTGTCTTGCCAACCGGCGAGGTCGGACTGTCGGTAGGGTAAAGGTCCGTGCACTTTCGGCGGAACGTTCGGTAGCACTTGCACATCCACGCCGGTGCGCCTCGGATGACCCGGCGACCGTGCAGTAGATCTGTTTTCTCGATACACAGAGGAGGTCGGCGACTATGGCTCAGGAGCAGACACGGCGCTCGGGCGGCGGCGGCGACGACGAGGTCCCAGGCGACACGGGGGCCGGTGGCCAGGAACGGCGCGAGAAGTTGGCCGAGGAGACCGACGATCTTCTCGACGAGATCGACGACGTTCTCGAGGAGAATGCCGAGGACTTCGTCCGCGCCTACGTTCAGAAGGGCGGCCAGTGACGGTGGATCGTTCGGACCCACGGTCGGCAGGCGACGGACCGGCGATTCCGCTGGGGTCCAGTAGCTCGTCCTTCTCCGACTACCTCCGTCAGCACGCCCCGCACCTGCTGCCGGAGAGCGGCCTCGCCGCGGACCTGGCGTCCCACGCCGCCAACGGCACCACCGACAAGTCCGGCATCGCTCCGCACGGTACGACGATCGTCGCCCTCACCTACGCGGGCGGGGTGCTGATCGCCGGTGATCGGCGCGCCACTCAGGGCAATCTGATCGCCAACCGTGACATGCAGAAGGTCTACGTCACCGACGAGTACTCCGCTGCGGGCATTGCCGGAACTGCGGGTATCGCAATCGAATTGGTTCGTCTGTTCGCTGTCGAACTCGAGCACTACGAGAAGATCGAGGGCGTGCCGCTCACCTTCAACGGCAAGGCCAACAAGTTGTCGTCGATGGTTCGGAGCAATCTGGGTGCGGCGATGCAGGGACTGGCTGCGGTGCCGTTGCTGGTCGGATTCGACATCGACATCTCCGATCCCGACAGAGCCGGACGCATCGTGTCGTACGACGTGGTCGGCGGGCGTTACGAGGAGCGGTCGGGCTATCACGCAGTGGGTTCGGGCTCGTTGTTCGCCAAATCCGCGCTCAAGAAGTTGTACCGCCCCGGAATGTCCGAGGACGAGGCGCTTCGGGCTGCAGTCGAGTCGCTGTACGACGCCGCCGACGACGACTCGGCCACCGGTGGTCCCGATGTCACCCGCGGCATCTACCCGACGGCAGTTGCCATCACGAGCGTCGGTGCGGACGACGTCGCGCACGATCGCATATCGGCTGCGGCCCGATCGGTTCTGGCAGAACGAACCGAGAGCGCAGCACACACCGGCGGCACGGACCACCACACCCGAGCAGGCCAGGAAGTCAGCGAAGGGGGTAGCGCGCTATGACGATGCCGTATTACGCATCTGCCGAACAGATCATGCGCGATCGTTCGGAATTGGCGCGCAAGGGAATCGGCCGCGGCCGCAGCGTCATCGTGCTGGCGTATGCCGACGGGGTCCTGTTCGTCGCCGAGAATCGCTCGACCGCGCTGCACAAGGTCAGTGAGCTCTACGACCGCATCGGTTTCGCTGCCGTCGGCAAGTACAACGAGTTCGAGAACCTACGCAAGGCCGGCATCCAGCACGCAGACATCAAGGGATACACCTACGATCGACGCGATGTCACCGGCCGGTCGTTGGCGAAGACCTACGCCCAGGCACTGGGCACCATCTTCACCGAGCAGCTCAAGCCGTACGAGGTCGAGATCTGCGTCGCCGAGGTGTCCCATCAGGACGAGCCGATGGCCACGCAGCTGTACCGCATCACGTACGACGGCTCCATCGTCGACGAACAGGATTTCGTCGTCATGGGCGGTACCACCGAGCCCATCGTGGCCGCGCTGAAGGATACGTACCGGTCCGGCCTCGGGTTGGCGGACGCAGTTCGTATCGCCGTCGACGCGCTCACCGCCGGTCCGACGTCGCCTGCGACTGCCGGTGCCGAGCCCGAGAAGAAGGTTCTCGAGGTGTCGGCCCTGGAGGTGGCCGTCCTGGATCAGGGGCGACCGCGTCGAGCGTTCCGGCGTATCGCCGGAGCTGCTCTGGCGGATATGTTGCCCGCATCGGCACCGTCCGCGACCGGCGACGGCTCCTCGGAGCCGGAGACTCCGCAGTAGTCCCCACACTTCGGATCGAGGTCGACGGCCTCGTGCTCTATCGCTTCCGGTAGAGCACGAGGCCGTTCTTGTCGCTGCTGAACTGGAATGTCGTGCCGTCTCCGACGACCTCGCCGTCAGCCGCGAGGGCAACCGGGGCACCGTCCACCTCGACGGTCAAGCGTTGCGCCACACTGCGCACGTAGGCAGGCGACGAGCCGAGCGTTCCTGTGATCGTCGCCCACAGCAGTCGTGTTCTCGATGCCTTGGGTTCCGACGGGAGAAAGCGAACATCGAGGGTGCCGGTATGAATGCTGCTGCGCGACATGGGAACTTGATCGATCGGATCGTAGGTACCGTTGCCGACGAAGAGCATCCACACCGAGTGCGGCACCC
Organism: Rhodococcus sp. KRD175; assembly: GCF_017168275.1. Classification (NCBI taxonomy): domain Bacteria; kingdom Bacillati; phylum Actinomycetota; class Actinomycetes; order Mycobacteriales; family Nocardiaceae; genus Rhodococcus; species Rhodococcus sp. KRD175. Next base: position 447,848 of record NZ_JABFAQ010000002.1, read on the forward strand.
CGTCGAGTCGAATGTTCAGTGGCTCTGCAGCCGCGAGCACTCGTGTCATCGCAACCGCAGCGGCCGGCCACTTACCGATTCGCTTCTGCAGCTTCTGCCGTAACCGCACCGAGTCGGGGTAACCCCCGAACGTCGCGGTGTTGACGAACGACACACTGCGGCCGTCGACGTCCACCTCGGCGATATCGACCAGTTCGGCGGTGCCCGCCTCGACGGCGGCGGCGGTGTCCTCGACTGCGGTCAGACCGGTGTCGCGAGCGAAGTGGTTGAGAGTGCCACCCGGAAACGCGGCGAGTGGCAGGCCGTTACGGGCGGCCGAGGCGGCGACGCTGACGACCGTGCCGTCGCCTCCACACACTCCGAGAGCACGCGGCGTCGTGTTCCGAATTCTCTCTTCCAGTTGCTCGTTGAAGTCCCTCTCGGGATCGGGTACGAAGAGGTCGGCGTCGGGGAGCTCGCGACGGATGGCGTCCGGTACCGCCTCCGAACCGTCACCGGATCCGGGATTGACCAGCACCAACAGTCCCCGTCCGCCCGGCAGTGCCTCGACCTCGACCGGCGAGCCGAGATCGGCGGGCTTCGCCGAACGCACGGCCCACCAGCGGCGGGTCGACAGCGCGACCGCCGAACCGAGCGCCGCTCCGGCGACGACATCGGTGGGCCAGTGGACGCCGACGTGAACCCGGGAATAGCAGACTGCTGCGGCGACCGGAGCCAACAGCAATCCTGCCTTCGGTGATTCGATGGCGACCGCGGTGACGAAGGCGGCCGCGGACGCCGAGTGACCGGAGGGAAACGACGAGGACACCGGCGGGGCGAGCACCCGGCGCAGTACGGGAACCAGCTCGGTATCCGGCCTCGACCTCGGGAACACCGGCTTGAGCAGACCGTTCGCCACGGCGCTCGCACCCGCCACGGCGATCAGCCCCCGCACGCCGCCGCGTCGGGCCGAGCCACCGGCCGCGCCGAGAAGTGCGGCAGCTCCGAGCCACAGGCGACTGTGATCGGCGGCCGTGCTCAACGCGCGGAGCCCTGCATCCGCCCTGCTCGAGCGCAATGCCGCGCTTCGTGAAACCAGGGACAGGTCCCACGCGTGAACCGAGGCCGCAACAGACGTTGGCGTGGAAGTCATAGGGCCCAGCCTAGGCATGGACGCCATCGAGGCGCTCCGACACATCCATCGGTGGCTTGCGTTGTAGTGTCGAAGTGTGCAGCGACGAATTATGGGCATCGAGACCGAGTTCGGTGTCACATGTACCTTTCACGGACACCGACGCCTGAGTCCGGACGAGGTGGCCCGCTACCTCTTCCGTCGCGTGGTCTCGTGGGGCCGCAGCTCGAATGTGTTCCTCCGCAACGGCGCTCGCCTCTATCTCGACGTCGGTTCGCATCCCGAGTACGCCACTGCCGAATGCGACAGCCTGCTGCAATTGGTCACCCATGATCGCGCAGGCGAGCGAGTACTCGAGGATTTGCTGATCGACGCCGAGCAGCGTCTCGCCGAGGAGGGCATCGGCGGAGACATATACCTGTTCAAGAACAACACCGATTCGGCGGGCAACTCCTACGGTTGCCACGAGAATTTCCTCGTCCAGCGAGCGGGCGAATTCTCGCGCATCTCGGATGTACTCCTACCGTTCCTGGTCACCCGCCAATTGATCTGTGGCGCAGGCAAGGTGCTGCAGACACCCAAGGCCGCGACGTTCTGCCTCTCGCAGCGCGCCGAGCACATCTGGGAAGGCGTGTCGTCGGCCACCACTCGTTCGCGGCCGATCATCAACACCCGCGACGAACCGCACGCCGATGCCGAGAAGTATCGCCGGCTCCACGTCATCGTCGGCGATTCCAACATGGCCGAGACCTCGACCATGCTCAAGGTGGGGACGGCCGCACTCGTACTCGAGATGATCGAGGCAGGCGTCTCGTTCCGAGACTTCGCGCTGGACAATCCGATTCGAGCCATTCGCGAGGTCAGCCACGATCTGACCGGTCGCAGGCCGGTCCGCCTCGCCGGTGGCCGCCAGGCCAGTGCACTCGAAATCCAGCGTGAGTACTACTCCCGGGCCGTCGAGCATCTCCAGACGCGGGAGCCCAATGCTCAGGTGACCCAGGTGGTGGACCTGTGGGGACGCACACTCGATGCCATCGAGTCGCAGGACTTCGCCAAGGTGGACACCGAAATCGACTGGGTCATCAAACGCAAGCTGTTCGAGCGGTATCAGGACCGCTACTCGATGGAACTTTCCGATCCCAAGATCGCTCAGCTCGATCTTGCGTACCACGACATCAAGCGTGGACGGGGAGTGTTCGACGTGCTGCAGCGCAAGGGTCTGGTCAAGCGAGTCACCGAGGACGAGCAGATCGACGAAGCGGTGAATCTGCCGCCGCAGACGACACGCGCGAAGCTGCGCGGTGAGTTCATCACCGCGGCCCAGGAAGCCGGACGCGACTTCACCGTCGACTGGGTACACCTGAAACTCAACGATCAGGCGCAGCGAACGGTGTTGTGCAAGGACCCGTTCCGTTCGGTCGACGAGCGCGTCGAGCGACTCATCGCATCGATGTAGTCCGGACGCGACTCGGCTGGAGGTCGGGTAGCGATCCAGGCAACTCGGGTCGCTACAGCTCCGGCGGGCGGTGAACAACTAGGCTCGACTGTCGTGGCCACCACCAAAGTCGAACGCCTGATGAACCTGGTCATCTGTCTGTTGTCGACGCGTCAGTTCCTGACCGCGGAGTGGATCCGCGAGAGCGTTGCCGGGTACGACGACTCGACGAGCCTCGAAGCGTTCAGCAGGATGTTCGAGCGTGACAAGAACGAACTGCGCGATCTCGGGGTGCCCCTCGAGACCGGCATCGCTACGCGGTTCGGTGGTGTCGAGGGTTATCGCATCAACCGAGATGCCTACGAGCTGCCGGACATCGATCTCACCAGCGAGGAATCGGCTGCGGTCGCGGTGGCCGTCAAACTGTGGGAATCACCGGAACTGACCTCCGCGGCCCAGAGTGCGCTGCTGAAACTGCGCGCCGCAGGTATTCAGGTCGACCAGAACGAGTCGGCCGCTGCCGTCACGGCCGTTCCGGCCCGAACCCGCGGGTCCGAGCCCGCACTGGGCGCCCTGCTCGCGGCGATCGACGAGGGTAAGTCGGTGCGGTTCGAACATCGACCCTCGTTGACCGAGCCGTTCGTCACCCGAACCGTCCAGCCGTGGGGCGTTGTGACGTTCCGGGGACGGTGGTACCTCGTTGGACACGACGTGGACCGAGACGACACCCGAACCTTCCGACTGTCCCGGATCGGCGACGACGTCAAAGCCTTCGGATCACCTCAGAGTGTCCGCAAGCCCGACGGTATCGATCTTCAGGACATCGTCCGCCGCGTCGCGGGCACGTCCTCGGTGTCGGGTACCGCGCGAGTGTGGCTCCAGGACGGTCGGGCGACGGAGCTGCGGAGGATGGGCACCGTGGTGGGGGAGCAGACGGTGGGGTCGCGTACCGGAACTGTCGTCGAGGTTCCGGTACGGTCCTGGGATTGGATTTCGCGGCTCATCGCCGGTCACGGTCCCGACGCGATGGTGTTGGCCCCGCCAGAGCTGAGGGCCGATGTCATCTCGACATTGCAGACTGCAGCCGAACTGGAGAACGAACGATGAGCGCGCGTCTGTCGGTGCGGTTGGCCCGCCTGCTCAACATGGTGCCCTTCTTCATGGCCAATCCGGGGTTGAGCGCCGAGGAGGCCGCTCGGGAACTGGGCGTGACCACCGCGACGCTGATGGCCGATCTCAATCAGCTCTGGATGTGCGGTCTGCCCGGATACGGACCGGGTGACCTCATCGATCTGTCGTTCTCGGAGGAGAGCATCGACGTCACTTTCTCCGCCGGGATCGACCGGCCGCTGCGGTTGACGTCCACCGAGGCCACCGCACTGTTGGTCGCACTTCGGTCGTTGACCTCGATGCCGGGGATGGTCGATCCGTCGGCCGCTCAGCGGGCGATCGCGAAGATCGAGACCGCGGCCGGGTCGGCGGCGGCGAACGTGCCGCTCTCGTCCGACCACGACACGGCCGACGCGGAGGAGGGTCCGGTGTCGAGCACCGTACGGTCTGCGCTCCGAGCCCGGCACGCACTCGAACTCACCTACTACTCGGCGTCGCGAGACGTGCTCACCGAGCGCATCGTCGATCCGATCAGGACCGTGGTGGTCGACGACAACAGCTATCTGCAGGCATGGTGTCGCGGTGCCGAGGGCGTTCGGCTGTTCAGATTCGATCGCATCGATTCGGCCACCGAACTCGACGAACCGTCGTCTCCGCCGGAATCGGTGCAGGACGAGGACGCGTTCGAGATCTTCAACGACGACCCCTCTCTGTCCCAAGCGCGGTTACGCGTCTCACCTGCGTTCACCTGGATTCTGGACTACTACCCGATGACGCAGGTAGCCGCCGATTCGGACGGGTCCATCGAGGTGACCATGCGTTTCGCGACGCTGCAGTGGATGACCCGGTTGACCCTCGGGTTCGGCGGTGGCGTAACAGTACTGGGACCTGAATCCTTGGTGAATTCCGTCCGCGATCGCGCGCGATCCGCCCTGATTGCCTACGCGGAGCTCGACGCCACCGACACCGGCGGCGGCGTCGCAACATGAACGTGAGGTGAAGCGGTGCGCTCCGTTGCCGAGCGCACCGCCCGCCGTCGGGTACGCTCGATTCATCTGATCTCAGGAGGTTCACATGGGATTCACCAGTCCCTGGCACTGGGCCATCGTTGCGGTGGTCGTCATCATTCTGTTCGGTTCCAAGAAGCTGCCCGAGGCTGCGCGTGGACTCGGACGCTCGTTGCGCATCTTCAAGAGCGAGGTCAAGGAGATGCAGAACGACGGCAAATCCGACACCGATACCGCGACTGCACAGCAGCCGGCCGCACCCGCTCAGCTGCCCTCCCCGGCACCCGTGGCGCAGACCGAGACCACACCCCAGCACGACGCGAAGTCTGCCTGAGCGACGCCGCTCAGCACACCTTCGGTGCCGCGTCGGCACCGAAGGTTCACTGCTGTCGGTGACGGCCTCGTGCCGCCTGCCGACCGAAGAAGGCTGACCGTAGAACACCATGCGCATTCCGTTCGATCCACGGCGCAGTAAGCGTCGAGTCAATCCCGACGGCACGATGTCGTTGGTCGATCACCTGTACGAGCTGCGAACCCGGCTGCTCTGGTCGCTGCTGGCCATCGCGGTGACCACTGCATTCGGATTCTTCTGGTACTCACACACGATCTTCGGCGTCGAAAGCCTGGGCGATCTGCTCCGAGGCCCGTACTGCACCCTGGACCCGAGCCTGCGTGCGGATCTGAGCAACGACGATCAGTGCCGCCTGCTCGCCACCGGCCCGTTCGACCAGTTCCTGTTGCGCTTCAAGGTGGCGTTCACCGCAGGCGTCGTGCTCGCCTGCCCCATCTGGCTGTACCAGATCTGGGCGTTCATCACTCCCGGCCTGTACGCCAACGAACGCCGTTACGCAGTCTCCTTCGTCACCGGTGCCGCTGCGCTGTTCGTGACCGGAGCGATTCTGGCCTACTTCGTCGTCGCCAAGGGCTTGCACTTTCTGCTGTCGATCGGCGACAACGTCCAGATCACGGCACTGAGCGGCGATCAGTACTTCGGTTTTCTGATCAATCTTCTGATCATCTTCGGTGTCAGCTTCGAAATACCGCTGCTGGTCGTCGGGTTGAACTTCGTCGGTGTTCTCACCTACGAACGCCTGAAGGCGTGGCGTCGCGGGTTGATCTTCGGACTGTTCGTGTTCGCGGCGATCGCGACGCCCGGACAGGATCCCTTCTCGATGCTGGCCTTGGCGTTGGCTCTGACGGTGCTCTTCGAGATGGCAGTGCAGATTGCGCGGATTCACGACAAGCGTAAGTTGCGCAAGAGAAGAGACGAATGGGGTGATGTGTCAGATGACGAAGCAACACGCATCGAAGGCGCAAGTTCTATCCAGGCCCCACACGCTGTCGCACCGACACCGCCGGTGGGCGGTATCGGCACTGCGACCCGAACACAGGCCCAGTACGACGACACGATCTGATGTGAGTCCCAGCGTCGGGGCGCGACCATGAGCGAGGCTGTTGTCGACACCCGGTCCAGGCCAGAACCCACTGAACTGCAACGATTTTCCGCGGAGTTGAGCTTTCCGTTGGACCGCTTCCAGGTGGATGCGTGCACTGCGTTGGAGAACGGTCACGGGGTGTTGGTCTGCGCCCCGACCGGTGCGGGCAAGACGGTGATCGGCGAGTTCGCGGTGCACCTGGCCCTCGCTGCCGGTCGCAAATGCTTCTACACCACCCCCATCAAGGCGCTGAGCAATCAGAAGTTCGCAGAGTTGACTGCGCGATACGGACGCGAGACGGTCGGTCTGTTGACCGGTGATTCGTCCATCAATCCGGATGCACCCATCGTCATCATGACGACCGAGGTGCTCCGCAACATGCTCTACGCATCCTCCGACGCACTGCGCGGGCTCTCGCACGTGGTGATGGACGAGGTGCACTACCTGGCGGATCGGTTCCGAGGTGCGGTCTGGGAAGAAGTGATCCTGCACCTGTCCGACGACGTGCGTCTGGTGAGCCTGTCCGCAACGGTCAGCAACGCCGAGGAGTTCGGCGCGTGGATGAGTACCGTTCGCGGCGACACCTCGGTCGTCGTGGACGAGAACCGTCCCGTTCCGCTCTCGCAGCACATCATGGTGGGCCGTCGGTTGTTCGATCTCTTCGACACCCGAGCACAGTCACCGGACGGCCACCAGAAGGTCGTCGTGGACCGAGACCTGGTGCGGCACGTCAAGCAGCGTCAGTCGCTGGACTCCATGGATCGGTGGCACGCACCGCACAGTCGAGGACGCGGAGGTCGAAGCGGGGGCGGCGGACGCGGCGGCCACCAGGGAGGCGGAGGTGCAAACCGTCCGCTGGCTCGTCCCGACGTGATTGCCAAGCTGGACGAGGAAGGTCTGCTCCCGGCCATCACGTTCATCTTCAGTCGTGCAGGCTGCGACGGGGCCCTGACTCAGTGCATGCGTTCGCGGCTGGTTCTGACGACGCCGGAGCAGGCCGAGGAGATCAGGTACATCGTCGAGAAGCACACCTCCGAACTCCCACGCGAGGATCTGGAGGTGCTCGGCTTCTGGGAATGGCGAGATGCGCTCGAACGCGGTTTCGCCGCGCACCACGCCGGAATGCTGCCGGTCTTCCGCCACACCGTCGAGGAGCTGTTCGTCAAGGGATTGGTCAGAGCGGTGTTCGCCACCGAAACTCTGGCTCTCGGAATCAACATGCCTGCCCGAACCGTGGTGCTCGAAAAGCTGGTCAAATTCAACGGTGAGACGCACGCGGAGCTGACACCGGGGGAGTACACCCAGCTGACCGGCCGGGCCGGGCGACGCGGCATCGACGTCGAGGGTCACGCGGTGGTGTTGTGGCAGCCCGGTACCGAACCGACCGAGGTGGCCGGACTCGCGTCGACGCGAACGTTTCCCCTCCGGAGCTCTTTCGCGCCCGCCTACAACATGTCGATCAATCTGATCGAACAGTTCGGGGCAGCGGATTCACGGCAGTTGCTCGAACGGTCCTTCGCTCAGTTCCAGGCCGACCGGTCCGTCGTCGGCATGGTCCGCGGTATCGAGAAGAACATGAAGACGTTGGAGGCGCTCGGCGCAACGCTCGGTGGCCCCGACGGGGAGTACTTCGAGTACGCGCGACTGCGCGAGCGTCTGAAGGATCGAGAGAAGACCCTCGAGCGTCAGAACAGGTCCGATCGGCGGGACAAAGCCGTCGACTCGTTGCGTGCGTTGCGCCGCGGCGACGTGATCTCGGTGCCGTCCGGACGGCGCAGCGGACTGGCGGTGGTACTCGAACCGGACGACGATCGCGGCGATCCGCGGCCGCTCGTGCTGACCGAGGACAAATGGGCCGGTCGTCTGTCCGCTGCCGATTTCCCTACGCCGGCAACACCTCTCGGCTCCATGCGATTGCCACGGTTCGTCGATCACCGCACCGCCAAGACCCGTCGGGATCTGGCGGCGGCGTTGGTCACCCGCGGCATATCCCAGCCCTCCGATCGAGTGGGACGAAAGTCGACCGCCGCCGACGACAAGGAGTTGGCAACCCTGCGTCGGGCCATCCGCTCACATCCGGTGCACAGCCGGCCGGATCGTGAGGAACTCTCTCGAACCGGCGAACGCTACAACCGGCTGGCCCGGGAGACCGAGTCGATGCGGCAGAAGGTGTCCGCCACGACGAACTCGTTGGCCCGAACGTTCGACCGCATTCTGGCTTTGCTGGCGGACCGCGGTTACGTGACCCCGGGCAAGGATCCCAAGGTGACCGACGACGGTGCGCGATTGAGCCGGATCTATTCCGAATCCGATCTTCTGGTCGCGGAATGCCTGCGAGGCGGACTGTGGCAGGGATTGTCGGCCGCAGAGTTGGCCGCAGTGGTCTCGGCCGTGGTCTACGAGTCCCGCTCCGAGGGAGACATCACCCCACACGGCCCGACCGGACCCATCAGGCACGCGTTGACCGAGACCGTGCGGGTGTGGCACGAGCTGCGGGCCGACGAGGTTCGGCACAAACTGCCACCGACCAGAGAGCCGGACATGGGCTTCGTGAAAGCGATCTACAAGTGGGCTTCCGACCATTCGCTCGTCGACGCACTGGTCGCGGCAGGCGACAACGGCAAGGCGCTGTCCGGTGGCGACTTCGTCCGATGGTGTCGGCAGGTCATCGACCTGCTCGACCAGGTCCGGCTCGCCGCTCCCGAACCCGAGCTGTCGCGAACCGCCGCCCGTGCCGTCGCCGCGCTGCGACAAGGAGTGGTGGCCGTCGATGCCGCGTGACCGATGCTGCGTGACCGGCGCTGCGTGACGGGCCGAAACCGGACTGCCGGGTCGGTACAGCGGACGCAGCGACAAGCGGGATACTGTACCCCCGACGGATTCGAGATTTCAGTGGAGGCGAGATGAGCGGCCCATACGGTCCGACCGACCCCGACAACAGTTGGTCACGAACGCCGGACCAGGACGGTGCCGCGAAGGACGGGCAGGAAGCTTCCACCGGCGAAGCTGCGGCGACATCCGAATCGCAGACTCCGACTCCGTCGGCGTGGGGACAGTACGCGCCGCCCACCGGCACCCCGACCACGCAGTACGGCGAACCTTCCGGAGGCGCGTACGGCCAGTCTCCCCAGGGGCAAACTCCCCCGGGGCAATACCCTCAGGGCGCGTATCCCCAGGGGCAATACCCCCAGGGCGCGTATCCGGCCGGGCCCTACCCGCAGCAGGGTCAGAATCCTCAGGTTCAGGGTCCGCAGGGGCAGTACCCGCAGGGCTACAACCCGCAGAATCCGACCGCACAGAATCCCACCGCACAGAATCCGACCGCGCAATACCCGGCGGGACAGCCGTACGGGGCACCGTATCCGGGGACCGGACAGCAGCCTGCCGGTGACGCCGCCTACCAAAACCCCTACGCACCACAACAATTCGGTGGCAGTGGGCAGTACGGTGCCGGCCAGTACGGTCAGCAGCCTCCCTTCGCGGGCGGGCAGAATCCGAATCAGCAGTATCCCGGTCAGCACTATCCCGGACTGCAGTATCCGGGCCAGTTCCCGGGCCAGCAGCCAGGTCCCGGTCGCAGTGGCGCGCAGTCCAAGAAGCCGCTGATCATCGCGGGCTCCGTCATCGCCGTCGTGGCCGTGGTCGCGGCAGTGCTGTACTTCGCGTTCGGGCGCACGACCACCCTCGATACGACGGCTGCTCAGGACGGTATTCGCACGGTGTTGACCGAGTCCTACGGTGCCACGAACGTCTCGGGGGTGTCGTGCCCGCAGAACATCGAAGTCAAGGCCGGCACCAGCGTCGATTGCACGCTGACGGTCGACGGGGCGTTCAAGAAGGTGACGTTGACGTTCCTCAACGACGACGCCGACTACGAGGTCTCACTCCCGAAATAGCCCCGGTCAATTCTGCGACGCCGTGGCCGCCATCGCCGAGACGAGGCGGTCCACGGCGTTTCTGATTCCCAGGGTCTCCGCGAGCGTGTCGAGTGCCTCGAGATCTGCCGGTTCCGCCGGAATCTCGTCCGACCTCGACAGGACGACGTCGGCATCGGTGACGACCCGCACCACTGGGAGTGCCGCATCGAGGTAGTCGCTGGCGTTGGCCAGCTTCGCCCGAATTCCCTTGGCCATGTCCGACTCCGGATCGAGTGCCGCCGCACGCAGGGCCGCGACGGACTCGTACTGCAGCATGAGTGTGGAGGCCGTCTTCTCACCGACACCCTTGACACCCGGTAGCCCGTCCGACGCATCGCCGCGCAGAAGCGCCAATTCCGCGTAGGCCGCTCCCGCGCGGTGCAACGGGACGCCGTACCGCTCGGCCACCTCGACCGGGCCGAAGAGTTCTGCCTTGGCCAAGCCTCGACCCACGTACAGCACCCGTACCTCGTTCGGTTCGTCCGCCGCCACCTGCAACAGATCTCGGTCGCCGCTGACCACGACGACGGGATCGCGTCGTTCCTGTGCAGCCAAGGTTCCGAGCACGTCGTCGGCCTCGAGGCCGGCGGCCCCCGCGGTGGCAATTCCCAACGCCGCCAGGACGTCCATGATCATGTCCACCTGTGGCGTCAGGGTCTCGGGAACCTCTTCGCTCTCGGCCACATCCGGCGCGGCGTCGGCAACCCGGTGAGCCTTGTACGAGGGAACGAGGTCCACTCGGAACTGTGGACGCCAGTCGAGGTCGAGGCATACAGCCAATCGGCTCGGTTCGGTTCGCGTGATCAGGGCCGAGATCATGTCGAGGAAACCTCGCACGGCATTGACGGGACGGCCGTCGGGCGCCGTAATCGACTCGGGCAGAGCGTAGTAGGCCCTGAACCACAGGCTCGCGCCGTCGAGGAGCAGCAACGGCGACTTTCCGGGGGTGGTCATGGGGCTCATCTTGCCGTACGGCACTAGCCTGAAGGTATGAGTGTCGATTCTTCTCGTTTTCCCAGCGATGTCTACGCCTCCAGGCTCGCGCGCGCGGCCCGCCTGACGTCGGACGCAGGCTTGGACGCCCTGCTGATCACTCCGGGCCCGGATCTGCAGTATCTGATCGGGTCCACGGCCAGCTCGTTCGAGCGTCTCATCGCGTTGGTGGTGCCGGCCGACGGCAGCACTCCCAGCATCGTCGTGCCGCGGCTCGAACTCGCCGCGCTGGGTGACTCCGCCGCCGGGGACCTGTCACTGACGCTCGTCGATTGGGTCGACGGCGTCGATCCGTACGCGCTCGTGGCTGCGGCCGTCCCGGCCGGCAGCAAGACCGCTGTCGCCGACGCAATGCCCGCCCTGCACTTCGTGCCGCTGGCAACGATTTTCGGGACCGTGCCGGTACTGGCGACAGACGTTCTGCGCCAGCTGCGGATGATCAAGGACGACGCCGAGATCGATGCTCTGCGTCGAGCCGGTCATGCCATCGACCGGGTTCACGCCCGGATGGGCGAGTGGCTCCGAGTGGGCCGAACCGAAGCCCAGATCGCGGCAGACATCGCGACGGCGATCGTCGAGGAAGGCCATACCGCACCGGAATTCATCATTGTCGGCTCCGGTCCGCACGGTGCCGATCCGCACCACGAGGTCTCCGATCGTGTCGTCGAGGCCGGCGACGTGGTCGTCGTCGACATCGGTGGACCCGTTGCGCCGGGATACAACTCGGACTCCACTCGCACCTACAGTCTCGGCGAGCCTTCGGCCGAGGTCGCTACCCGGTACGCGGTACTGGAGCGAGCTCAGCAGGCCGCAGTCGACGCTGTGTCGCCGGGAGTCAGCGCGGAGTCCATCGACGCAGCCGCACGCGAGGTGTTGGTCGAAGCCGGTCTGGGAGAGGCGTTCCTGCACCGCACCGGACACGGTATCGGCCTGTCGGTGCACGAGGAGCCGTACATCGTGGCGGGCAACGACATCACTCTCACCGAGGGAATGGCGTTCAGCATCGAACCGGGCATCTATTTCCGTGGGCAGTGGGGTGCCAGGATCGAGGACATCGTCGTCGTGACGGCGAACGGGTGCGAATCGGTCAATCTCCGCCCCCACGGTCTCGCCGTGCTGCCGGTGTGACCGACGGCCGCCAAGTAGAGTTCGTCTCCGTCGTCAGGACGAATCCGATTGTGGCCGAGGTACTTCGGCGTGCGCCGCAGCTCGGGCTCTCGGGTTGGTACCTGACGGCGGGCGGTCTGTTCCAAACCGTGTGGAATCACCTCGCCGACCGAGATCTCGGGGCCGGAATTCGCGACTACGACTTTTTCTACTTCGACGACACGGATCTGTCGTACGCCGCCGAGAACGACGTGATCGAGACCGCGGCCGACGTGTTCGCCGACCTCGGGGTCGACGTCGAAGTGCGTAATCAAGCGCGTGTACACCTGTGGTACGAGCAGCATTTCGGAGCGACGTTGGCTTCGTACCGAAGCTCCGAGGATGCCATCGACCACTTCGTGTCGACCACGTGCTGTTTCGGAATCACCGTGGACTCCCACGGTATGGACCGCGTCTATGCCCCACACGGCTTCGAAGACCTGTTCGCCGGGATCGTCCGGCCGAATCCGCGATTACCGATGCGGCACGTCTACGAGGCGAAGGCCGCGCGGTGGACCACCGAATGGCCGAACCTGACCGTTCTACCCTGGCCGACGGACGACTAGCGTCGCAGCAGCGAGCGGCTGCCCAGTACCCGCCGCACCGCTATCTCGACGACGACGCGGGTCGGATTCTCCCGCGGCACTCGATAGCGTCGGGCATAGCGGTTCTCCGCATCGGCGACCGACTCGTGGTCGTCACGAACGGTGGCCGGACCCTCCAACGTCAGCCAGCGGGCACCGTCGATCTGGGTGACGGCGGCGTAGGCACCGCGGCCGGCGTTGATCGCCTTCTGCGACACGTTGTTGGTGATGACACGGGCGACGTGGGCGTCCGCGTCGTAGGTGAACCCGACGGCGACGACATGGGGCGTGCCGTCCGGACGCAACGTCGTCAGCGTGGCGAGGTGCCGTTCGGTGAGGAATTCGATCGCCTCGTCGGTGAGGGCAGTCGCGTCAGCGGGGGTAGCGGCCATGACTCGACTGTAGTGACGTGCCCCGACTGCCACGAGCGGGGCTCGATCGGAGAGACTGTTCGGCGTGAGCAGACGATCTGAACCCGCCTCGGGAACGTTGTTGTTGCTCGGCGGCCGAAGCGAGATCGGTCTCGAGGTCGCCACTCGGCTGGCACCGGGACGAACCGTCGTACTGGCCGCTCGGCGCAGTTCCGACCTGGCGACGCAACGGTCACGTGTGCTGCAGGCAGGCGCGACGACCGTCGATGCGGTCGAGTTCGACGCGAACGCCATGGCCACCCACGAGGAAATCCTGCGCTCCGTCGTGGAACGGCACGGGCCCATCGGGATCGTGGTGTTGGCGTTCGGGATTCTGGGGGATCAGACGCGCGCCGAGGACGACGCCGGGCATGCGCTGGAGGTGATCACGACCGACTTCCTGGCCCAGGCTTCCGTCCTCACCCACGCCGCGAAGGTACTGCGGGCGCAGAAGAGCGGCGATCTGGTGGTCTTCTCGTCCGTCGCGGGTATCCGGGTGAGGCGGGCCAACTACGTCTACGGCTCGGCCAAAGCGGGTCTGGACGGCTTCGCCAGCGGACTGAGCGATTCCCTGCACGGCACCGGCGTCCATCTGTTGCTCGCGCGCCCAGGGTTCGTCATCGGTTCGATGACCGAGGGCATGGACCCGGCACCGATGTCCAGCACACCCGATCAGGTGGCCGCCGCGGTGGTGGCTGCGCTGCGCAGCCGGAAGTCGACGGTGTGGATCCCCGGCACTCTTCGCCCGGTGTTCTTCGCGATGCGACTGCTTCCGCAATGGCTGTGGCGCAGGATGCCGCGCTGATGGCGGAGCCCGACCCTCACCCCATCGCAGTGGTGGGAATCGGCGCGGACGGTTGGGACGGACTGTCTGCTGTCGCACGTGTCGTGGTCGAGCAGGCAGATGTCGTCTTCGGGTCGGCGAGGCAGCTTGCCGGCGTGGTGGACAGGTGCGCCGACGCTCGGGCGTGGCCCAGTCCGTTGCTACCGAGCCTGCGGCCGATGATCGACTCCTGTGACGGCCGGACCGTGTGTGTGCTGGCCAGTGGCGACCCGATGTTTCACGGTATCGGTGTGAGCCTGGCTCGCGAATTCGGCGCCGAACGTCTGAGGGTGTATCCCGCACCGTCGTCGGTCTCGCTCGCCTGTGCGCGTCTGGGCTGGTCGCTCGCGCACACCACGACGGTGTCGCTGGTGAACAGCCCGGTCGAGACCGTCCTCCCGGAACTGGGCCACGGTCGTCGACTTCTCGTACTGAGCCGAGGCAGCTCGACACCGGGTGACGTGTGTGCGCTCCTGCGTGACAACGGTTTCGGTGCCAGCACGGTGAGTGTGCTCGAACAACTCGGCGGCCCGGCCGAACGAGTCACCCGGGGGACGGCGACGGAATCGACGTTCGCCGACGCCGACCCGCTCAACGTCGTCGCGCTCGAATGCGTTCGAGATCGAGGCGCCACCAGACTCACTCGCGTTCCGGGCCTGCCCGATTCGCAGTACACCGGCGACGGTCAGATGACCAAGCAGGAAGTGCGCGCACTGACGCTGTGTGCGTTGGCGCCCGGACCCGGCGAGGTCCTGTGGGACGTCGGCGGGGGCTCGGGGACGATCGCCATCGAATGGATGCGCACCGATCCATCGTGTCGTGCAGTGACATTCGAGTCGTCTGCGGATCGTCGACACCAGATCACAACCAACGCACAACGGCTCGGGGTGCCCGGGTTGGCCGTGCTCGGCACTGCGCCCGGAGCTTTCGACGAGGTCCCCGGCAGTGCAGGCGTTCCGGACGCGGTGTTCGTCGGCGGCGGGGCGACCGAGCCGGACATGATCGAGCGGTGCTGGGCGGCCGTGCGTCCGGGTGGCCGATTGGTCGCCAATTCGGTGACCGCAGAATCGGATTCACTGCTGCTCTCGGCAGCTGCACGATACGGCGGCAGGCTGCGCCGGTTCCAGATCTACCGGGGTGAGCCGTTGGGCTCCTTCACCACCTGGCGACCACAACTGCCGGTCACCCAGTGGTGCGTGACGAAACCCTGGGGTGCGCCCGACGGGGCGGATGCGGACGAGCAGTGAAGGTCCTACTCCTGGGCGGCACGTCCGAATCCAGGCAACTCGCGGCCGCCGTGGCCGGCGTGCCCGGGATCGAGTTGATCACCTCGCTGGCCGGGCGCGTCGCCGAGCCGGCGCCGGTGTCGGGCCATACCAGGATCGGCGGTTTCGGCGGTGCCGACGCATTGGCACAGTGGATTCGAGACAACGCCGTCGACGCACTGGTCGACGCAACGCATCCGTTTGCCGCCACCATCACCGCGCATGCCGACTTCGCTGCTCGGACAACCGGTGTCGCTCATCTCGTGCTGACCCGGCCGCCGTGGATCGCGTCGACGGACGACCGTTGGACCACCGTGGCATCCCTCCCCGAGGCGGCCGCATCGATAGAACCGGGTAGTCGGGTGTTCCTCACCATCGGCAGGCAGGGCGTTCACCATTTCGCCGGAGTCGCCGATGCGTGGTTCCTGATTCGTTCGATAGATCCACCGACCGGTGCCGTTCCCCCTCGCGCCACCCTGGAACTGGGCCGCGGGCCGTTCGACCTCGCGCACGAGTCGGCAATGCTCGCCGACAACCGGATAGACGTGCTGGTCACCAAGAACAGCGGCGGCACGATGACCCGCGCCAAGGTCGACGCGGCGCGATCGGCCTTGATTCCCGTGCTGATGATCTCGCGACCCACCGCCGACACCTCGGCGTCGACGGTCGACGAGGTCGATGCCGCCGCTCGGTGGTTGATCGAACGCCTACGCGTCACTCCCTGACGGGTAGCGCCGCGACGTGAACACTCTCGGACCGCTTCCGGTCTCCACCACCGTCGTCATCGAGGAGCCGACAATGAGCAGGCATCGCATATCGATCGACTCGGGATCGAGTTCGCCGAGGGTCACGGTGCGCACCGATTCCTGCGCACTGCCTACCGCGCGCCCGATCACCACCGGCGTCTCCGGTGAACGATGTTCGAGCAGAACATCTTTCATGGCCGCGACCTGCCAGGTGCGAGTCTTCGAGGCGGGGTTGTAGATCGCGATCGCCATGTCGGCTTCGGCCACTGCCGAGAGCCGTCGGGCCACCACGTCCCAGGGCTTGAGGCGGTCGGAGAGGGAGATGACGGCGTAATCGTGCCCGAGCGGCGCGCCGACGCGGCTGGCAACAGCATTGGCTGCCGTCATTCCCGGGACCACGCGTACCGGTACCGAACTCCACTGCTGTTCGGCTGCAACCTCGATGACCGCTGTCGCCATCGCGAACACACCCGGATCACCCGAGGACACCACAGCGACGCGGCGACCCTGTTTGGCGAGGTCGAGGGCGAATGCCGCGCGCTCGGATTCGACCTTGTTGTCGCTCGCATGCCGAATCTGGCCGGGTCGCTGAGGAACTCGATCGATGTAGGTGATGTATCCGACCAGATCGGTTGCTGCCGCGAGTTCGGCTCGCACTTCGTCCGTCGTCCACACGTCGTCGCCCGGACCGAGACCGACCACGACCACTTCGCCCGTACTGGTGGGAAGTTCGGTTCGATTCGACGGACTCGGCACGACGATCATCGAGAAGTACGGCACGTTGTCCGCGTCGGCGGCATCGAGGACGCGTTGCTCGGCTGTACTGGCCCGCTCGACGTACCGCGCTTCGTCGAGCCTGCCGGATCGTTCCAGTGCATCGAGCACGGTCGGATAGGTTCGACCGAGTTTCATGATGACCGCGGCGTCGGTGCCGCGGAGTCGGCGAGTGAGCTCGTTCACCGGCAAGGTGCCGGGGAGGACGGTGAAAACCTCGTCGCGCTCCACCAGTGGAGTCGCCAGGGCGGCCGATGCAGCACTCACCGAGGTCACGCCGGGAACCACCTCGACCTCGAACCGGTGTGCCAGGCGTTTGTGCATGTGCATGTACGAGCTGTAGAACAGTGGATCGCCCTCGGCCAGAAGCACAACCGATCGGCCGGCGTCGAGATGAGCGGCGAGCCGTGCGGCAGCGGACTCGTAGAACTCGTCGATGGCCCCCTGATACCCACCGGGATGAGCCGTCGCCTCCGTGGTCACCGGATACACCAGGTGTTCCTCGATCTGCCCGTCGCGCATGTAACCGGCCGCGAGGGCGCGCGAGATGCTGCGACCGTGCCGAGCACTGTGGAAGGCGACGACGTCGGCCTCGCCGATCACGCGAGCGGCCTTGACGGTCAACAACTCCGGGTCGCCCGGGCCGACGCCCACTCCCCACAACTTTCCGCTGGAGCTCATTCTTGTTCGCTCGCAATGGCATTGACCGCGGCGACGGTGATGGGGCTGCCACCGCGTCTGCCCCGGACGACCAGATACTCCACGCCGAGTTCGGCGGCGATCAGATCTTCCTTCGACTCCGCCGCGCCGATGAATCCGACCGGGCCGCCGACGATGGCTGCGGGCTTCGGAGCCCCGGCCGCGAGCATTTCCATGAGGTGGAACAGGGCGGTCGGCGCGTTTCCGATCGCGACGACGGCACCGCCCAGCTTGTCACCCCACAACTCCAGCGCTGCAGCGGTTCTCGTGGTGCCCATACTCCGAGCCAAATCCGGTACCCGAGGATCGGACAGGGTGCACAGCACCTCGTTGTCGGCCGGCAGACGGCGACGAGTGATACCGGCGGCAACCATGTTGGCGTCGCACAACACGGGTGCCCCTGCGCGCAGAGCAGTTCGGGCGGACTCCACCACGTCGGGCGTGAAGCCGATCGTCTCGGTCAGGTCGATCTCACCGACAGCGTGAATCATGCGCACGACGACCTGGGCGACGTCCGGGGTGAACCGAGACAGATCCGCTTCGGCACGGATGGTTGCGAAAGACTGGCGGTAGATCTCCGCGCCGTCACGGATGTAGTCGTGCATGCGTGTCACGATAGGGGAGAGGGACCCCTCAGCCGGAAGCCGGTCTCCAGGTGCTCAGGACACCTGGTAGCCGATTCCCGTCGCAATGACGTCGGTCACCTCGCCTTTGGGTCGGCCGCATCGACGCTCGCAACCGGACCAATGCTGCCGCTCGTCCCGTGGCGTCATCCGCGCGTCGACCGCGGCCGCGAGGTCGGCTCGGACGTCGGCGAGGGACTTCTCGCAGCCGGGCGATCCGGTACAGGCACTGACTCGGATCCACGGTGACGCGGCGTCGAAGATCAGGCCCATGGGTGCGAGAACTCGAACGACCTGTTCGGCCGGTTCCTCGTCCAGATCACCCACGATCAGCGATCGCCACGGCGTCACGATCAGCGGACGATCGACGGCCGCGAGGAATTCGGCCAACCGCGCGCCGAGGACGCCGTTGGCCAGACCTGCGCCGAGCGCAACGTGGCCGTCGTCCTGATCGAGCCAGCCGATCGGTGGCACCTCGACCGGCGCGGGCATGGCCAGTACCGGTCCGGCCTGCAACCCGAGCACGTCGACGATGCGCGCGGCACCGCCGTCCAGTTCCGCCAGTCGCCATTCCTTGTGGCGCAACCGGACGAAGGCATCCGCGCAGTCGAGCAGAGTCGAGACCACGTGCTCGCGGTCGACGCGTACACCGCTGTCGCGTCCTGCCAACAGCACTGCAAACGACCCGTCGGCCTGGGCGTACACCCCGAAGTCGGGTTCGAGTCCGCACAGATCCCCACGGCCGTCGTCCAGGGCGAACAATGTTCGGCCGGGTAGTTCGGCGAGCTCGGGGCGAGCGCACACGGCAGCGTCGAGCTCGCCGACGAGACTGCGGACGTCGGTGAGTCCGCCGACCCGGCCCGACAGCGGCGAGGCGAGGATGTTGCGCACGCGCTCGTGCGTCGGAGACGGCAGCAACCCGGCCGCGGCCAACCTGTTCGCGAGCTCGTCCGGGTCCGAGACCGCACGAACCTGGATGTTGCCCCTCGACGTGAGTTCGAGCGAGCCGTCACCGAGCTCGGCCGCGGCCTCGGCCAGGACCTGCATCTGCTCCGGCAGCACGAGGCCGCCCGGGAGCCGGATTCTGGCCAACGGACCGTCCGCCGCTCGGTGCGTCGACAGAGCTCCGGGGCAGCCGTCGGGCACGGACCTACTGGGCGAACTCATGTTCACCAGGCTACAAGTGCCACGGGTGGCCCGATCTCGTCCCGGCACCGGTAGCATTCGATGTTCACGGCTCCGGCCGAGAGGAAACCGGTGAAATCCCGGTACGGTCGCGCCACCGTGACCGCCCTGTAGTTCGTCGAGAGCAGCCCGTCGGGAATGGTTCATGGGACCTGTTCTCGAGGATCGTGCCTTCGGGACGGGGCGGGAGTCGGACCCTCTCACCGACGAGCTCGGACGATTCACCGATCCAGGGGCGCGAAACCCCGAGGAGGGCGTTACCCGTGTTTCTGTTGCTGTCCACATCGGACACCGATCTGCTCAGTGCCCGCGCCAGTGGGGCCGATTTCACGTGGGGCAACCCGTCCCGCCTGCTGGCGGAAGACATCCCGTCGATGGCCGAATCGGCCGAGCTGATCATCGTCCGCATTCTCGGATCGCGTCGCTCGTGGGAGTCGGGAATCGAGGCCGTCCTGGCCACCGGTTTGCCCGTGGTCGTGCTGGGCGGCGAGCAGGCCCCGGATGCGGATCTGATGGAGATCTCCACGGTGCCCGCCAACGTCGCCGCCCAAGCGCACAACTATCTGGCCGAGGGCGGCTCGGGCAATCTGCGGCAGCTGTACAACTTTCTGTCCGACACAGTGCTGCTCACCGGTCACGGTTTCGACGCACCTCGACACCTGCCGACGTGGGGCCACCTCGAGCGGAACTCCGCCCAGCACTCCGACGGCCCGACCGTGGCGATTCTGTACTACCGCGCTCAGCATCTCGCCGGAAATACCACCTACATCGATGCCCTCGCCGCCGCAGTCGAGAACGCCGGGGCGAACGCACTGCCGATCTACTGTGCGTCACTGCGCACGGCGGAAGCCGACTTGCTGGAGACGCTGAAGTCGGCGGATGCCTTGATCGTGACCGTGCTGGCTGCAGGCGGCACCAAACCCGCCGGTGCTTCGGCAGGCGGCGACGACGAAGCCTGGGATGTCGCCGAACTCGCCGCCCTCGACGTTCCGATCCTGCAGGGTCTGTGCCTGACGAGTTCCCGCGCGACGTGGTCCGAGAACGACGACGGACTCTCCCCACTCGACGTGGCCACGCAGGTCGCGGTCCCGGAATTCGACGGCCGCCTCATCACGGTTCCGTTCTCGTTCAAGGAGATCGACGACGACGGCCTGACCACCTACGTTCCGGACCACGAGCGAGCAGCACGCGTTGCCGGCATCGCCGTCCGCCATGCGCGGCTCCGACACATCCCGGCCGCCGACCGCCGAATCGCCCTGATGTTCTCGGCGTATCCCACCAAACATGCCCGCATCGGCAATGCCGTCGGCCTCGACACTCCCGCCAGCGCGATCGCGTTGATGTCGGACATGCGTGAGGCAGGCTACGACCTCGGACCGCTCGAGGGCCCGGATTCGGTGCCCGGTCTGGCGGCCCGAGACGGCGACGCACTGATCCACGCCCTGATCGCCCGTGGCGGTCAGGACCCCAACTGGCTCACCGACGCCCAGCTCGAGGGCAATCCCATTCGTATTTCGGCGGCCCGGTATCGAACCTGGTTCGAGCAGCTTCCCGACGACCTTCGCGAGGGTGTGATCGAACATTGGGGACCGGCACCGGGTGATCTCTACGTCGATCGTTCCGCTGATCCCGACGGTGAGATCGTCATCGCAGCAATGCAATTCGGCAATGTGGTCATCATGGTTCAGCCGCCGCGCGGATTCGGTGAGAAGCCCGTTGCGATCTATCACGACCCGGATCTGCCGCCGAGCCATCACTATTTGGCCGCCTACCGGTGGATCTCCGCAGCCCGCGAGGACGGCGGCTTCGGGGCCGACGCGATGGTTCATCTCGGTAAGCACGGAAACCTGGAATGGCTCCCCGGCAAGACCCTCGGCATGTCCGCCTCCTGCGGCACCGACGCTGCATTGGGCGACTTGCCGCTGATCTATCCCTTCCTGGTCAACGATCCGGGGGAGGGCACACAGGCCAAGCGGCGAGCCCACGCCACTCTCGTCGATCACCTCATCCCGCCGATGGCGCGAGCGGAGAGCTACGGAGACATCTCTCGGCTCGAACAGCTGCTGGACGAACACGCGAACATTTCGGCTCTCGATCCGGCCAAGCTACCGGCCATTCGCCAGCAGATCTGGACACTGATGACCGCGGCACAGATGCACAAGGACCTCGGACTCGACGAGCGTCCCGACGAGGAAGTGTTCGACGACATGCTGCTGCACGTCGACGGATGGCTGTGCGAGATCAAGGACGTGCAGATCCGCGACGGGCTGCACATCCTGGGCCAGGAGCCCGTCGGCGATGCCGAGGTCGAGTTGGTGCTGGCGATGCTGCGCGCTCGGCAGATGTGGGGCGGCGAGCAGACGGTGCCCGGTCTACGCGAAGCTCTCGGGCTCAGCGAGGACGGCGACGAGGAACGCACGCGCGTCGACAGCATCGAGGCCGTCGCGCACGGACTGGTCGCGGCAATGCAAGCGACGCAGTGGAAACCGGCCGAGGCCGAGCGGGTTGCGGGCGAACACGGTGACGTGGTCGCAGAGATTCTGAGGTTCGCCGCCGCCGAGGTGGTACCGCGTCTACGCGGAACTTCCCGCGAGATCGAGCAGGTGTTGCACGCTCTCGACGGCGGGTTCATCGCGGCGGGTCCGAGCGGTTCACCGCTGCGCGGCCTGATCAACGTGCTTCCTACCGGCCGCAATTTCTACTCGGTCGACCCGAAGGCCGTGCCGTCGAAACTGGCGTGGGAGACCGGTCAGGCGATGGCAGAATCCCTGCTCGCACGCTACCGCCAGGATCACGGCGAGTGGCCGAAATCCGTCGGTCTCTCGGTGTGGGGCACCTCGGCCATGCGCACCTCGGGCGACGACATCGCCGAGGTGTTCGCTCTGCTCGGAGTCTCCCCGGTGTGGGACGAGGCCTCGCGCCGGGTGACGCGCCTCGAGGTGATCGACCTCGACGAGCTCGGCCGCCCTCGCATCGATGTGACGGTTCGGATCAGTGGATTCTTCCGTGACGCGTTTCCGCACGTGCTCGCCCTTCTCGACGACGCGGTTCGGATGGTGGCTGCGTTGGACGAGGAGCCCGAGCAGAACTACGTCCGTGCACACGCGCAGGCCGATCTGGCCGAACACGGTGACGAACGACGTTCTACGACACGCATTTTCGGGTCGAAGCCAGGAACGTACGGCGCCGGGTTGCTTCAGCTGATCGACAGCAAGACGTGGCGCAGCGACGACGACCTCGCTCAGGTGTACACCACCTGGGGCGGCTTCGCCTACGGCCGCGGACTCGACGGAGTACCCGCGTCGGACGACATGCGCACTGCGTACAAGCGTATTGCCGTGGCCGCCAAGAACACCGATACACGTGAGCACGACATCGCCGATTCCGACGACTACTTCCAGTACCACGGAGGCATGGTCGCGACGGTGCGCGCGCTGACCGGAAAGTCGCCCGAGGCATACATCGGTGACAGCACGCGGCCGGAATCGGTTCGCACGCGCACACTCTCGGAAGAAACCGCCCGCGTCTTCCGCGCTCGGGTCGTCAACCCTCGGTGGCTCGAAGCCATGCGCAGGCACGGCTACAAGGGTGCGTTCGAGATGGCGGCGACCGTGGACTACCTGTTCGGTTACGACGCCACCACCGATGTGGTGCAGGACTGGATGTACGAGAAGTTGGCCGAGACCTATGTGCTCGACGAGCAGAACCAGAAGTTCATGCAACAGTCCAATCCCTGGGCACTGCACGGTATTGCCGAACGACTGCTCGAGGCCGCGGAGCGCAAGATGTGGGCCGAGCCGGACAAGCAGGTTCTCGACGGCTTGCGCCAGGTGTACCTGGAAACCGAAGGTGAGCTCGAGGGGGAGTAGCGACGTACCCTTCTCGGTATGACTGCCACCTTCGAGGACATTGCCAAGGGCAAGTACGTACTGCTGACGACGTTCAAGAAGGACGGCACCGCCGTACCGACCCCGCTCTGGGGTGCGCTCGACGGTGATCGTCTGCTCGTGTGGACGGTGTCGGATTCGTGGAAGGTCAAGCGCATTCGCCGTAACTCGAAGGTTCTGCTCGCACCGTGCGACATGCGCGGCAAACCCCAGGGCGACGCGGTCGACGCGACAGCCGAGATCCTCGATGCAGCCGGCACCGAGAAAGCGCGCGCGGCGATAGTGTCGAAGTACGGCATCCTGGGCTGGCTCACCGTGAAGGGCAGCGTTCTTCGAAGGGGCAAGAGCGGCTCGGTCGGGCTCGCGATCACTCCCGCGTAACCGGTCTGCACGACGACACCATCGTTGGTATGCGCAGTTCCGAATGCTTCATGAGGCGGCTTCCCCTGCTGCCGGAACGGAGCACCACGTGCCTATTGCAGTGACCGATTACAACCATGTCCGACTCACCGTCAGTGACATCGACCGATCCCGATCGTTCTACGACTCGGTGTTCGGCTTCGAGGTGGCCTACGCCTGGGATCCCGACGCGGACGAGGAGACCAAGAAAGCCCTGTGGTTCCTCTTCGGCGGCGTGATCTACAAGTTCGGCGGGGGTTTGCTCGGTCTGCGCCCGGTCGCGCCGAGCGACGACACCTTCGCCGAAGATCGTTGTGGGCTGGACCACCTCAGCTTCACCGTCGATACCCGTGCCGCGCTCGAGGATGCAGTCAAGACGCTCGATGAGCTCGGCATCGCGCACGAGGGCATCAAGGACGCAGGGCCCGGACTGTCCATCGTGGAGTTCCGCGACCCCGACAACATCGCTCTCGAGTTGTCCGGACCCGACAAGTAACGGTCGGACGCAGGGCCTGCGGGAACGACCCCGCAGACCCTATTGCGCGGCGCTGACCGAGGACATGTGAAAGTCCGGAATGCGCAGCGGCGGCATTGCCGTGCGAGTGAACCAGTCCTTCCACTCGCGCGGCAGTGTCGCCTCGGTCCGTCCGGCCTCGGTGACACGTCGCAACAGATCCAGAGGACTCTCGTTGAACCGGAAGTTGTTGACGGCTCCGATGATCCGGCCGTCCTCGATGGCGTAGACACCGTCGCGGGTGAGACCCGTGAGCAGCAACGAGGTCGGATCGACCTCTCGGATGTACCACAGTGTCGTCAGTAACAGCCCGCGCTCGGTCGACGCGACCATCGCGTCGATCCCGGTGTCGCTGCCGCCGGTGAGGATCAGATTCTCCCCGGGGACGGCAACGGGTACCTCGAACTTCCGGGCTCCGGCGCGTGTATAGGCCAGTGCTGCGATCGCGCCGTCCCGGATCCAATCGACCCGGTCGATGCCGAGACCGTTGTCGAACACCGACACCGCATCACTGGAGGAGCCCGCCGCGACGAACGGCGCGTACCCGAGACCGGGCTCGCGCGGGTCGGAGTGCAGCGTCAGCGGCAGCTCGGTGAGCTTCTCGCCGACTCGGGTGCCACCGGCCCGCGAGAGTGCGGTGCGCCCCTCCTGGGCCCCGCGCCCCTCCATGGTCCACATCAGGTAGATCATCAGATCGGCCACGGCGGAGGGCGGCAACACCGTGTCGTACCGACCGGCGGGACGCTCCACGGTGTTCTGCGCCCAGCCCAGCCTGGTGGACAATTCTCCGAGCATCGATGCCGCCGACACGTCGCGAAAATCGGCTGTACCTTTTCCCACCCAGGCACTCGCCCCGGACCGCTTTCCGTTGACTTCGATCGACCCGGTCGGCTGTGTGAACGTGCGTCGCACTCCGGTCGAGGTTCCGAGCCACACGTTGTCGACGCGATGCTCGGCGAATCCGTACAACGTGTCTCGGCCGTCGAATCCGACGTTCAGTTCCGTTGCCAGCGAACCGAACACGTCGATCGACGTGGCCTGCGCGTGTCGATCCCAGCCGTCCGGCTCGGAATCGGGGGTCAGCAGCGGCATCGCGTCGTCCGCAGGCTCGGCGGCGCGGGCCGCTGCTTCACTGGCACGCACGACGTCCGCGATCTCGCTCGGATCGACACTGGTGGACGACACCGAACCCACCCGCGCCACGTCCCCGTTCCGGACGATGGACACCACCACCCACTGCCTCGAAGTGGAGACGCCGTTCGTGGTCATCGAATTGCCCGCCCACCGAAGCGTCGCGTCGCTGGAGTCGGTGACGAGGACGACGGTGTCGTCGACGTTCGCACACGCCAACGCACGTTCGATCACCTGCTGCGGCTCGATCATCGACCTGCCTCCGATCGGGTGTTGAGGACGTTGACCCCGCGGAACAGTGCGACCGGGCAACCGTGACTGACCGCGGCGACCTGACCGGGTTGGGCCTTGCCGCAGTTGAATGCCCCACCGAGTTTCCAGGTGGAGCGACCTCCGAGCAGTTCCATCGAACCCCAGAAATCCGTCGTCGTCGCTTGATAGGCGACGTCGCGCACCTGGCCGTCGAGCACACCGTTTCGAATCCGGTAGAAGCGTTGTCCGGTGAACTGGAAGTTGTACCGCTGCATATCGATCGACCACGATTTGTCGCCGACCACGTAGATACCGTCCTCGACCGCGGCGATGACCTCCTCGGTCGACCGGTCGGTGTCGGGATCGGGCTGCAACGACACGTTCGCCATGCGTTGGATCGGAACGTGATGTGCGGAGTCGGCGTAGGAGCATCCGTTGGACCGTTCCAGTCCGAGCCTCGGGGCGAAGACCCGATCGAGTTGGTAGCCGACGAGTGTTCCGTCGCGAACCAGATCCCACTTCTGCGCGGCCACGCCGTCGTCGTCGTAGCCGATACTGGCGAGACCGTTCACCTCGGTCCGGTCTGCGGTGACGTGCATGATGGGTGAGCCGTAACGCAAGGTTCCGAGCTGATCGGGTGTGGCGAAGGACGTCCCGGCGTAGGCGGCCTCGTACCCGATCGCTCGGTCGTATTCCGTTGCGTGTCCGATGGATTCGTGGATGGTGAGCCACAGGTTGGTGGGATCGATGACGAGATCCGTCGGACCTGCCACCACCGACGGGGCCTTGACCTTCTCGGCCAGCCACTCCGGGATGCGCGCGAGTTCGTCCGCCCAGTCCCACGTGCTGTGTTCACCGAGGTATTCCCAGCCGCGTCCGACCGGCGGTGCCAATGTCCGCATCGAATCGAACGCACCGGCCGCTCGGTCCACGGCAGTGGCCTCGAACTGAGGGTGTAGTCGTACCCGTTGCTGAGTGATCGAGCTGCCCGCCGAATCGGCATAGAACGACTGTTCCTTGACCTGCAGCACCGACGCCGTGACGTGGTCGACGCCGTCGGAGGCGGACAACCTGGCCGAGTACTCGGCCAGCAGCGCCACTTTGTCGGTGGTGGGAACGTCGAACGGGTCGATCTCGTACTGCGAGACCCAGACCGCGTCCGAGTACACCGGTTCGGGCGCGAGTTCGACCCGTTCGCGGTTGAGCACGCGTAACGCCGTCGCCACCTCGGCCGCACGCCGCGCCGTGGTGGCAGCCGCGTCGGTACTCAGCTCGGCGTGAGAGGCGAAACCCCAGGTGCCGTCGACGACCACGCGCACCGCCAACCCGATTTCCCCCGCGTCGACGGCGGATTGCACCGAGCCGTCGCGCAGTGAAATCGACTGGGTCGTCAGCCGCTGCACCCGGAAGTCCGCATGCGAGGCTCCGGCCGTGCGCGCCGCGCTCAGGGCCGCGTCGGCAAGTTCTCGCAGGGGGAGGGCGAGGAAATCGGCGTCGACCGACCGGTCCGATGGTGTCGTCACGACTGTGACGCTAGCCGAATTGTTGCCAGCCGAGGCGTAGGACCATGCCGATCACGACGACGAGCAACACGATCCTGACGAAGCCTGCACCCCTGGCGACCGCCGTCCTCGAACCGAGTACCGCACCGACGACATTGCAGGCGGCCATCGCAGCACCGAGTTGCCAGTACACACTGCCGGTGAATGCGAAGTAGGTCAGCGCACCGACATTGGAGCCGACGTTGATCACCTTTGCCATCGCGGCGCTGCGGACGAATTCGGTGCCCAGCATCGTCGCGAAGACGATGATGAGGAAGGTGCCGGTGCCGGGTCCGAGAATGCCGTCGTAGAACCCGATGCCGGCTGCGGCGAGACCGATCACGATCAGAACTTTGCGATGGGTCGGGGGCGACGGTGCCGCGGTACGACCGATGGTCGGTCGGCAGGTCACCAGTACCGCAACGCCGACCAGCACGACCATGATGATCGGCACGAAGAGGTCGCGGTCGATCAACGACACCGCGGCAGCGCCCGCCGCCGAGGTCGTCGCCGCGATCGCGCCGGCAGGAACGAGCACCTTCCAGTCGAGCGAGACCTTGCGGGCGAACGTGACGACGGCGGCGACTGTTCCGAAGACTGCGGTCGCCTTGTTGGTCGCGAGGGCTGCCTGCTGTGTCAGTTGCGGTGCCACGAGCAAGATCGCCGGCAACAGAATGAGACCGCCGCCGCCGACCACGGCGTCGACCCATCCTGCTGCCGTCGCGGCGGCCATCAACAATCCCCAGTCCGCGACAGTCATACGGCAAACTCAATCACATGCGTCGATTCAGCCTGTGGCTCCGTGGCCAACCGTTCGTGGCCGACGCACTGCTCGCCAGTGGGCTTTTCGTCATCGAGATTCTCGTTTTCGTGAGTTCGGCCGACGGCCTGAACGGGCCGTTGTTTCTGGCCTTCTCGGTGGTCCTGACCGTTCCCGTCGCGTGGCGGCGTCGGTTCCCCAGGTCCGTGGCGGCCGTGGCGCTCGTGTCGACGTTCGTCGCCGACGTGTGGGGAGCCATGGTCGGGGATACCTCCAACGGCCATCCGGCCGCACTGGCGTTGCCGATCATGCTCTACACCCTGGTGGCCTACGTCGGCCGCGCGCAGGGGGCCGTCTACGCCGCCGGTGTGGCCGCCTACTCGGTGTCGTCGTTGTTGCTCTTCCACCAGCCGTTGTTCACGACGCTGCTGTTCAGCGCTCTGCTGTACGCACTGTCGTGGGTCGCTGCCGAATTCCTCGGTGCCCGACGCGCATACGACGAGGCGATGGAGGCCCGACTGATCGTGGCCGAGTACGACCGGGATCGCCGCGCCGAGGAGGCCGTGCTCATGGAAAGAACACGCATCGCGCGCGAGCTGCACGATGTCGTCGCCCACGGGGTGAGCGTGATGGTGGTCCAGGCCGACGGGGCGTCGTATGCCATCCGGCGCAACCCCGAACGTGCCGAGCAGGCGGTGGCCAACATCTCGGCGACGGGCCGGCAGGCGCTGGCCGAACTGCGTAGAACGGTCGCACTGCTGCGAACGACCCCCGACGCGGACGACATGCCCGAGTACGGCACGGCCGGTCTGGCCCGCGTCGTGGAAATGATGAGTCGAGCGGGCCTGAACGTCGAGTTGGAACAGACGGGCAATCTCGACGACATCAGTCCGGCGATCAGTCTCGGCGTACACCGACTCGTCCAGGAATCGCTGACGAACGTTCTTCGGCACGCCGGCCATGCCCCACGAGCCGTCGTGCGGGTCGCACGCGAAGCAGACACCGTCACCGTCGAGATCTCCGACAACGGCACCGGCAGTGCGGCGCCACCGACCCGTGGCGGAGGACACGGACTGGTGGGGATGCGGGAGCGAGTCGCGGTGTTGCAGGGCACGTTGCAGGTCGGTCGAACACCCCAGGGCTCCTGGCTCGTGCGGGCGAGACTGCCGATCGAGTAGGCGTTAGGTTGTGTCGGTGCCGATCACCGTTGTCGTCGTGGACGACCAGGAACTGATGCGAATGGGCCTGAACATGGTGCTCGAAGCCCAGGACGACATCGAGGTGATCGGTGAAGCGTCCGACGGCTCCGGTGCCATCGAAGCCGTGGCACGGTTGGCGCCCGCCGTGGTCTTGATGGACGTCCGCATGCCCGGGATCGACGGGGTCTCCGCCACTCGAGCGATCACCGAATCGGGATCGGACACCAGGGTTCTGGTCATGACGACGTTCGATCTCGACGAGCACGTACTCGGTGCGCTCAGGGCAGGAGCCAGTGGATTTCTGCTCAAGGACACACCGCCCGAGGATCTGGTATCCGCGATTCGGAGCGTGGCTGCGGGTGACGCCGTCGTATCACCGAAAGTCACGAAGAGGCTGTTGTCGCGGTTCGTCGAGCGCACCGAGCCGGCCGTCGACCCATCGGTACTGGACGGCCTGACCGGGCGTGAGCGAGAGGTCATGGCGCACCTGGCAACCGGGCTGTCCAATGCCGAGATCGCGACGGTGTTGCACCTGTCCGAGGCGACCATCAAGACCCACATCGGCCGAATACTGACCAAACTGGGAGTACGTGACCGAGTGCAAGCCGTCGTACTCGCCTACGAATCCGGCCTCGTCAGACCCGGATCCTGAGAATCTCCAGGCAAACAGGACGCATCGGGAGAAAAACGACTGTGCCGGACGTTGTACGGACCAAGCGAAGAAAGGACCGTCATGCTCGCTCTGTTCGTGCTCTACGTCGTGGTCGAGGTTGCAGCCCTGGTCGCTGTGGGCAGTGCACTCGGTGTGCTGTGGACCGTGGTGCTGCTCATCGCCGGATCGTTGGTCGGTTCGTTGCTGGTCCGTTCGCAAGGCCGGCGGGTACTGGACGGCCTGCGACGCGCATCGCAGGGTGAACGCTCGGCCGAGGGAGCCGTGGCCGACGGCGCACTCTTCGCTGCAGGGTCGGTGGCCATGTTCGTGCCCGGCCTGGTGACCACGGTGGTAGGCCTGTTGCTGTTGATCCCACCGACTCGCTGGCTGCTCCGGCCTGCCGTGCTGTGGGCGGCCGCGCGGTGGCTGCCCCGAGTCGCGGCGTCCACTCGGCGCATGCGCCCCACGGTCATCGACGGTGAGGTACTCGACGACCGTACGGCCGACGAGAATCGCGGACCACGAACCACCGGGCCGTCGCTCGTTCTCGAGGGTGAGGTGATCGACCCGGGCCGCGTCGATCCCGCTGCCGGGGATTTCCCCAAGCCCCACCGGTAGGGGCAGACTGGTCGCTCGTGACCACCGAATTGTTCTGCGGCGGACGGATCTACAGTCCTTCGGCTCCCGATGCCACCGCCATGGCCGTGACCGACGGAATCATCAGCTGGATCGGTGAGGATCGCACCGGAAGAGCCTTGCACCCCGGCGTTCCCATCACCGATCTGGCCGGTTCTTTCGTTGCTCCGGCGTTCGTGGACACGCACGTTCACGTGACCGACCTCGGACTGTCGCTGATCGGCCTGGACCTGAGCCGGTCCACGTCGATCGAAGAGTGCCTGCGCATGGTGCGAGAACATGCGGCATCCTCGGAAGACGAACTGCTCTGGGGTCACGGTTGGGACGAGTCGACCTGGTCCGAACAACGTCCTCCCACCACCGCCGAACTCGATGCGGCTGCTCCCGGACGAGCGGTGTACCTCACCCGAGTCGACTCGCATTCTGCCGCCGTATCCACCCGGTTGCGGTTCGCCGCGTCCGCTGCCGACGCCACTTCCGGCTACTCCGAACAGTCTCCACTGACCGCAGACGCGCACCATCGTGCTCGGCAGACCGCTCGCTCGCTGCTCACCGCCGACACCCGACGCCGAGCAAGGGCTGCTGCGCTGGACGACGCCGCGGCGCACGGGATCGTCGCGGTTCACGAATGTGCGGGACCGGTGGTGTCGGGCATCGACGATTTCCGCGAACTCATGAACACCGAGCACGGCGTCGAAATACGCGGCTACTGGGGCGAGCTGGCAGATACCGCCGAACGCGCCCGTGAGTTGCTCGAAGAGACCGGTGCCCACGGATTGGCAGGCGATATCTTCGTCGACGGATCCCTCGGGTCGCACACCGCATGGTTGAGCTCGCCGTACGCCGATGGTCCCGGAACCGGTGTGTCGTACGCAGATGTCGACGCCATAGCTGCACACATCGCCGCCTGCACGACGGCCGGAATTCAGGCCGGCTTCCACGTCATCGGCGACGCCGCTGTGTCGGCCGCCGTCACTGCATTCGGCCGGGTGGTCGCCGATCTGGGCACACCCGCCGTCGCGTCCTGCGGACACCGGCTCGAGCACGTGGCAATGGTGTCCGCGCAGCAAGCCGACCTGTTGGCGTCGTGGGGCGTCATCGCCAGCATGCAGCCGGCGTTCGACGCGGCGTGGGGCGGAGCCGACGGCCTCTACGCCGCGCGTCTGGGTGCCGAGCGCGCTGCCGAACTCCATCCGTTCGCACGCCTGGCGTCTGCGGGAGTCTCGCTGGCGTTCGGCTCCGATGCGCCGGTGACGTCCCTCGATCCGTGGGCGACGGTCCGCGCTGCGGCGAACCACCGCACTCCGGGGAGCTCGGTGTCGCCCCGTGCTGCGTTCTCGGCTGCGACGCGCGGTGCATGGCGGGCGGGGGGAGTGCGCGACGGTTTGGCCGGAACACTGGTGCCGGGAGCCCCCGCGTCCTTTGCGGTGTGGGACGTGGACGAGCTCGTCGTGCGAGCACCGAAGGACAGCGTTCAACGGTGGTCGACCGACCCCCGTGCGGGCGTGGCACCGCTGCCCAGCCTCGAGGCGTCGTCCGTCGGTCCCCGCTGCTCGATGACGGTGCACCGTGGACGGGTCGTTCATGAGCAGTGAGAACCCCTCGACCGCGCGACTGACCCGGCTGTACGGACCTGCGCTGTCGACCGTCCTGGCTGCCGTTGCCGGCGCGCTCGTCTTCGCCAGTTTTCCGCCGCGAACGCTCTGGTTTCTGGCACCCATCGGCATCGCAGTACTGGCACTGGTTCTGACGGGGTTCGGCGGCCGCCGATCGGTGTCGCTGAAAGGCGGATTCGGATACGGCTACGTGGCCGGCCTCGCCTTCTTCGTTCCTCTGCTCCCGTGGATCGGCGTCTACGTCGGCCCGGTGCCGTGGCTCGCGCTGGCCGCAGCCGAATCGGTGTTCCTCGGTCTGTTCGGTATGACGGCCGTGCTGGTTGCGCGGAGCGCGTGGTGGCCGCTGTCGATGGCCCTGATGTGGAGCGCCGCCGAGTGGCTTCGGTCGAGCGTTCCTTTCGGAGGGTTTCCGTGGGGCCGGCTGGCGTTCGGACAACCCGAGGGCTGGTTGCTTCCGTTGGCGAGCATCGGAGGCGCACCGCTGCTCAGTTTCGGGGTCGCGCTCACCGGTACCGGACTGGCCGCGCTGGTGCTGACACTCACGCGTCGCGTCACCGCCCGATCGCTCGTCGGACCGGTCGTGACCACGGCGATCGCATCGATCGCTGCGGTGTCGCTGATCCCGACTCTGCACACGAACGACACCGGGGACGGCGATCGCACGGCGACGATCGCTGCCATTCAGGGCAGTGTTCCTCGCCTGGGGCTGGACTTCAACGCGCAGCGACGCGCGGTACTGGACAACCATGTGCGCGAGACGATGGCGCTGGCCGCCGATGTCGACGCGGGCAGGCAACCCGCGCCGGATCTCGTCGTGTGGCCGGAGAACGCATCGGATATCGACCCGCTGCGCAACTCCGACGCTGCGACGCTCATCACGCAGGCGTCGGTTGCCGTCGGTGCCCCGATTCTTGTGGGCACCGTCCTGGTCAACGCGAACAACACGAACACCAATTCCGTCATCGCGTGGAACGGTGCCGACGGACCAGGGGAGCGGCACGACAAGAAGATCATTCAGCCCTTCGGTGAATACTTGCCGTACCGAAGTTTTTTTCGGCTGTTTTCGGAATACGCCGATCGAGCGGGCTATTTCGTTCCTGGAAATGGAAACGGTGTCGTACACGCTGCAGGAATAGCGGCCGGAATAGCCACGTGTTACGAAGTCGCATTCGATCGGGCCCTCGACGAGTCCGTTCGTTCGGGTGCGCAATTCATCGCGATCCCCACCAACAACGCCACGTTCGGCGATACCGAAATGACGTATCAACAGCTGGCGATGTCGCGGGTGCGAGCCGTCGAACACGGACGCACCGTCGTGGTTGCCGCGACGAGCGGCGTCAGTGCCGTAGTCGGACCCGAGGGGAACGTCCTGCAGCAAACCCCGCTCTTCGAGCCGGATGTACTGGTATCGACGGTCGAACTGCGGAGCTCGCTCACACCGGCAACACGCATCGGTTTCGGCGCGGAGCTGGCGCTGATTCTGGCCGCGGCATTGGGGTTGATCGCGACGCTCGTCGGCGTCCGACGTCGACGGCTTCGGGAATGAAACAGTCGTCAAGTTCGTTCGGGTCGGTATTCGGCGCATCGACGGTCCGAATCACAATCATTCGTTCGATGTAAAAACGGCGGTCGGGTGGCGCACACAAGCGATCTTGTAACAAGCTTCCCCGAACAATCGATGCCCACTAGGACTACCGCACAAAAGAACTTCGCCGATGTTGTATCTTTGTAAGCCGCTGGAGGTGTTGGAGGTCCAGGATGCGGCCGCCGTCGTGCCCCCGAACGCCGCCTCGGTCACGATGTCAGGGGAGCGAACAATCGGCATCGATGCCGCGTCCGGATCGAGCGCCTGACAGGGAGGGGGAACCGTGTTCCTGAGTTCACGGACACCGTCGATCGGCTCTACTTCGCGTGAGGTTCCCGCGATGCAGCCCGCCCGGTGAAAACGGGGTTCTTCCCTGTTTCAATCCGACAAGCTCCAGGCGACGAATCCAAACAGCCCCACAACCGCCATCGAGTGTGTGTGGACCGATACGAACGCAGACCAGAACGGACGCCAGAATTGCTCAATCGCGCGCAGACGCCGCCGCGGCCGGAGATCTCTCACCAGGCCGAAGGCTCCGATTCCACGGGTTCGACGTCGGCTTTTGCCGGTGCCTCCGTCCCGCCGAAAGGCAAGTGAATGCGCGCAGTGACCACCGGTGGCTCTCAGGTCCCGCCGACCGGAACAGGGTTCGACAATTCCTTCCCGCTGTCCTCGGCGCAGCGCGGAATGTGGTTTGCGCAACAACTCGCGCCTGACGTCGCTGTCTGTATCGCCCAATACGTCGATCTGCGCGGACCACTCGACATAGCGGTTCTCCAGGAGGCGTCGGCCCGCGCCGGCCACGAGTTCCAGTCTGCCTACCTGCGCCTGGCCCAGATCGACGGGGAGCCGGTTCAGACGGTCGACCACGGCATAGTTCAGTCGGTGCACTACCTGGATCTTCGCGGCGAAGACGATCCGATGGCGTCGGCGCTGGCGTGGATAGACGAGAACTACGTCAAGCCGGTCGACATGGAGAACGATCCGCTCGTCGACAGCTGGATTCTTCAGGTCGAGGACGAACGCAACCTCTGGTACAGCAAGATCCACCACGTCGCCCTCGACGGCTACGGTGCCATGACACTGGTCCAGCGCACCGCTGCGCTCTACACCGCAGCGGTCGAGAATGTCGAACCCGAGCCGAACAAGGCAGCCGAACTTCGGCGACTGTACGACCTCGATCAGGAGTACCGGACGTCCACTCGTTTCGAGACGGACAAGGAGTACTGGACATCGAGGGCCGCGGGCATCCACGACGGTGCCACGCTGTCCAACACACCCGGTCGTACCATCGCGGCCAGCAAGCTGCGCAGTGTCGCACTGCCCGATGACGTCGTCACCGAACTCGAAGCGTCGGACTCGACGAAGGGCGGGACGGCCGCCGCGGTGTTCATCGCTGCATTCGGCTGTTACCTCTCGCGCATGACCGGGCGAGAAGACGTCCTGGTCAACATCCCCGTGTCCGCGCGCACCACGGCCCTCCTCCGTCGATCCGGCGGAATGTTGGTCAACGTCGCACCCATTCCGATGCGCGTCTCCGAGAAGGCCACCGTCGGTGAACTCGTACAGCAGGTACAGCTCGAGCTGATGGGTGCGTTGCGGCACCAGAGGTTCAGCATCGAAGACATCCGGCGCGAGTTGGCAGCCACGGGAAGCGACAAACAACTCGCCGGCCCGATGGTCAACATGATGCTGTTCCATCAGCAGATTCAGCTCGGCTCGATCGTCGGCGAATTCAACATCGTCACGTCCGGCCCGGTCGAGGACCTCCTCGTCAACGTTTACCAGAGTGGTACTCCTGCAAGAACGTTCGTCGATTTCCGGGCAAACCCCAACCGCTACGACGACAACGACCTGACGACGCATCACTCCAGTTTCGTCGACATGGTCACCGAATTCATCGCCTCCGGCCCGGACGTGCCCGTCCTGCAAGTTCATCCGGACAGCGCCCTCGAAGGTCGCCGCCGCCGACGCGCTGCGGCGCACGTAGCCCACTGGGTCGATCGACTGGCCGATGCACCGGACCTGCTCGCGCTGCCGACCGACCGCCCCCGGCCTTCGCGCATCGGGCATGTTCGTGCATCGCACGAGGTTGCCCTGGGGTCCGCAGCGTGGGATGCCGTGAGCCGGCTCGCCGACGACAGCTCGACCACCCCGTTCGTCGTGCTCGAATCCGCTGTGGCCGTTCTTCTTTCGCGTCTCGCATCCACCGACGACGTCTCGATCGCAGTACCCTCCGGCCGCGGCGAGACGGTTGTTCTGCGCACCCGCCCCGACGGCCGTCAGTCGTTCTCGGACTTCGTCGGCACCACCGCGGCAGAGTTCGTCGATGCGTCGGCCCACGCCGATGCCACCTTCGCAGAGATAGCCCGAGCACTCGGCTCGGCCGAAACCGGCTCGCACAACCCCCTCGCCCAGGTCGCGCTCCGCTTCGGGGAGTCTCCGCTTCCGCGCGACGGAATAGATTTCGATCTCGTCGTCACGGTTCACGAGTCCGAATCTCCGCATGTCGTCATCGATTACGCCACAGAACTGTTCGATGCCGGCAGTGTTGCTCAGATCGGTCGTCGTCTGGTGCGCATCGTCGACGCACTGACGAATGACCCACAGCGTGCCGTCGGTGACGTGGAGTTGCTCTCTGCCGCCGAACGTGCGCGTCTCGCTCCGGTTCGTGGTCCGCGTTCTGTTGCGGGTGTGGTGTTGCCGGAGTTGTTGGCTGGTGCGGTCGGTGTTGCTGGTGTCGGTGGTGTTGCGGTGGTGTCGGGTTCGCGGGTGCTTTCGTATGGGGAGTTGGATGCGGCGTCGTCGCGTGTGGCGCGGGTGTTGATGTCGTGTGGTGTGGGTCCGGGGTCGTTCGTGGCGTTGGCGTTGTCGCGGTCGGTGGAGTCCGTGGTGGCGGTGTGGGCGGTGGCGAAGGCCGGTGGTGCGTTCTTGCCGGTGGATCCGAATTATCCGGTGGATCGGATCGAGCACATGTTGGTCGATTCCGGTGCTGTGGTGGGTGTGACGTTGGGTGCGCATCTGGATGCGGTTGCGGGTGTGGGTGGGGTGTCGTGGGTGGTGCTCGACGATGCCGATGTGGTGGCGGATCTGGCGTTCGCTTCGCCTGCTCCGGTGTTGGATGCCGAGCGTTCGGGTGTGTTGCGTCTCGATGATGCGGCGTATCTGATCTATACCTCGGGGTCCACGGGTGTGCCCAAGGGTGTGGTGGTCACTCATCGTGGTGTGGGGAACTTGGCTGCCGAGGAGCGGGTTCGGTTCGGTGTGGGGCCGTCGTCTCGGGTGTTGGCGTTCGCGTCGCCGAGTTTCGATGCGTCGATTCTCGAGTTCGTGTTGGCGTTCTCGGGTGGGGCGACGATGGTGATTGCGCCGGCGATGGTGTTCGGTGGGGTGGAGTTGGCGTCGTTGCTCGCTGAGGAGCGGGTCACGCATGCGTTCGTGACTCCGGCGGCGTTGGCGTCGGTGGATCCGGTGGGGTTGGATTCGGTGGAGGTCGTGGTCACCGGTGGTGATGTGTGTGCTCCGGAGTTGGTGGCGCGGTGGGCGCCGGGTCGGCGGATGTTCAATGCGTACGGTCCGACGGAGGCGACGATCTTCTCGTCGATTTCGTCGGCGTTGGTGGTGGGGGAGTCGGTCGATATCGGTTCGCCGACGATCGGTTTCGCGGAGGTGGTGTTGGATGCGCGGTTGAATCCGGTGCCCGTGGGTGTGGTGGGTGAGTTGTATCTGGCGGGTCCGGCGTTGGCTCGTGGGTATCACGCGCGGTCGGGGTTGTCGGCGGAGCGGTTCGTGGCCAATCCGTTCGGTGGTGCGGGTTCGCGGATGTATCGCACCGGTGATGTGGTGCGGTGGAATGCCTCGGGTGCGTTGGAGTATGTGGGGCGCAGCGATTTTCAGGTGAAGGTGCGTGGTTTTCGCATCGAGTTGGGTGAGATCGATTCGGTGTTGGCGTCGGTGTCGGGTGTCGATTTCGTGGTCACTGTCGGGCGTGAGTCCGCGGCGGGGTCGACGGTGTTGGTGTCGTATGTGTTGCCGGTGGCCGGTGCGTCGTTCGATGCCGGTGTGCTGCGTGATCATGCGGCGTCGGTGCTGCCTGCGCACATGGTGCCCTCGGCGTTCGTGATGTTGGAGTCGATCCCGTTGACTCCGGCCGGCAAACTCGACCGCAAAGCCCTCCCCGAACCCGAGCTGGGTTCGCAGAGCACCACGGAGTCGCCGGAAACCGAGTACGAGGCGGCTGTGGCTGCCGTGTTCTGCGACGTACTGGAGCTCGATCGTGTCGGCGTCACCGACAGCTTCTTCGATCTCGGCGGAAACTCCCTTGTCGCAACACGTTTGATCGCCCGCGTCAACGCAGCTCTGGGTACGGATCTGCGGGTCCTCGATCTGTTCGAGGCATCGACGGTTCGCACCCTCGCCGACCGTGCGGAGTCGACGGGCGCATCGCTGCACCGTCGCCCGGCACTGGTTCCCGCCGATCGGCCGGAGTCCGTTCCGCTGTCGCTGGCGCAGCAACGTATGTGGTTCATCAATCAGTTCGATGCATCCTCGCCTGCGTACAACATTCCTCTTCTCGTTCGCCTGTCGGGCCGGCTGGACGTCGATGCGATGTCCGCTGCCGTCGGCGACGTGCTGACTCGACACGAGTCGCTGCGCACGGTGTTCCCCACAGTGGGCGACCTGCCGAATCAGGTGATACTTCCGCCCGAGAACGTCACCGGACCGAACCTTCCGCTCCGCGTCGTCGACGTGGCTGCCGATGCCGTCGACGCGCTCGTACGTATCTCCGCCACAACGGGATTCGACGTCACCGTCGATCTCCCTTTCCGGGCGGTTCTGTACCGCACCGGCCCGGAGAGCTTCGTGCTCTCGATCGTGGTCCATCACATCGCTGCCGACGGTGCCTCGATGGCACCGCTCGCCCGCGACGTCATGGTCGCCTACAGTGCTCGATCCGCGGGTTCGCAGCCGACGTGGGCGCCACTGCCGGTGCAGTACGCAGACTTCGCGCTGTGGCAGCACGACGTGCTCGGCGACGAGAACGACCCCACGTCCGTGGCAGCACGCCAGATCGAATTCTGGAAGTCCGCGCTGACCGACCTTCCCGACGTACTACCGATGCCGCTCGACCGACCACGCCCCACCCGTCAGTCGATGCGCGGCAGCGTCACACCGTTCACCATTCCGGCCGATGTCGCAGCTCGCCTGTCTTCGGTTGCTGCCGAACACGAGTCGACTCTGTTCATGGTGGTGCACTCCGCTCTGGCCGTGCTCCTCGCGCGCCTGAGCGGCACCCAGGACATCGCCATCGGCACCCCGATCGCCGGCCGAGGGGACGCAGCACTCGACGATCTCGTCGGAATGTTCGTCGGAACCCTCGTTCTTCGCACGCAGGTCGAGCCACAGGCCAGCTTCGCCGAACTGCTCGCCGGCGCTCGTAGCTCCGACCTCGCGGCCTTCGACAACACCGACATTCCGTTCGAGCGGCTCGTGGACGTACTCGATCCCGCCAGGTCGACCGATCATTCACCCCTGTTCCAGGTGCTCCTCGAATTCCAGAACAACGCCACCGCAGTGCTCGAGCTACCCGAACTCGTCGTCGAGTTCGAGGAAATCGGTACCGACACTGCGAAATTCGACCTGCAGCTTCGCGTCGACCAGGAACCGGTCGACGAGTCCGGCTCCCTGTCGGCGTCGTTCACGTACGCAACGGATCTGTTCGATCCCGAGACCATCGACCGTTTCGTCGACCGGTTCCTGAGGATCGTCGCGACCATCGGCAGCTCGACGGACATTCGTACCGGCGACATCGACATTCTGTCCCCGGCCGAACGAGAACTCGTACTGTTCGAGTGGAACGACACCGCACGTCTCATCGAGGATCCGGTCCACCGGCAGCTCCACACCGGGGCCGTCGACATGACTCTGAGCAGTCTGTTCGACCGTCAGGTGCTGCGCAGTCCGTACTCGACCGCCCTCGTCTTCGAGGACGAGCACATCACCTACCTGGAGCTGGACGAGCGCGCCAATCAGCTTGCACGGCATCTCATTTCACTGGGCGTGGGGCCCGAGTCCCACGTCGGGCTCGCGATCCGACGTTCGATCGATCTGCTAGTGGGCATGTACGCGATCGTCAAGGCCGGCGGTGCCTATGTACCGATCGACCCCGATCACCCGGTCGAGCGATCGTCCTACGTGCTGTCGAGCGCTCAGCCGGTGTGCATTCTCACCACGAGCCGCGATTGGATCGACATCGCGGTCGCCACTCCCGTTCTCGCGGTGGATCTTCTCGACGTCTCCGATCGCGACCGCTCCTCGATCACCGACCAGGACCGCCTCGGAAGCCTGCACGGAGCCAACACCGCCTACGTGATCTACACCTCCGGCTCCACCGGCCGACCCAAGGGCGTCGCCGTCACGCACTCGGCCATCGTGAACCGACTGCTGTGGATGCAGGACGAGTACCACCTCGCGCCCGCCGACACGGTGTTGCAGAAGACCCCGGCCACGTTCGACGTATCGGTGTGGGAGTTCTTCTGGCCCCTACAGGTCGGTGCCAAGCTCGTCGTGGCGGAGCCCGACGGCCATCGCGACCCGGTGTACCTGTCGAAGATCATCGCGGCCGAACACATCACCACCGCGCACTTCGTGCCGTCGATGCTCGCGGTGTTCGCAGCCGGAGCTCGGGCTGCGGACTGTGTGTCACTACGGCTCGTCTTCTGCAGTGGCGAAGCACTTCCGCCCGCCACCGCCGCGCAGTTCGCGCAGTTCTCCCAGGCCGAGCTGCACAACCTCTACGGTCCTACCGAGGCCGCCGTCGACGTCAGCTACTACCACGTCACCGGCCACGACGGCGTGTCCATTCCCATCGGTTCGCCGGTCTGGAACACCCGTCTGTACGTGCTCGACGCGTCGCTTCGACCGGCCCCCATCGGTGCTCCCGGGGAGCTGTACCTGGCCGGAGTTCAGCTCGCTCGCGGCTATGTCGGCCGCGGCGATCTCACCGCCGATCGCTTCGTCGCCGATCCGTTCGGCGAGCCGGGTGAACGTCTCTACCGCACCGGCGACCTGGTTCGTTGGCGCGCCGACGGCGAACTCGAGTACATCGGCCGTACCGACTTCCAGGTGAAGCTGCGTGGTCTGCGTATCGAGCTTCCCGAGATCGAAGCGGTACTGTTGCGCTCGGAGTCCGTCGCCCAGGCAATCGCTCTGGTGCACAAGGATCCGAACACCGGCGAGACGTTGGTGGCCTACGTGGTCTCCGCGTCCGGTCACGCGGTCGACTCGGCCGAGGTGATCGCCGAAGCCGGACGCCGGCTGCCGGGGTACATGGTGCCCTCGCATGTGGTCGTACTCGACTCACTTCCTCTCAATGCCAGCGGCAAGCTCGACCGAAAGGCACTGCCGGCCCCCGAGTTCACCGTTGCTGCGTCCGAATTCGTCGGACCGGAGAATCCGGTCGAAGAGATCGTCGCGGGCGTCTTCGCGGATCTGCTCGGCGTCGCACAGGTCAGCGCGACCTCGAGCTTCTTCGAGATCGGCGGCAACTCGCTGATCGCGATGCGCCTCGTCGCACGCGTCAATGCCGCCCTCGGAACCGACATCGGCATCCGAGATCTGTTCGATTCACCGACTGTTCGATCGCTGTCCGCGGGCATCGACGTCAGCACACAGGACTCCGCACCGACGCCTCGGTTGGTGCCACAGGAACGACCCGCAGTGGTGCCGCTGTCGCTGGCACAGCAGCGGATGTGGTTCATCAATCAGTACGACACCGAGTCGGCTGCCTACAACGTCGCGTTCGCGATGCGCCTGAGCGGCATCCTCGACGTCGACGCGATGCGCTCGGCCATAGCGGACGTGCTCACACGCCACGAGTCTCTTCGAACGATGTTCCCGCTCACCGACGACGGCCCCGTGCAGTCCGTCCTCGACGTGGCATCGGCCGTTCCGGACCTGACTCCGGTTCCCGCAGAGGACGACCGGCAGGTCGCCGAGCTCATCGGCGCCGTCGCCGGTGCCGGCTTCGACGTCGTGGCCGATGTTCCGTTGCGCGTCCGCCTGATCCGTCAGGACGAGAACGAACACGTACTCGTCATGGTGGTCCATCACATCTCGTCCGACGGCTTCTCCAGCGCGCCGCTCGCCCGCGACCTGATGGTGGCGTACAGCGCCCGCGCTGCAGGTCATGCGCCGAGCCAGGAACCATTGCCGGTGCAGTACGCCGACTACGCGCTGTGGCAGCGCCGTTTCCTCGGCGAGGAATCCGATCCCGACTCCCTGATGGCGAAGCAGGTGACGTACTGGGTCGACGCGTTGGCGGGTAGCCCGGAAGTGCTGCCGTTGCCGACCGATCGTCCGCGTCCGGCAGTGGCGTCCTTGCGCGGCGACACCGTCTCGTTCGCGATCGACCCCGCAGTGCATGCTCGGCTCGTCGCCGTTGCTGCGCAGCACAATTCGAGCTCGTTCATGATCGTGCACGCCGCTCTGGCCGTGCTGCTGGCACGGCTGTCCGGTACCGAGGACATTTCGGTCGGCACACCGATCTCCGGTCGAGGCGATGCCGCACTCGACGAGCTCGTCGGCATGTTCGTCAACACGCTCGTCCTCCGCACCCAGGTGCCCGGGTCGACTCCGTTCGAGGATCTGTTGGCCGATGTGCGCACCGTCGACCTGGCGGCCTTCACCCACGCGGACGTGCCGTTCGAGCGGGTCGTCGACGCAGTCGACCCCGCCAGGTCCACCGCTCACGCCCCGTTGTTCCAGGTGATGCTCGAGTTCCAGCACACCGATCGACCGACGGTGACCTTGCCCGGGCTGTCGATCGAGGGCATCGAACTGCCCAACGACATCTCCAACTTCGACCTGCAGCTCACGGTCTCCGAGGAGTTCGACGCTTCCGGGAACCCGGTCGGCATCGAAGCCAGCTTCCGTTACGCCACAGAACTTTTCGATGCCGACACCGTGCGTGTCATGTCCGATCGTCTGGTGCGGATCCTCGACGCTGTGACGGCCACGCCGTCCGTTCGCGTCGGCGACATCGACATCCTCTCGAGCGACGAGTACTCAGCGTTGGCTCCGGTTCGTGGTCCGCGTTCTGTTGCGGGTGTGGTGTTGCCGGAGTTGTTGGCTGGTGCGGTCGGTGTTGCTGGTGTCGGTGGTGTTGCGGTGGTGTCGGGTTCGCGGGTGCTTTCGTATGGGGAGTTGGATGCGGCGTCGTCGCGTGTGGCGCGGGTGTTGATGTCGTGTGGTGTGGGTCCGGGGTCGTTCGTGGCGTTGGCGTTGTCGCGGTCGGTGGAGTCCGTGGTGGCGGTGTGGGCGGTGGCGAAGGCCGGTGGTGCGTTCTTGCCGGTGGATCCGAATTATCCGGTGGATCGGATCGAGCACATGTTGGTCGATTCCGGTGCTGTGGTGGGTGTGACGTTGGGTGCGCATCTGGATGCGGTTGCGGGTGTGGGTGGGGTGTCGTGGGTGGTGCTCGACGATGCCGATGTGGTGGCGGATCTGGCGTTCGCTTCGCCTGCTCCGGTGTTGGATGCCGAGCGTTCGGGTGTGTTGCGTCTCGATGATGCGGCGTATCTGATCTATACCTCGGGGTCCACGGGTGTGCCCAAGGGTGTGGTGGTCACTCATCGTGGTGTGGGGAACTTGGCTGCCGAGGAGCGGGTTCGGTTCGGTGTGGGGCCGTCGTCTCGGGTGTTGGCGTTCGCGTCGC
The DNA here is from genome assembly GCF_017168275.1 of Rhodococcus sp. KRD175. NCBI lineage: Bacteria > Bacillati > Actinomycetota > Actinomycetes > Mycobacteriales > Nocardiaceae > Rhodococcus > Rhodococcus sp. KRD175. The sequence continues at coordinate 490,999 of NZ_JABFAQ010000002.1, forward strand.
CGAGTTTCGATGCGTCGATTCTCGAGTTCGTGTTGGCGTTCTCGGGTGGGGCGACGATGGTGATTGCGCCGGCGATGGTGTTCGGTGGGGTGGAGTTGGCGTCGTTGCTCGCTGAGGAGCGGGTCACGCATGCGTTCGTGACTCCGGCGGCGTTGGCGTCGGTGGATCCGGTGGGGTTGGATTCGGTGGAGGTCGTGGTCACCGGTGGTGATGTGTGTGCTCCGGAGTTGGTGGCGCGGTGGGCGCCGGGTCGGCGGATGTTCAATGCGTACGGTCCGACGGAGGCGACGATCTTCTCGTCGATTTCGTCGGCGTTGGTGGTGGGGGAGTCGGTCGATATCGGTTCGCCGACGATCGGTTTCGCGGAGGTGGTGTTGGATGCGCGGTTGAATCCGGTGCCCGTGGGTGTGGTGGGTGAGTTGTATCTGGCGGGTCCGGCGTTGGCTCGTGGGTATCACGCGCGGTCGGGGTTGTCGGCGGAGCGGTTCGTGGCCAATCCGTTCGGTGGTGCGGGTTCGCGGATGTATCGCACCGGTGATGTGGTGCGGTGGAATGCCTCGGGTGCGTTGGAGTATGTGGGGCGCAGCGATTTTCAGGTGAAGGTGCGTGGTTTTCGCATCGAGTTGGGTGAGATCGATTCGGTGTTGGCGTCGGTGTCGGGTGTCGATTTCGTGGTCACTGTCGGGCGTGAGTCCGCGGCGGGGTCGACGGTGTTGGTGTCGTATGTGTTGCCGGTGGCCGGTGCGTCGTTCGATGCCGGTGTGCTGCGTGATCATGCGGCGTCGGTGCTGCCTGCGCACATGGTGCCCTCGGCGTTCGTGATGTTGGAGTCGATCCCGTTGACTCCGGCCGGCAAACTCGACCGCAAAGCCCTCCCCGAACCCGACTGGTCCGCTCAGGTCACCTCGGGACGCGACGCCGACAATGCCGTCGAGAAGACGCTTGCCGGTTTGTTCGCCGAGGTGCTTCGCCTCGATCGCGTCGGAGTCGACGACTCCTTCTTCGCGCTCGGCGGAGACAGCATCATGTCGATTCAGCTCGTCTCCCGCGCGAAAGCGGCAGGGCTGGCTCTGTCCCCGCGAGATGTGTTCGAGCACAAGACCGTTGCCGCACTGGCCGAGGTCGTCGCGGCCGGCGACGGGACCGTTCCGCTCGTGCTGGACGAGCTGCCCGGCGGCGGCGTCGGAGACGTCCCGCTCACCCCGATCGTGCACTGGATGCTCGACCGCACGTCGGTACTCGACAAGCACACACAGACTGCCGTGCTGACACTGCCGTCCGATATCGAGCTCGACGTTCTCGAAGCAACCGTTCAGACCGTCCTCGATCACCACGACATGCTCCGTGCAGTTCTGCACCGTACCGGAGAGCCGTCGATGGAGGTGCTCCCGATCGGTTCCGTGACGGCGCAGTCCGTCGTCCGCCGGGTGGAGTCGAACAGTGTTCGGGGACCGGAGTTCTCGGATCAGGCCAGGTCGGAAGCCGCTGCAGCAGTGGATCGTCTGGCACCCGATGCCGGTGTCATGATTCAGATGGTCTGGTTCGACGCCGGCTCCGAAGGCAGCCGACTGCTCGTCGTCGCGCACCACCTCGTGATCGACGGCGTCTCGTGGCGAATTCTCGTGCCCGACCTCGCGTCGGCGTGGGCTCAGATCATCGGCGGCAGCACACCGGAACTGGCCCCGGTCGGTACCTCGATGCGTCGTTGGGCGCACGGCCTGCGTGAGGTCACCGCAACGCGTTCGGACGAGCTCGCAGTATGGCGGGACGCGCTCGCCGATCCCGATCCGCTCATCGGTTCACGCGCACTCGACCGCGAGATCGACGTCTATGGAACGGTGGACAAGGTCGAGGTCACTCTGTCGACCGATGTCACCGAGGGCCTGTTGACGGCTCTGCCCGAGGCGTTCCACGGCAGCGTCAACGACGGTCTGCTGGCCGCTCTGGCTCTGGCGACAGCCGTGTGGCGACGAAACCGCGGTGTCGTCGTGTCCGACGCACTGATCTCTCTCGAGGGCCACGGCCGTGAGGACCATGTGGTTCCGGGAGCCGATCTCAGCCGCACCATCGGTTGGTTCACCACCATCTACCCACTTCGACTGACCCTCGACGGGATCGACCTCGACGACGCTCTCGCCGGAGGGGACGCGGCCGCAGCGCTGGTCAAGTCCGTCAAGGAGCAGCTGCTCGCCGTTGCCGATCACGGCATCGGGTACGGCATGCTCCGCTACCTGGACGAGGAGGCCGGTGCGACACTGCGTGACTTCCCGGCACCCCAGGTCAGTTTCAACTACCTCGGTCGATACAGCACCGACGTTCCGGACGAGCTCCGCGGACACGGGTGGCTGCCGGTCGACGACTCCGGCGTCGGCGATTCTCAGGACGAGGACCTGCCGGTCGCCGCTGCGCTCGACATCAACGCGGTCACCACGGCGACACCGACCGGACCTCGGTTGGAGGCGACCTTCGCATTCCCGACGGGCGTGCTCGATGCCGACGAGGTCACCGAACTCGCCCAGTTGTGGAAGCAGGCTCTCACCGCGCTGACGCAGCTCGCTCAGCGGCCGGGGACCGGCGGGTTCACCCCGTCCGATCTCGATCTGGTGAGCCTCGACCAGAAGTCCATCGACGATCTCGAGCGGGTGTACCCGACTCTCGACGACATCTGGTCGATGACGCCTCTGCAGGCCGGTTTGCTCTTCCATGCCGAACTGTCGGATCAGTCCGTCGATGCCTACATCGTCCAGCTGGTGCTGGACCTCCGCGGGGACGTCGACGAGGCTCGCTTCCGCCGCGCTGCCCAGGCCCTACTGCGGCGCCACGCGAACCTGCGCACGGCGTTCGTGCACAACAACGACGGCGAATCCATCCAGATCGTGCATCACGACGTCGATGTGCCGTGGACCTCGGTCGACCTGTCGTCGCTGAGCGTCGACGATCGCGCAGCCGAGCTCGAGCGAATCGAACACGACGACCGCGCAACGCGATTCAACATGGCACAGGCGCCGTTGCTGCGCTTCATGCTCGTGACGCTGGCCCCGGGCGAGTGGCGTCTGGTGATGACCAACCACCACATCCTGCTCGACGGATGGTCGACGCCGCTGCTCCTCAAGGACCTGCTCACGCTCTACGTCGTGGACGGCGACGACGCCGTTCTTCCGCGCGTACCTGCGTACCGCGACTACCTGTCGTGGTTGTCGCGGCGTGATCACTCGGCAGCTCGTGCGGCATGGACGGAAGCCCTCGCGGGTCTCGCCGAACCCACCCTGCTGACGCCGGTCGAGAGCCGTCGCCAGGAGTCGACATTGGCCGGCCGCGCGTTGGTTTCCCTGGACATCGAGCAGACCGAACGACTGCGCAGTCTCGCCCGGGCACGCGGCATCACGATGAACTCGATGGTGCAGGCTTCGTGGGCGATGGTGCTGGGCACGTTGACCGGTCGCACGGACGTAGTGTTCGGTGCCACCGTCTCGGGACGTCCGCCGGAGGTCTCGGATATCGAGTCCATGGTCGGTCTGTTCATCAACACGCTGCCGGTGCGCATCGTGCTGGATCCAGCCGAGACACTCGGCCAGTACCTCGATCGGGTGCAGGCCGAACAGGCTTCGCTGCTCGATCACCACTACCTGGGCCTGACCGATATCCAGCGTGCCGTCGGTCCCGCGGTCGCGTTCGACACGCTCACCGTGTTCGAGTCGTATCCGATGGACCGCGCGGGTCTGTCGGCCGAGACCGATCTCGCCGGCATGCGGGTGCACGACGTGCACGACGGCAGCGACACCGCCCAGTATCCGCTGACCCTGGTCGCGATGGTCGACGACCGATTGCACATCGAAGCCAAGTACCTGCCCGAGCTGTTCGAGCACAGTGTCGTCGTCGCCACCGTCGATCGAATCGTGCGTGTTCTCGAGGCGATCGCGACCGACACCGACCAACGGGTCGCATCGCTGTCGCTGCTGTCCTCGGAGGAATCGAACAGGCTGGCCCCGGTACGTGGTCCCGCTTCCACGACCGAGCGCCTCCTGCCGGACATCCTCACCGATGCTGCTGCCCGCAACCCCGGTGGTACGGCAGTGTGGAGCGCAGGTCGGACACTGACCTACACCGAATTGGACACTCGGTCGTCTGCGCTGTCACGTGCGTTGATCGCCCGCGGAGCAGGTCCGGAAACCGTTGTGGCACTTGCTTTGCCGCGCTCCATCGAATCGGTTCTCGCAATCTGGGCCGTGGCCAAGACCGGTGCGGCCTTCCTGCCGATCGATCCGAGTTACCCCCGTGATCGAGTCGAGCACATGCTGGTCGACTCCGGCGCGTCCATCGGCGTCACGTCGACCGAACACGTCGGTGCCGTCGAGGGTCTGGGCTCGGCTACGTGGTCCGTCCTCGACCGCGACGACACTCGCCGCGATCTCGCGAACCGTTCGACCGCACCGGTTCTCGACTCCGACCGCACTCGACCGGTACACATCGACCAGGTCGCGTACTTGATCTACACCTCCGGCTCCACCGGAGTTCCCAAAGGCGTCACCGTCACTCATCGCGGCCTGGCCAACCTGGCCGAGGAAGAACGGTCTCGCTTCGAGGTGACTCCGAACGCTCGGGTTCTCGCGTTCGCGTCACCGAGCTTCGATGCATCCATTCTCGAGCTGGCCATGGTGATCTCGGGTGCCGCCACGATGGTGATCGCACCCACCTCCGTGTACGGCGGCGTGGAGCTCGGCGAGCTCCTGGCGCAGCAGCACGTCACGCATGCGTTCGTGACTCCCGCGGCCCTCGCCTCGGTGGACCCCGACGGTCTGACCGAACTGAGCGTCGTTGCAACCGGTGGCGACGTGTGTCCGCCCGAGCTCGTCGCACGGTGGGCACCGGGCCGGCGCATGTTCAATGCGTACGGCCCCACGGAGGCCACCATCTTCTCCTCCGTCAGTGACCAGCTGCACGTGGGCTCGCCCATCGATATCGGCTCGCCGACAATCGGTTTCGGCGAAGTAGTGCTGGATTCGCGTCTGCATCCGGTACCGGTCGGTGTCGCAGGAGAGCTCTACCTCGCCGGCCCCGCCCTGGCGCGTGGCTACCATTCGCGATTCGGTCTGACGGCAGAGCGGTTCGTCGCGAACCCGTTCGGCGAGCCCGGCGAGCGTATGTACCGAACCGGCGACGTCGTGCGGTGGACCGAGTCGGGCACCCTCGAGTACGTCGGACGCAGTGACTTCCAGGTCAAGGTGCGCGGTTTCCGTATCGAGCTCGGCGAGATCGACGCGGTGCTGACCGATGATCCGACAGTCGAATTCGCTACGACGATCGGTGTCGACGGACCTGCCGGAAACACGATCCTGGTCGCCTACGTTCTTCCGCGGCCCGGCCACGAAATCGATGTGACGACGCTGCGCACTCGGGCGTCGAGTTCGCTTCCGACACACATGATTCCGACGGCGTTCGTTGCCCTGGAGTCGATCCCGCTCACGCCCGCGGGCAAGCTCGATCGACAGGCGCTGCCCGCCCCGGATCTGCACCTCGGCAGCGACTCGCGCGCTCCTCGCAACGAGACCGAGCGAATCATCGCCGACATCTTCGGCGAGGTTCTCGGCGTGGGCAGCGTCGGCATCGACTCGAGCTTCTTCGATCTCGGTGGAGACTCGCTGAGCGCCACCCGCCTCACCGCTCGGGTGAATGCAGCCCTCGACACCGCTGTCAGCGTTCGTGCGTTGTTCGAGGCACCGACGGTCGAGTCGTTGGCGGTGCGAGTGCACAGCAACCCGGCCGGTGCCGCGCGCCGTCCGGCGCTCGCTGCGAAGCCTCGCCCGAGCTCGATTCCGTTGTCGATGGCTCAGCAGAGAATGTGGTTCATCAACCAGTTCGACGTCGACTCGGCCGCCTACAACATCCCGCTCGCGGTTCGATTGACAGGCCGTCTCGACATCGAGGCAATGAACGCTGCGATCGGTGACGTGCTGGCGCGGCACGAGTCGCTGCGCACCGTGTTCCCCTCGCACGGCGATCGGCCCGAGCAGCACATTCTCGGCACCGACGCGGCGACGACCCATCTGCACGTCGTCGACGTCGATGCCACCGAGATCGTCACCGCGATCTCGTCCGCTGCCGCCCGCGGATTCGACGTGTCGAAGGACCTGCCCTTCCGGGCCGTTCTGTACCGAACGGCACCCGAGGATTTCGTGCTGTCGATCATCGTGCATCACATTGCCGCCGACGGCGCGTCCATGGCACCGCTGGCCCGAGACGTCATGGTGGCATACGGATCTCGCGTGTCGGGAGTAGCTCCGATGTGGGCACCACTCGACGTTCAGTACGCCGATTTCGCGATGTGGCAACGCTCGGTTCTCGGCGACGAGTCCGACCCGAGCTCGGTAGCAGCACAGCAGCTCGAGTTCTGGAAGTCCACTCTCGCGGATCTACCCGAGCTGCTGCCGCTTCCGCTCGACCATCCTCGCCCGGCACGGCAGTCGATGCGCGGCAACAGTGTTCGGTTCGAGATCGAGCCAGACGTCCACGCCGGCCTGGTGGACCTCGCCCGCGCGAACGACGCGACCGTGTTCATGGCCATGCATGCAGCATGGTCGATCCTCATGGCTCGCCTCAGCGGGACCGAGGACATCGCAGTCGGCACGCCCATCGCCGGGCGTGGCGACGCGGCGCTCGACGATTTGGTCGGCATGTTCGTCGGGACTCTGGTTCTGCGCACCGAGGTAGCACCCGATCTCTCGTTCACCGAGCTGCTCCGCCGGACCCGTACCGCGGACCTGGCGGCGTTCGACAACACCGACGTGCCGTTCGAGCGTCTCGTCGACGTCCTCGATCCGGCGCGTTCCACCGATCACTCGCCGTTGTTCCAGGTACTGCTCGAATTCCAGAACAACACCTCGGCGGCACTGGAGCTACCCGAACTCACCGTCGAGGCCGTCGACATCGACGCCCACGTCGCGAAGTTCGACCTCCAGCTGACCGTCGCGGAACGGTTCGACGACTCCGGTGCTCCGGCAGGTATGACCGCTGCGATCACCTACGCGGTCGACCTGTTCGACGAGATCTCCGTGGACGAGTTCTCGACTCGATTCGGTGCCGTCCTCGCCGGCGTGACCGCCGATCCCGATCGTGCTGTCGGCGACATCGACATCCTGTTGCCGGGTGAACTCGACGCCATGGCCCGGCAGTGGAACCACGACGGCCACACGGCGACCGATGCGACACTGGCCGACCGCTTCGCCGCTGCCGCTGCGCAGTTCCCCGAAGCACAGGCAGTCGTGTTCGGCGATCGCTCGCTGACCTACGCCGAGCTGGACGACCGCTCGAACCGACTTGCACGCATCCTCGTGGCTCGGGGTGTGACGTCGGAGTCCCTGGTGGCGGTTGCGATGCCGCGTACCGAGGAGCTGATCGTTGCTCTGCTGGCGGTCGTCAAATCCGGCGGCGGCTACCTCCCGATCGACGTCGGCTATCCGGCCGACCGGCTCGCCTTCATGCTCGACGACGCGTCACCGGTCTGTGTGATCTCCACCGTCGCCGACAGTGCATCGGTGCCTGCTTCCGATGTCGAGATGCTGCTGCTCGATGCACCCGAAGCGGTCGCCGAGCTGGCAAGCGTGTCCGGAGCCCCGCTGACCGACGCCGACCGCATCGGCACCACCGATGCCGATTCGATCGCCTACGTCATCTACACCTCGGGTAGTACCGGACGTCCCAAGGGTGTGCAGATCGCGCACCGTAACGTGGCGACGCTGTTCGCGAACACCACGGATCTGTTCCACTTCGACGACCGCGACGTGTGGACCATGTTCCACTCCTACGCGTTCGACTTCTCGGTGTGGGAACTGTGGGGACCACTGCTGCACGGCGGCACTCTCGTGGTCGTCGACTACTACACCGCACGCTCGCCGGAACTGTTCCGCGAGTTGCTGATTCGTGAGAAGGTCACGGTTCTCAACCAGACACCGACGGCGTTCTACCAGTTCGCCGAAGCCGATCGTGTGGCAACCGCGGCCGGTGGATCCGCCGACGGATCGGACGCACTGTCGCTGCGGTACGTCATCTTCGGTGGAGAAGCACTCGATCTCGGGCAGCTCGGTCGCTGGTACGCACGGCACGAGGAGACCTCGCCGACCCTGGTCAACATGTACGGCATCACCGAGACGACGGTCCACGTGAGCCACCTGGCTCTGACCGAGCAGTTCGCGGCGTCCGCTTCGGCCAGCGTCATCGGCCAGGCGATCCCGGCTCTGCGTGTCGCAGTGCTCGACACCCGTCTCAATCCTGTTCCGCCCGGCGTCGTGGGGGAGATGTACGTGTCCGGGGCACAGCTCTCTCGCGGATACCTCGGCCGAGCAGGGCTGTCCGCAACGCGTTTCGTTGCCGACCCCTCCGGCGATGCGGGTGCGCGTATGTACCGCACCGGCGACACCGCCAGGTGGAATCGCGATGGGGCTCTCGAATACCTGGGTCGAAGCGACATGCAGGTCCAGTTGCACGGCTTCCGTATCGAACTGGGCGAAATCGAAAGCGCGCTACTGGCATTCGATGGGGTAGCGGCTTCCGTGGTCGCCGTCCGCGACGACGGTTTCGGTGATCGCCTGATCGGCTACGTCGTGGCCGAGGCCGGTCGCGCGCTCGACCATGCGGCCGTTCTCGACTTCGTGGGCAACTCGTTGACCTCGTACATGGTGCCCGCAGCGTTGATCGTCCTGGACGAGCTGCCGCTGACCGCCAACGGCAAACTCGATCGCCGTGCACTCCCGGCACCGGACTTCTCGGCAAACGTCACCGAAAGTCGTTTGCCCGCAACCGAAGTCGAATCGATCCTGGCCGGTCTGTTCGCGGACGTTCTCGGGCTCGATACCGTCGGCGTCGACGATTCGTTCTTCGCACTCGGCGGCGACAGCATCATGTCGATCCAGTTGGTCTCGCGCGCCAAGGCCGCCGGGCTGGTGCTGGCTCCCCGCGACATCTTCGAGCGCAAGACCGTGGCCGCTCTCGCGGAGGTCGCTGTTCTCGGCGGCGACGCCGTGGTGCTCGAAGAACTCGACGGTGGGGGAGTCGGCCCGATGCCGCTCACCCCGGTCGTGCGGTGGATGTTGGACCGCAGCACCGAATTCGGCCGTTACACACAAACAGCGCTGCTTCAGCTTCCGGTCGGCATCGAGCGCGAGACGCTCGAACGCACGGTGGCAGCGGTGCTCGATCGTCACGACATGCTGCGTGCGCGCCTCTACCAGGACGCGGACGGGGAGTGGCACGAGGATGTGTCTCCGGTCGGAACAGTCTCGGCTGCGAGCGTCCTTCACGCGGTCTCGGTCGAATCCGTCGACGGCCCCGAATTCTCCGTCGTTGCCGCGGCCGAGCTCGACGCCGCTGCCGATCGTCTGGTTCCGGCCGACGGCGTCATGGTGCAGATGGTGTGGTTCCAGAGCCCCAATGGCTCGGGTCGACTGCTCGTGGTCGCCCACCACCTCGTGATCGACGGCGTGTCCTGGCGCATTCTGGTTCCCGACCTCGCCACGGCATGGAGTCGGATCGTCGCCGGCCAGGAGCCTGAACTGGCTCCGATCGGTACCTCGATGCGTCGGTGGTCCACCGGACTCACCGAGGTCACGGCCGCCCGAACCGACGAGCTCGGACTGTGGCGTCGGATCCTCGACGGAGCCGACCCGACGATCGGTTCTCGCCCGCTCGACAAGAGAATCGACGTCGACGCCACCGTGCAGCGTGTCCGCACGTCCCTGCCGGTCGAGGTCACCGAGCGCCTGTTGACCACTGTCCCAGACGTGTTCCGCGGCAGCGTCAACGACGGCCTGCTGGCTGGTTTGGCTCTGGCCTTGACCGCGTGGCGTCGCGAACGCGGCGATGCGGTGCGGGACGCTCTCGTGACTCTCGAGGGTCACGGCCGCGAGGACGCGGTGGTGCCCGGTGCCGATCTCGGTCGGACCGTCGGCTGGTTCACCACCATCTTCCCCGTGCGTCTCGATCTCGGGTCGCTCGACGTCGCCGACGCTCTGGCAGGCGGCGCGTCGGCCGGTGCTCTGGTCAAGACAATCAAGGAACAGCTGCTCGAGATCCCCGATCACGGCATCGGCTACGGCATGCTGCGGTACCTCGATTCCGCTGCAGCCGAGGCTCTGTCCGGCTTCGCCGCACCACAGGTCAGCTTCAACTACCTCGGCCGGTTCTCCACCGGATCCACCGAAGGCATGGACGACGTGGGTTGGATCCCGGTGGCCGACGCAGAGCTCGGCGACGCGCAGAATCCGGACATGCCGGTGCCTGCGGCGCTGGACATCAACGCTGTCACCACCTCGACCCCCGACGGCCCGCAGCTCGACGCGACGTTCGCCTTCCCCGCGGGCGTTCTCGACGCCGACGAGGTCGGCAGGTTGATCGAACTGTGGACGCAGGCCCTCACCTCGATCACCGAGCACGCCTCGGCCGGCGGTGCGGGCGGCTTCACGCCGTCGGATCTCGAGCTGGTCGACATCGATCAGACATCCATCGATGCTCTGGAAGAGCAGTTCCCGAATCTCGACGACGTGTGGTCGTTGTCGCCTCTGCAGGCCGGCTTGCTGTTCCACGCTCGTCTGGCCGGCGAGATCGGCAGTGCCGGTTCGGGTGTCGACGCGTACATGGTTCAGCTGGGCCTCGAGCTCCGGGGAACTGTCGATGCGACGCGGATGCATGCTGCCGTCGACAAACTGGTCTCTCGCCATCCCAACCTGCGAGCAGCGTTCGTACACAACAGCAACGGCGAGTCACTGCAGATCGTGCAGAGTTCGGTCACTGTTCCGTGGTCCGAGATCGATCTTCGAGGGGAGCCCGATGTCGAGGTGGCCCTCGAGGCAGTTCTCGAGGCCGACCGTGCGGTGCGCTTCGAGATGGACCGGGCACCGCTGCTGCGGTTCACGCTCATCACCCTGGCCGACGATCACTGGCGTCTGCTGCTGACCAACCACCACATCCTGTTGGACGGATGGTCGACGCCTCTGGTCGTCAAGGAACTCATCACGCTCTACGTCACCGAGTCCGACGACTCGATGCTGCCGCGTATTCCTGCCTACCGGGACTACCTGGCGTGGATGCGCCAACGCGACGTGGCGATCTCCACCGCGCAATGGATCAGTGCCATGGCCGGCGTGGAAGAACCCACGCTGTTGGTCACCGACGATCGTGGCCGGCAACTGTCCACCGTGTCGCGGGAGACCGAGCGGTCGTTGTCGGTCGAGACCACCGCGGCACTGCGTGACTTCGCTGCTCGCCGTGGATCGACCCTCAACACCCTCGTCCAGACCGCATGGGGCGTCGTGCTGGCCACCCTCACCGGACGCGAGGACGTCGTGTTCGGTGCGACGGTGTCGGGTCGTCCGCCGGAGGTTCCGGGTATCGAGGGCATGATCGGGCTGTTCATCAACACCCTGCCCGTCCGTGTCACGCTGGACCGGAGCGAAACGCTGGGCGCACTGGTCGATCGGGTTCAGGCCGAGCAGGCATCGCTGTTGGATCACCACTACCTCGGCCTGACCGATATCCAACGCGCAGCAGGTGCAGGCGTGGCCTTCGACACCTTGACGGTGTTCGAGTCGTACCCCGTCGACCGGGCCGGCGCTTCTGCGGCAACCGATTTCGCCGGTATGCAGGTCACCGACATTCTCGGAACCGACGCAGCGCACTACCCGCTTACTCTGGTTTCGTCGGTCGACGAACGCCTGAACCTGAAGGCGAAGTACCTGCCGGAACTGTTCGACGTCGATGCCGTGCACGCCATCGTCGATCGCGTCGAGCGTGTCCTCGACGCCGTGCTCGAGGACGAACAGCAGCCACTGGGACGGCTGCGACTCCTCGGTGACGCCGAGTTCGCCTCGCTGGCACCGGTGTTCGGACCCGATGGACGCTCGGCCCGGCTGCTGCCGGAGATCTTCTCCGACGCTGCCGCGGTGAACCCGGACGCCATCGCACTGCGCAGCACCGACGGCGAAATGACGTACCGGGAGTTGGACCGTCGGTCCAACCGACTCGCTCGAATTCTGCTGGGCCACGGCGTGCGCACCGAGACCTTCGTGGCACTCGGTATCGCACGATCGATCGAATCGGTGCTGACGGTCTGGGCCGTCGCAAAATCCGGCGCGGCATTCGTACCGGTGGATCCCAACTACCCGGCCGATCGCATCGAGCACATGCTGGCCGACTCCGGTGCCACGTTCGGCGTCACCACCCGCGCCCATCTCGACGACCTGCCGTCGACCGTGCCCTGGATCGTCCTCGACGATCTGGCGACGGACGGCCCGAACGCAGTGAGCGACGAGCCGATCGACGCCACCGAGCGGAACGGACGCATCGCCTTCGAAAGCGCGGCGTACACCATCTACACCTCGGGTTCGACGGGTGTGCCCAAGGGTGTCGTCGTCACGCACTCCGGTCTCGACAACTTCGCAACCGAGCAGCGCGAGCGATACCGAATCACCAAAGACTCACGCACACTGCACGTCTCGTCCCCGAGCTTCGATGCATCCGTGCTCGAGTACCTACTCGCCTTCGGCGTCGGCGCGACGATGATCATCGTGCCGCCCACCGTGTACGGCGGCGACGAACTCGCGGCACTGTTGGCAGCGGAGTCGGTCACCCACGGCTTCATCACCCCGTCGGCTCTGGCGTCGGTCGACCCGAGCGGGCTCGACACGTTCGCCGACGTCGTCGTCGGTGGCGAGGCCGTACCGGCCGAGTTGGTCGCGAAGTGGGCACCGGGCCGGAATCTCTACAACGGTTACGGTCCGACCGAGGCCACGATCATGTCCAACATCAGCACGCCGATGACTGCAGGTGACACCGTCTCGATCGGTGGTCCTGTTCGCGGCGTGTACGAGGTGGTGCTCGATTCACGGCTGCAGCCCGTTCCTGTCGGCGTCGCAGGTGAGCTCTATCTCGCGGGTGTCGGACTCGCCCGCGGTTACCACGATCGATTGGGCCTGACGGCGGAGCGATTCGTCGCCGACCCGTTCGGCGCGCCCGGCTCGCGGATGTACCGCACCGGAGACGTGGTGCGGTGGTCGCCGGATCTGACGATCGAATACGTCGGTCGAAGTGATTCGCAGGTCAAGGTTCGCGGCTTCCGCATCGAACTCGGCGAGATCGACGCGGCACTCGCATCGCATCCGTCCGTGGACTTCGCCGCGACCTTCGGCAGTCCGGGTCCCTCGGGAGCGACCGTCCTGGTGTCGTACGTACGAACCACCGAGGGCGCGGCGGACGCGTTCGATACCGGTGTCCTGCGTGACCACCTGGCCGGCATGTTGCCGTCGCACATGGTTCCCGCAGCCATCGTGGTGCTCGACGCCATTCCGCTCACGCCGGTCGGAAAACTCGATCGGTCCGCGTTGCCGGTGCCCGAGTTCGGGTCGGCAACGTCGTACCGCGAGCCGAGCACGCCGGCCGAGCTCACCGTGGCCGCCGTGTTCGCCGAGATTCTCGACGTCGATCGGGTCGGTGCCGACGACAGCTTCTTCGAGCTCGGTGGAGACTCGCTCAGCGCCACGCGCGTCATCGCCCGCGTCAACGCCGAACTCGGCACCACGATCGGCGTGCGCACGATCTTCGAGATGCCGACCGTCGCCGGATTGGCGAGCGCGGTCGGCGCAACGTCCACACGGACGCAGCGTCCGAATCTCGTTGCGACACAACGTCCTGATCACATCCCGCTGTCTCTCGCACAGCAACGCATGTGGTTCATCAACCAGTTCGACACCACCTCGGCGGCGTACAACGTGCCACTGGTCGTCAAGTTGACCGGGCAGCTCGATACTGCGGCCCTCGCCGCGGCAGTCGTCGACGTCCTCGAGCGGCACGAATCGCTGCGGACGACGTTCCCGGACGGACCGGACTTCCCGGTCCAGCTCGTACATCCGGCCGTCGAGGTGGCTCCGGTGGTCGAGCCGGAATCGATCGATGCCGGTGTGCTGACCGACCGGGTGGCGCACCTGGCAGGTCGTGGATTCGACGTGACCACCGAGATTCCGGTGCACGTCGAGCTGTTCCACGTCGTGGGTGCCGATACCGATGCCGAGCCCGTCTTCGTGCTGGCGATGGTGGTGCATCACATCGCGGCCGACGGAGCCTCGATGGCACCGCTGGCACGAGACGTGGTGCTCGCGTACTCGGCGCGCACCACGGGAGCAGCGCCGGGCTGGGAGCCCTTGCCGGTGCAGTACGCCGACTACACGCTGTGGCAGCGTTCGTTGCTCGGCGACGAGAAGGACGAGTCGAGCGTGGCCGCGGCCCAGCTCGAGTACTGGTCGACGGCGCTCGCAGGTCTACCCGATCTGCTGCCGTTGCCCACCGATCGCCCGCGGCCCACCACGCAGGATTTCCGGGGTGGCCGGGTTCGCTTCACCGTCGACGCCGAGATCCATCGGGCACTCGTCGAGATCACCCGCGAGCAGAACGTCAGTATGTTCATGGTGTTGCACGCCGCGTTCGCGGTGGTGCTGGCGCGCCTGAGCGGTACCGACGACATCGCGATCACCACTCCGGTGGCAGGGCGCGGCGACGCGGCACTGGATGATCTCGTCGGCATGTTCGTCAACACCTTGGTGTTGCGCAGCCGGATCGACGACTCCGCCTCGTTCGTGGATCTGCTCACGCAGGTGAAAGCACACGACCTCGACGCCTTCGATCACACCGAGATGCCGTTCGAGCGCATTGTCGAGGTGCTCAATCCCACGCGATCGACGGCGTATGCACCGCTGTCGCAGGTGGCGTTGTCGTTCCAGAACAACGAGAAGGCGTCCCTCGAGCTACCGGATCTGCGCGTGGAGGGCTTCGACTTCGACGTCCCCGTGGCCAAGCAGGATCTGCAACTCCTGGTGTCCGAGACCTTCGACGACGACGGGCGACCGACCGGATTCGAGGCAGCGTTCGATTACGCCACCTCGCTGTTCGACGCGTCCACCGTCGATGCGATCGCGGCGCGACTGGTTCGCGTACTCGACGCCGTCGGCAACGATCGACTCACCGCGGTGGGGGATATCGACATTCTCGGTGCCGACGAGAAGCAGGCTCTGGCACCGGCTCGCGGGTCCGCCGACGTCGCGTTGCGAACGTGGCCGGAAATGCTCGCCGCCTCGGTGGCGCTCGACCCGTACGCGGTCGCCGTCACGTATCGGGGCGTGAGCCTGTCCTACGCCGACCTCGACAGTTGGTCGAACCGAATCGCGCGAATGCTCATCGACTACGGCGTCGGACCGGAAACGTTCGTCGCCTTGGCACTGCCTCGGTCCATCGAGTCGGTTCTGTCGGTGTGGGCGGTCGCCAAGACCGGTGCGGCATTCTTGCCGGTCGACCCGAACTACCCGGCCGACCGCATTGCGCACATGCTCGAAGATTCGCGTGCGGCAATGGGATTGACCGACGTCGACAGTCGGCAGTCGCTGCCCGACACCGTGCCGTGGCTCGTCCTGGACGATCCCGAGACATCATCGGAGCTTTCGCGCTATCCCGTGGCCGCAGTCACCGATGCCGAGCGCACCGCGACGCTGCACCTCGACCACCCGGCGTACCTGATCTACACCTCGGGTTCGACCGGCCGCCCGAAGGGCGTCGCAGTGCGGCACCGGGGCCTGGCCAACCTGCAGGCCGAGGTGATCGATCGATTCCGTCCCACCCGGGATTCGCGGGTGTCGCACATCGCCTCGCCGAGTTTCGACGCCTCGGTGTACGAGCTCACGATGGCGTTCGGCGTCGGTGCCACCGTGGTGATCGTGCCGCCGGGAACGTTCGGCGGCAGCGAACTGGCCGACCTGCTCGAATCGGAACATGTCACACACGCATTCCTGACTCCGGCGGCGTTGTCCTCGATCGACGAAACACGTTTGGGCACGGTCCGCGTCCTCGCCGTCGGCGGCGAGGCCTGCACTCCGGAACTGGTGGCGAAGTGGGCACCGGGCCGCAAGATGTTCAACGGCTACGGTCCGACCGAGACGACCATTCAGGCGAGTGTCGGCGGTCCGTTGATGCCAGGCGGCGCGGTGGACGTCGGCCGGCCGGGTACCGGATTCCGGTTCCTCGTGCTCGACGCACGTCTGCGGCCGGTCCCGGCCGGGGTGTCGGGCGAGCTGTACATCGCAGGCCCCGGTACGGCACGCGGATACCTGCGACGGTTCGGGCTCACGGCCGAACGCTTCGTCGCAGACCCGTTCGGTACCGCCGGTGAGCGGATGTACCGAACCGGTGACGTCGTGCGCTGGGGGAGTACCGGTGTGCTCGAGTTCGTCGGACGCAGCGACTTCCAGGTCAAGGTCCGCGGATTCCGTATCGAGCTCGGCGAGATCGACTCCGCGCTCACCGATCACGACGAGGTCGGCTTCGCGGCGACCATCGGTCACAATGCGGCGTCGGGAGATACGGTTCTCGTGTCCTACGTCCTGCCGGCCGAGGGTGCATCGGTGGACGTCGAGGCATTGCGCGACAGTGTCGCGACCGTTCTTCCGCGCCACATGGTCCCGTCGACGATCATCGAACTCGCCGACATCCCACTCACTCCGGTGGGCAAGCTGGATCGACGCGCGCTCCCGGTGCCGGAACTGACGGTGTCGACGACGCCGTATCGGGCACCGAGTACCGATCTCGAAGCAGCCATCGCCGACGCGTTCGCCGAGGTGTTGGGTGTCGAACGAGTCGGTATGGACGACAACTTCTTCGAGCTCGGTGGCACGTCGCTGGTGGCAACCAAGATCGGCCCGGCCATCGAGAACGCGGTCGGAGTTCGCGTCCCGCTGCAGGCGTTGTTCGTCGATCCGACCCCGGCAGGGCTCGCGGCTCGGGTCGCGTCGGACGTCGATTCGTCCGGTGCGCAACTGGATTCGGTGTTCGGAGTGGTCATCCCACTGCGCAGCACAGGCTCCAAGGAACCACTGTTCTGCGTCCATCCCGGAATCGGGTTGTCGTGGGGATATGCGGGCCTGGTGTCCCAGATCGGTGACGACCGTCCCGTGTACGGCCTGCAGTTGCCCAGCATCGTGGAAGGCACGCCGTTCGGCTCGATTCGAGACCTCGCGCACCGGTACGCCGACGAGATCCGGGCTGTCCAGCCGGTCGGTCCGTACCACCTGCTCGGGTGGTCGCTCGGTGGTTCGCTCGCCCATGCGATCGCCGTGGAACTACGCAGCACCGGCAGCGAAGTGCAGACTCTCGCGTTGCTGGACAGCTACGTCGACGGCCATGACGAGACGGCCGACGGTGAGCTGAGCGTCGAGAACCTGCTCGCGGGTCTGGGGCTGGATCTGACTGCTCAGGCGTCGTCCGAGCCGTTGACCTACGAACGTGGTGTCGAACTGCTCGACGAATCCCTGGGGCAGACCACCGGTGTCACGGCGGATCATTTGCGCAGAATCAATGCAGGATTCGAGAACTCGACGCGAATCATGGCCGAGTTCATCCCGGACGTGTTCGACGGAAATGTTTTGTTCTTTTCTGCAACGAAAGGCGCGAGTGACGGAATTGTTCGGTCACCACAGGAATGGCGACCGTACGTGTCAGGAGATATCGTCATCCACGGTGTGGACGTTTTCCACAACGAAATGACCAATCCCGATGCTGTCTCGGTGATCGGTCCGGTTGTCGACGCACATCTGGGCAATACATATCCATAACGTTTGCGAGTGTTCTTCCGTGAAAGAGCACTCGCTCGAATACCATCGGCTTTCGATACTCGAGTGGTCGAATGCGAATCACTACTACCAGGGGACACAGTGAAACTGATCAGAACAGCAACGGTCGCGGTGGCGTTGACCGCAGCCCTAGCCACCGGCGCAGGCCAGGCCGTAGCGGATCCGACGTCGGAGTCGATGACCTACCAGACGTCGGTCAACCCGGATGGAACCGTCAAGACCATCCTCGACGCCGGTCTCTTCCGCGTCGATGCGACGAGCGAGACGGTGTCGATCGTCGACCAGGCCGGCTCCACGGTGGCGTCGATCCCGCTGGAGTACTCCATCAATGGAACCGTCTACTCCATTGCGCCCCTGATCGGTGCCGAAGGTCGGGAACTCACTCTCACCCCGCAGACCGTTCCTGTCGCTGAGGTCGCAGGCGCGAAGACCAAGCAGCAGGCCTTCGACAACATGGTCAACCAGCTCGCCATCGGTTGGAACAACGGCGGCGGCGTCGGCACGGCCATCGGTGCAGGCCTCGGCTTCGCCATCGGCTGCGTCTCGATCTTCCCGAACTTCATCTCGGGCTGCATCATCGGAACCGTGATCGGTACGGTCGCCGGCACGGTCATCGGAATCAACAACGCCAACCCCGAAGCTCAGCCTGCGGTGTTCGAGTACTTCACCACTGCGTAGAGCACGACGGCCACTGGCCGAGGGATGTGGAACAGCGGGTAGAGCGCGTGCGCTCTACCCGCTGTTCGCTGTCCGGCCAGTGAGGGCTCGACGCATCGACACCGCTTTGACCATCGTCTCCTCGAACTCCTCGTCGGGGTCCGAGAGCGCGACGATCGCGCCTCCAACGCCGTACGTGACCTCGTGCTCGGTCGCCACGATCGTGCGAATGACGATCGAGAAATCTGCCGTACCCGTGATCGAGAAGTAGCCGATGGCACCGGAATACACTCCGCGCGGCCCATCTTCGAGCTTGTCGATGATTGCCATCGTGCGAATCTTCGGAGCGCCGGTCATCGAGCCGCCGGGGAACGCCGCTCTGATGCAGTCGGCAGCCGACGCGTCGTCACGCAGCCGGCCACGAACCGTGGAGACCAATTGGTGCACGGGAGCATAGGTTTCGACGTCGAACAGCTTCGGCACGTGTACCGAACCAGGAACGCACACCTGAGCCAGGTCGTTACGCACCAAATCGACGATCATCAGATTCTCGGCCTTGTCCTTCTCGTTCGCGACGAGGTCGGCCTTGAGTGCGTTGTCCTCTTCGGGGGTGGCCCCGCGCGGCCGAGTTCCCTTGATGGGCTTGGACTCCACGATGCGGTCGGCGTCGATACGCAGGAATCGCTCGGGGGAGGCGCTCAGGACCGAGACGTCGGGAAAATTCAAGAAGGCACTGTACGGGGTGGGATTGATTTCCCGCATGTAGGAGTACGTCGCCGCGGGGTCGATGGAACCGGCCACGGTGGCAGTGTTCGTCAGGCAGACCTCGTAGGTTTCACCGGAACGGATTTCGGCGAGGCACTGAGAGATGAGGTCGAGGTAATGCGTGCGATCGTGCCTGAGCCGTGGCTCCAGGGACAGCTCTGCGCCGAGCAACGGAGCACCGGACGCAGGTATCCCACTGGGCGCACTCACGGTCTGCGCCTTCTCGGACAGTCCACTCAGCGTTGCGGTGACCGAGTCGAACCACTGCGCGAGGACCGGATCCCCGGGGGTATCGGCCAACCCCATCAAGTACAGGGTGCCGGCCTCGTGGTCGAACACCAACGCCCGATCGGAGAACACCATCGAGGCGTCGGGGGTCGCCGAGGTGTGCACCAGCTGCCCGCCCGTATCGGCCTTGAGTTCGTACCCGAGGTAGCCGACGTAGCCCAGTCCGAATGCAAACGGAAGATCGTGCCGCGGGGGAGTAGCTCGGCGACGTAGTTGGGCGTCGATGTAGTCGAAGAACGTCGAGTGGATGTGTTCTTTCGTGCCGTCGGAGCCCTCGACGGTCACCATCGTCTCGGCTACCGAGTACGTCACATATTCGGCGTGCGGCCCGGAGCAATCGCCCATGACGGTGAATCGGCACTCGGGCTCGAGTGCGGCGCTTCCGTCCAGCCAGAAACTCTTGGTGTCGTGCGCGAACAGCGTCTGGAACACGCGCTCGGAGTCGAAATCGCTGTCGATAGTGCGGGTTTCGATGGTGAACATCGAATCGTGGGTCCCCGCTGCGTTCGCTGCGCTCGACCGCGCTAGCGTCAGATCGCGGAAATTCGCCAGCAGCTCACGCCCGTATTCGGTGCTGATCGACTCGGGGTGGAACTGCACTCCCCACAACGGCTTGCTGTGATGACGAACCGCCATCACCAGACCGTCCGGGGTCCAGGCGACTTCCTCGAAGTCGGCGGGAGTCCGGGTGACGACCAGAGAGTGGTAGCGCACCACGGAATACGGCGAAGGAATCCCCTCGAACAGATCCACCCCGGTGTGCGTGATGTCGGTGGTGCGGCCGTGCATCGGTGCGGGGGCCAGATCGACCTCGCCCCCGAAGAGGTGGCACATCCCCTGATGGCCGAGGCAGACACCCAGAATCGGGAGACCGGATTCGCTTATCACTCGACCACTGATACCGAAGTCCTGCTCGACGTCCGGGCGGCCGGGACCGGGCGAGATCACGACGTTGTCGAACGCGGCGAAGTCGAGGGAAGACCACGCGACGTCGTTCTTGACCACGGTCGGTGGTCGGCCGTTGACCTCGGCGAGGAGGCTGTACAGGTTGTAGGTGAACGAGTCGTAATTGTCCACCAGGAGGGTTCTGATCGTCATCGACGTACCTCTATCGTTCGCCCTCGAAGCCAGATTCTGGCCCCGGAGAATCGATGATGAGATCCTCGACGCGACACGCCTCGGCAATCATCGACTTGTACAACTCTTCGAGAAAGTCGGGCGACAATCCGTTCGCGGACGCGAACTCACGAGCCCGTTCGGTCACCACGCCCACCCGGCCCGGCTGCATCATGGGAATACCGAATTCGCGTTTGACGTGGGCCACCCGTACACACACATCGATTCGGTCGCGTACGGCTGCGCGCAAGACCTCGTCGATACCGTCCAATTCGCGGCGCAATTCCGCCAACTTCTGTTCGCCGACCGCAACGCGTCCGTCCGATTCCGAGTCGGACGCCGCCGTCCGCGGATCGTCGTGCAGACACTGATCGGAACCCTGGCTCACGAGTTGATGCCCCCTGTTTTCGACGACTACGGTGCTGATGATTATCGGTCGCAGCCGACATTTGTTACCGCGATCATCACAGACTCGGTAACCGACTACATGCGATGTTCGATGGTGTCATCCCGAGCCGTTTTCGCGCCACTCAAACTCGAAGAAAACGGACGCTGAACGACAATAATCACACCACTCGCCCGAAAAAAATCTCCAGGTTTCCCACCGGGAGAAAAAATGCACCGCCGGATTGTTTTCCAATCGGGCGGTGCATCGGTCAGGAGATCAGGCTCCGCGTCGCTTGACCTTCAGCAGATCCAAGCGCTCCTTCAACAACTCTTCCAACTCGTCCACCGAACGGCGCTCGAGGAGCATGTCCCAGTGGGTACGGGGAGGCTTGACCTTCTTGGCCTCGGGCGCGGTGCCCTCGATCAGAGAACCCTCGAGTCCGTTACGGCACGCCCACGTACCGGGAATCTCGGCGTCGTCGGCGAACGGTACGTCGAATTCCTCACCGTTGTCGCAGCGATAGCGAGCCACGCGGCGGGGTGCCAGGTCGTGATCACGATCGGTCTCGTAGCTGACGGCTCCCAGTCGACTACCTCGAAGTACACGATCTGCCATAGTGAAGTCCTCTCCATCGATAGTAGGTATGTGCGCCGATTCCACCGGCCGGTTTCGGCGCGGCCGAGCTTCGTCGTCCACCCACTGATCTACAACGTCGTCGTGCGTCCGTTCGTTCCCGGCTCGCCCGCGCAGATCAAGGCATCCTACCTCGCCGGCAAAGTAGGCTGAGCGACCATGTCCGTGAAAACCCGTCGCAACCAGACGTGCGAGTGGTGCGGACGTCCCATCGACGATGTCGGCACCGGCCGCAAACGACGGTACTGCCGACAATCGTGCAGACAACGTGCGTACGAGCAGCGCAGTGCCGTCAAAGGGACGTCCATTCCCGTCGACGCCGTTGTGCTGACCGCCGAAGAAGCGTCGGCCGTTGCGGATCGCGCATTCGAACTGCGATGCGCGGCCGAGGACGTCAGTACCGCCGTGGCAGAAGGCGCCGCCGCCGACGAACTGCAACGCCTGTGTATCGAACTCGTGGCGAAAGCACACGATGCCGAGCGGCTGCGCTGAGTATTTCCGGGGCTCCTCGCTGGTCGTCTTTCGGGCGGCGCGACAGTCGACGACATCGCTCTCGTCGTTGTTCACCGACTCCGTGGACAATGGGCGACGCACGCGCGCCTTGCGCGGACGCAAAGACACACAGAGGAGCTCCATGGCGTTCTGGGATCAACTCAAGTCCAAAGCACAGGAATTGAACGGGCAGCTGCAAACCAAGACCAGCCAGTTCAAGAACAAGGAGTTCGCCAACGGCAGCATGGCGATGTGCGCTCTCATCGCAGCCGCGGACGGCACGATCGATCCGGCCGAGCGGCAGAAGACGGCAGCGCTGATTGCCGGAAACGAAGCTCTCCGAGTCTTCGAGTCCGACGAGCTCCGTCAGAAGTTCGACTGGTATTGCGACAAGCTGCAGGGTGACTTCGACTTCGGAAAGGTCGAGGCCACCGCCACGATCGGCAAGTTGAAGTCCAAGCCGGACCAGGCCCGTGCCGTCATCCAGATCGGCATCATCATCGGCGGTGCCGACGGGCATTTCGACGATCACGAAAAGGCCGCCGTTCGCAACGCATGCTTCGCAGTGGGAATCGACCCGGCCGAGTTCGAGCTCTGACCCGCCCCGGCGTGGGCATCGAGACCGGATGAGGTCTGCGGCGACCGACGACGTCAGACGTCGACGGTCGCCGTTGTCGTCCGCGAACTCCATCTGTCCTGCAATTTCCTACTCCGCGGGTTACTTTGCTCGTTCCGGCTGGGTGCAAAGACGTCGTCGACGCGTCAGCGGACCGATCGATCCGTGACCGAGGAGACCGAGCATGACTGTTGCCGCGATTTATCTCGTCATCGCATTCGGCCTCGGCGGACTCGCCATGGCGGTGCGACTACCTCCGTTGGTCGGCTTTCTGGCCGCTGGGTTCGTCATCAACGCTCTCGATATCGGTGAGGTGCCGCAGCTGGACCTGCTCGCCGACTTGGGGGTCACGCTGCTGTTGTTCGCCATCGGCCTCAAGCTCGACCTCCGCATTCTGTTGCGCCGCGAGGTCTGGCTCACCACGTCGGTCCATCTTGCGATCAGTGTCGCGCTCGGAACCACGGTGTTGTGGTTGGCCGCCGTGGCCGGCCTCGCCATGCTGTCCGGGCAAAGCCTGACGACCATCGCACTCCTGGCCTTCGCCATGTCGTTCTCCAGCACCGTGTTCGTCGTCAAGGTACTCGAGGAGCGGGGGGAGTCGCATGCGCTCTACGGCCGGGTCGCCATCGGCGTTCTCGTCATGCAGGACATCGTCGCTGTCGTCTTCCTGACGGTCACCAGCGGCACTCTGCCCAGCCCATGGGCCTTCACCCTCGTCCTGCTGTGGCCGCTCACGCGAATTCTTCGGAGAATCTGGAGCGGGCTGGGGCACGGCGAGATGCAGTCGTTGTTCGGCATCGTGATGGCTCTGGTTCCGGGGTACGCACTGTTCTCGACGCTGGGCCTCAAAGGTGACCTCGGCGCCTTGATCATCGGCGTCCTGTTGGCTTCGCATTCCGCGTCGTCGGAACTGGCACGGTCTCTGTTCCACCTCAAGGAACTTCTGTTGGTGGGCTTCTTCGTTTCGATAGGCCTGTCCGGGCTGCCCGATGTGCCCAGTCTCGTTGTCGCTCTGCTGATGATGCTCGTTCTGCCGCTCAAATCCGTGCTCTACGTAGCGCTGTTCGCCGCGATGAAACTCCGGTATCGAACGGCCCTGCTCGCAGGACTGAGTCTGATGAACTACTCGGAGTTCGGTCTGATCGTCGTCTCTGTCGGAGTGACGACCGGGCTGCTGGCACCTACGTGGTTGGTCGAGATGTCGATCGCGGTGGCTCTGAGTTTCGTGGTGTCCGCGCTGGTCAACGGCCGCGGCCACCTGATGGTCGAGAAGATGGCGAGCCGGCTGCCCGTCCAGGACGAGCGGAGCCTCCACCCCGAGGAACGCCCCGGTGATGCCGGCGACGCCGAGGTCGTCGTCATCGGCATGGGGCGTGTGGGGTTCGCGGCCTACCAGCGACTGAACGAGCACTACCGATTGGACGTCGTCGGAGTCGACTACGACGGCCCGCGCATCCGTCGACTGGCCGAGCAGGGACTGCGTGTCATCGAGGGCGATGCCACCGACCTCGACTTCTGGCACCGACTACGCAGATCGGATTCCGTCCGGATCGCGGTGCTCGCCATGCCGCGGCACGGTGCGAACGTCACTGCACTGGCGTGTCTGCGAGAGTCCGGCTTCGGCGGAACAGTGGCGGCGGTCGCACGGTACGACGACGAGGTGCAGTGGGCAAAAGACCAGGGCGTCGATATCGCCTTCAACGTCTACGCCGGCGCGGGATTGGAACTGGCCGACCAAGTGGGGCATTCGACCCCGGAATACATCGATGATCGCACCGACTCCGAGCCCGACGAGCCGCGTACACCGGACAACACCGGATAGGCCGGCGGTGCGAGTGATGGAGGCGCTCGCCGGAAACGAATGGGGGAGTCGTCAGGTACTGCCTGCCGCTCCGCCTCCTCCACCTGCACCTCCACCGGACGCAACGGATCCGCTACTGCTGGAGACGAACACACCGGAGAACGCAGACCAGGGGAGGACCACCGGGACACCCGCCGCATAGTCGGCATCCGCGGGTGATGTGAAGGCTCGTAGCGGCGTGTCACTCCCGGGGTCGGTTGCGGCCTCGAGTCGTTTCCGAAAGAACGGGGCCAAGCCGAACGCAACGATGTCCGGCAGAGCTAGGTTCAGATCGACCGACTCGTCGTTGTCCTTGGCGGCCTGCTTCAGTCCGTCGCGGTACGCCTCCCAGGGGCGAGAGGCGTCCAGGCCCGCGACCGAGAAGCGTGAGTAGGCGATCGCCGTCCACAGTCCTGCAACGAAGAGAAGTCCTGACAACACCACCGCGGGCCACATCGTCGGTGCACCCGACGTCGCCACGGCAATTCCTCCGATCGCGAGAGCGCCGCCGAGTAGGCCCAGACCGGCCAACGCTGTCCGGCGTCGACCTGAGCCGTCGGCGACGAATCCGCTGTCCCGCAGTGTTTTCTCCACGAGTTCTTTGGTTGTACCGGGGCCTCGAGCGATCTTCTTCAACTCGTCGCCGGGTACGACATCGTCCTCGGCTCGTTCGGCGAGCATCGACCAGACCGCCTGTTGAACCTCGCCGCGGGCACGGGTTCGGTCGACAAGCCTGATCTTGACTGTCCCTTTGTCGACCTTTCCCGGTTTCTTGTCCTGCTCGAAGGTGAGCGCATCGGCGGTGGCAAGCGCCAGTACGGTCCCCGGTACGCCGCTGGGCTGCGCGCTGCGGTGCACCAGGGCGGTCGCGTACGCTGCATCGGTGGCCTGGTCCGGTCGAACGGTCGTCGGATATTGTTGGGAGACAGTCGGTTTCGCTCGGGCCCGAAACACCGTTCCCACCAGAAGCAGCCCGAGAAGCGCGATCACCGAACCGGCCCACGGCAGCCAGGTCGAGCCCGGACCGTCGGCGAATCTGTCCAAGGCAGTCACCGGCGGACCGGTGCGAATGTCGGACGCCAGGCGATCTATGCCCGCGGTCAGGCTTCCTGCGACATCTCCATCTCGCAGCGGCGGAATCAGTGTGTCCTCGATGATGGCCTCTTGTTCGTCCCGCGGAACGTTACCGTCGTCGTACGTGGAGCCGACGAAGATGCCCGCGCGAGCCTCGTCGATCTTTCCAGGCTCCCGGTTGATCAGTATTGCGCCTGCAGTGTCCTGGTCGACGCCCGTCAGGGACACCCATCTCTGCTGCAGGTCTTCTACTTGATCCAACGTGTCGTCGGGGTCCGCGTCGAGCTCACGCACGTACGCGATCACGTCCGCACCGGTGTCGGACTTCAAGTTCTCCAACTGACGTTGGATGTCCGCGGTCTGCGCCGGATTCAGGGAAAAACCCGTTCGGTCGTAGACACGCTGACCCGAGGTCAAACCCTCGAAGCCGGCGTCTCCGCCGGACGGATCGTCGGAGCAGCCAACGAGGCCGAACGATGCAATGAGGGCCATCAGTACGGCTGCAGCAACTCGGCGGTGGAAGTTCCGGCGACGGGATGTCTCGAGAAAGGCGTCCATCGAACGAACTCTAACCAGAGTTCGTCTACGGTAGCCAGCACAATCGGCCGACGCGGCAGTGGATATCCAGAACGGGTTTCCTCCCCGTTGTTTCGTCACAGTGACGAAACAACGGGGAGGAAGGAGCAGAGAGGGAGAGGGTGCCGTCCGGTCCGCAGTGCGCCGATCCCATGACAGCGGGCAGTCAGCGGGCCGGCTGCGATAGCTGTCGACCGGAAGCCCGTCACATTTCCCGCAGGCATTTCGATACCACCGGGACGCGTCGCGTCGACGCAGACTTCGGACAACGAAGGGCTTCAGCCGAATCGACTGCGTCGAGGAAAGTTGTTGGGCAGCAGCGAACCACAAGTCGATCTCAGCGAACCGCAGGTCGGCATTTTGCCGATAATCAACATTATGTCAGGTACTGTCCTGAACGTTCGATCGACCTGGGTAATCGGTTGTCACTGCGGCGGCTCCATGAATTCGATCGTCTCTCCGTGTGGACCCACCGCGTACATCACGCGGGTGCCCACCTTTGCCCCGCCGGCAATAGGTTGAGGAGTTCCCTGCGCCGTCCACCCGAAGTTCGCGATTCGCGTCAGGACCGCGTCGATGTTGTCGACCTCGAAGGCAAGATGCGCGAAACCAGGATCGTGTGGTCGAGAGGATCCCTGCTCTCCCTGGACGTTGCGATATTCCAGCAGTTCGATCGTCTGACCCGCAACGGATACCACCGCCATCCGGACTGTAGCCCCGTGCGCTCCGGTGACCTCTCCCAGAAACTCTCCACCCATCTCACCGGTACTTTCGAGGACCGCGCCGAGACCATCGATCCAGAACCGAAGGGCGTCATCGAGGGAACCGACGGCGAAGCCGACGTGGTCGGAGCGAAGGATTCTGAACGACATGCCAGGAGCCTACGCCTGGCATGTTTCACGAATTGCGCTTCTGTTCGGCTCTCATCAGTCCGCCTCCGACGATCAACCGCTGGATCTCACCGGTCCCCTCGTGCAGCCGCGGCAGAATCAGCGAGCTCCACCAACTCGGTTACTCCGGAAAATCCGCGCTCCGAGACAGCCTTTCGTTCGACCGGATGTCGCCCAAGTTTTGTTCCAGCGCACCGATCACGGCGTCGTACCCGCTGTTGCCGAGGATCAGTCGGCGTGGCGGCGGGTCCTGAGCCATCGCTTGGATCACCGCACGGGCACCACGATACGGATCGCCCGGCTGCACCCCGTTCATGTCGACGAAATCGGCACGAACCTGTTCCAGCATGTCGTGGTAATCCGGAATCGCTTCCGCGACAGGCTCGTCGGCGAATCCAGCGTAGGCGTTGGTGCGGAAAGCCCCTGGTTCGACCGCCAACACGGAGATGCCGTGCTCGGCAACCTCCTGGCGCAGAGCGTCTGTGACGGCTTCGATCGCGTATTTCGTAGCGCTGTAGTAGCCGAATCCGACCGCCGCCAGAAGTCCGGCCACTGAGGATACGTTGACGATCCACCCACTTCTGCGGGTGCGCATTCCTGGTAGCACGGCTCGCGTAACGGACAGTACTGCAAAGAAATTCAGCTCGAACATTGCCCGGATCGAGGCTTCGTCCATTCCCTCGATCGATCCGTACCAGCCGCGACCGGCGTTGTTGACCAGCACGTCGATACCGCCGAAATGCTCTTCGGCCGTTCGTACCGCCTGCAGTACCTGTGCCGCGTCCGTGACATCCACAGGCACGACGAGAACGCGGTCACCGTACTGATCGGCCCACGACGCCAGTTCCCCTGGACGCCGCGCCGTGAGTACCACGCGCTCCCCCGCCTCCAGCGCCACCTCGGCGTACGCCATGCCGAAGCCGCCTGGGGTGCCACCGGTGATGAACCATCGCTTGCTCATGGCTCGATCACCAACCGGTTGATCAGCGCGCCGTCCAGAGTGAAACGGTAGTGCAGGTCGGCGACTCCCCCGGGAAAATTGCCTTCCAGGTGCTGCGTGACGTCGACGGTCGTGCCGGTCGCGGTCGCTCCCGTGAACTCCGATGTGTAGGTGTACTCACTCTCATTGACCGAGGCGGTCAGCCAGGCCTCGATCTCGTCTCGGCCCGAGTGGTCGTGGCCCTCGTCGGTCACGACGGCATCTGCGGTGAACACGGTGATCGCGCGAGCGCCCTGTCGGACATCGAGTGCGGTCATGAACTTCTTCACGTTGTCCGGGAGTCCATCCCATTCTGTGATCATGACACCACGGTGATGCCTCCCCTAGGGGGAAGGTCAATACCGAATCGGCACACCGGTATCTGTGCCCGGCACTCGCCCCGGCTCCCCGTCGACTCACGCTGTTACCGAGGACGTCAAGCGGCGGACCGTGGCTTGCCCAGCAGCAAGCGTGCAGCCAGCCCGGCCAGGAGCGCCCAGAAGGCAGCGCTGACACCGACGATGACTGTGCCGGACGCGGCGGTCACAAAAGTGATGACGACGGGGATTCGCTCTACCGGATCAGCGAACGCGGCGGTCAACGACGCGGCGAGTGTCCCGAGTAGGGCTAGTCCGGCGACCGCGGCAATGACACCGACGGGGGCAAGTGCAACGAGTGTGCCGAACGACGCCGACGCCACGCCGAGCAACATCAGGACGATTCCCGCAGTCAGACTTGCAATCCATCGGCGAGTGCGGTCCACACCCGCGTCCGGCCCGGCAGCCAGGGCGGCGCTGATTGCAGCCAGGTTGATCGCATGCCCGCCGGCGGTCGCGCCGAGCAGGGTGCCTGCGCCGGTCACGAGCATCGATCGCCGCCACGGAACCTGGTAGCCGAGACCGGCCATGACCGCTACACCCGGGACGTTCTGTGAAGCCATGGTCACGAGGTACAGCGGAAGTGCGATCCCGACGACACCCGCGACAGTGAACGTCGGCGAAGTCAAATGGACCCGAGGTACGAGGTCCGCCGGGCCCACCGTGGTTTCGCCGGCCGCCACCGTGATCCCGATGACGACTGCGGCGGCAAGCAAGGCGAGGGGCGCGGCCCAACGGGGCGAGAACCGAAGTGCAACAAGCCAAGTCAGGACAACCGGGGCGACAGCGATCGGGTTCACAGCCAACCCGGTGACCGGGCCGAGACAGAGCTGCAGGAGGACCCCGGCGAGCATGGCTTGGGCAAGCGAGGTGGGGATGCGGGTGACCAGCGCCGCGAGCTGGGGTACCAAACCGGTGAGGACGATCAGCACCCCCGTGACAAGGAACGCCCCCACCGCGGCGGGCCAACCGCCATCGACGGTGCCGGTGGTCGCGAGCAGGGCCGCGCCGGGGGTGGACCAGGCGGCGGTGATCGGCAGCCGAGTCTGCCAGGAAAGGACGATGCAGGCCAGACCCATGACGACGCTGACAGCGAGCAGGCCGCTGGCGGCCTGCTCGTGGTTCGCTCCTACCGCTGTCAGGCCGCTCAGGACTATCACGAACGAACTGGTGAACCCGACCAAGGCCGAGACCACGCCTGCCGTGATCGGTGGCGCCAGTCCACCCGTCTTACGTGCATCAGAATCGGCGGTATCACGCGGTGGGGTGTGGCTCATGGTTCTCCTCGGCTCGGTGGGAGCCCAGGCGCGCGGCAGACGTCAACAGACGAGGCCGCTTCCCGATGGTGATCCATCCACAGCGCCAGTCACGGCCCGACCACAGGGTAGACCGAAACTACGGACCATCGGTACCGGAACAACCGTGACCGCTTCATCCCATGGAGCAACCCGACGCGCACCACCCGAACCATCTTGGGTGCCATTGATGCTTTCACCCGGTATCGAAAAGACTGTGCGCGTTGCGAACCCGGGCAGTCCTCGATGGTCGGCCGACGAAATCCGTGCCGCCGCCGAAGAGGGCCACGGTTCTATCGGTCGCAGTGTCATTCCGGGTCGTTCGAGCGTGCCTGCGTCTCTTCGATCCGTTGCCTCTGCCGCACACCGTATGCGGCTTCGGTGACTACGCGATCGTCTTCGAGGCCCGAACCGAGCGCCCCACCGATGGTCGCAATGGACGCGAGTAGCCAAGCGAGACTGAGGTAATCGGAAAAGCCGACCGCGTGTCCGAGGGTGCTGGACAGCAGTCCCGGAGGAAGTGTGAGACACGCGGTCCCCAGCAGCATGCAGAACAGGGCTATGTGGAGGACGACAACGCCGATCACCAACGTCACGGCTGTCGCTGCGTTGTACAGCACAGATCTGTCTCGCTCTTCGGCTGATTTCGGCCGCTCCCACAATTCGTGATCGAGAATCAGCCACAGAACCATCGCCGCAATGGAGAGAATCGTCGCCGCGCACATTCGCCATGGGCCCATTGTGTCGGCGAACAACCAAATCGTGCTGGTAGCCAGCGCGAACGCTCCGGTGGCAAACCCTCCGACCAGCACTTTCGACAGCCCTGTCACGAGCCGCCACGGCCGGTTCGCCCGCACCATCCCCGACAACAGCCGCAACCGTCGAAGTCCCGACGGTGCGAAGAAGCGTGTTCCGCCCTCGATGTTCTCGCTGGGAAACCGCGATTGTGCGCCGGGTGGGGCTAGTTCCGGTTCACCCACGGCACAGGCGATTGCCAGTTCGGTCACCGTGCGGACGCGGTCCTCGATACGCACACCACCCACCGCTGCAACGGAGATGAGTGCGAATAATCGTTCGGCGCTGACGTCGGCCACCACCGGCATGGTGTCTTCTCGCCGTGGCAGATCGGTGAGGTACACGACGATTTCTGCGTCTTCCAAAGACGGATCGACAGCGTCGATAACGTCCGCCAAGTCCGCTTGCTCTCCAGAGAGGTACGGCTTACTGCGTACTCGCGACGTCCATCTGCGCTCGCGGTGGTCTCTGCTTCAAAAGTGTTGCGGTAGGTGCGCAGCCACCCGGTGTGCGAGCGCAGTGGGTTTGCCGGGATCAGCGATCAATAACACCGAAGCCGGTTCGCCTGCGGAACCCGCTCGATCCACCTGGTTGTGGTCGATCCCCGACACCGCTCTATTAACCAGTCAGGTCCGATCCGGGAACCCTCTGGCTCGAGAATTCCTGAGGCTCGGCGAATTCGGCATCGGTTCACCAAACCGATGTCCGCACAGAGGTTTTCGCTGCTCACTCGGTCGCCGGCTCACGCGCGGATTGTCACGATGTCTCCACTCCGGACCATCTCATGATTCGCAGGGCGCGCAGGGTATTCCACCTGCTCGGACGCCCATCGCCATTCTCCATCGGAAAGTGGACCGCACCGGCGTGAGTTCTGTCCAGCAGCCAAGTGCCGTCGTCGCACTGTCTCGACCGGATGTGTTCGATTGCCTCCGTCAACCTCGGGTCGACGAAAGATCCAGCGGTTCGGAAGTAGTCGACTCCACGAAGCAGGTCATGATGCCACCAGGTCGGAAAGGAGAAAAGCAACCAGTTCGGTTCGACGAGCTCCCCCGTGCTCACCCTCCTGGCCAGCCGGCGTTCCAGAAGGTACTCCTCGCCTCGGTGGCGTGCGGCACTCGACGCGGGAGTGCCGCCCGTGGCTCGTTCGTGCTCGAGCAACCCTTCGAGCACACAGATCGTCGAGTGAAAAGACCCGCGAGTCGATCCGTACTCCGCCTCGCAGTTCCAGCCGCCGTCGGCGAGCTGATCTTTCACCAGTCCGGTGACGATCGCGTCGACGTCGACTCCGAAATATGCACCCACGGCGACGGTCCTCCCGTTGATGCAGGGCTCGACTTCACCGTCGAAGAACCGTTGGCCTGCGTGTTCCCACCGGCAATTCCGGCGCACCGCCTCGATGGCGGTCCGTACTTCACCGGCGTACGGGTCGACACCCATCTCGCGCAGCAACGTCAACGAATGAAGCGTCGAAGTCCACGGCTGCCCTCCTGAGAAATCGCCGTCGAAACCCGATGGGAAGCAAGCACCTCCGGCCCACAGGCCGTTCGGGTCGCGTGCAGCAAGCAAACGAGCGCCCCAGCCTTCGTACACAATTCGGTTGCGCTCACTCGCCACATCAGCAGGCGGCGCGTCGTGCAGATCGCGCAGGACCTGCCATCGAATCGCTGGATCGGAATCGAGCAGCCACTCGTCGATGACCATGAAGGCGAGGCTAGCAATGAAATCGATCTTTTCGGCGCTGTGTGCGGACGGGTCATCGGGCATTCTCTACGTTCCGAATTTCTGCAAAATTGCCGAGACAATTGGTGAAGACATCCGAGTCGCCTGCACGTGATTCTCGGGGA
The DNA here is from genome assembly GCF_017168275.1 of Rhodococcus sp. KRD175. Classification (NCBI taxonomy): domain Bacteria; kingdom Bacillati; phylum Actinomycetota; class Actinomycetes; order Mycobacteriales; family Nocardiaceae; genus Rhodococcus; species Rhodococcus sp. KRD175. The sequence continues at coordinate 523,278 of NZ_JABFAQ010000002.1, forward strand.
GGGTCCGAGTCGGAAAATGTATTGCTGGCCCAGTTGTTTTTCGGCCCCATCGAAGCTCGCGTTCTCCGTGGCGGAGAAGTCTCTGACCGCAACCGTTGTCGACTGTCCGAAGGCGGCGTGCTTCTGACAATTGGGTTACTGCCCGCTCGTGTTCGAACCCATCGAACTCGGTGGCCGAATAACATTGGCCCGAGCCGCTCGAACACCGAGCGACGCAGATCGGAGGGCCGATGTTCGATGCTGCCGACGATGTGATGTCGCTTCGGCATTTTCTGGAGCGATCGCCGGACTTCGTCGTACTCGCCGACCTGACGGGCACAGTTCTCCACATCAACCCAGCAGGCTTGGAACTCATCGGCGTGTCCGACTGGGCCGAGGCATCGACACTGCCGGCTTTGGATTTTCTCACTGCGGACGGCCGTGAGCGCGCCGAGGAGATCGGTACGGCGCTGCGTTCCGACGGGAGGTGGGACGGCTACTGCGAACTACGCCATCACGGGACCGGTGCAGGTATTCCGGTCGTGGTCTCGGCATACGTCGTTCACACCCCGGACGGCCGACCTGACGTCGTCGCCTCGATCATCCGGCATCGGCACACCGTCGAACAACGTAGTGCCCGGATGGCGGCCGATGCCGTAACCGCCAGCCGACACGCACAGGAGCAAAAAGCCCTGGCCGACCTCAGTCGGTTCGCAGTCGTCGCCGAGCTGTCGGAGCTGTTGACTGCAGCCACCGACACTGCCGCCACGTTGATGGGTGTGGGAAACTCCGCCATCGCGCACCTCGAGAATTCCACCGATCCTTACTTGACCATGGATGCCGCGAGCGGTTCGCTCGGTATTCGTCGGGACGTTCCTTCCGGCGACGGCTCCATGACCGGGTACGCACTCGCTCACGAACAGCCAGTGATTTGCAGCAACCGCGGCGACGAAAGCCGGTTTCGTACAGACACGATGGCGGAGCTCGGACTGCGCAGCGGTGTGGCAGTACCGATCATGACTGCGGTTGGAGACGCCTGGGGAGTCCTCTCGATCCACAGTGTGGAAGCACGGCTGTATCGCGAACAGGAAGTCTCGTTCCTCAGCTCCGTCACGGGTATCGTCTCCGCGGCACTTCGACGAATGGAACTGGAAAGCCAACTCCGACGGCGCAGCACCCACGACGCACTCACCGGGTTGCCCAATCGCACTTTCGCCTACGACGTCCTCGACACCGCTCTGGCTCGGGCACGCTTTCAGTCCGATACTTTGGCCCTCCTTCTGCTGGATATCGACGACTTCAAAATCATCAACGACAGCCTGGGCCACGACGCCGGAGACAGGGCGCTGGTGAAATTCGTGGAGCGACTGGTGTCCGCAACGAGCGCGACCGACACCATTGCTCGTCTCGGCGGGGACGAATTCCTGATCATCTGCGAAGGGGTGCGCACTGTGGAACGAGCGGAGGAGATCGCGCGACACATCGCCCGCACCATCGCGAAACCATTCGCTGCCGAGGACGTCCCCATCCCCCTCAGTGCCAGCATCGGTGTCGCTGTCTCCGACTCGAATTCGACAAGGCATGAGCTGATTCACCGGGCAGATCTGGCAATGTACCGCGCCAAGGACAGCGGAACCGGTGGCCATGCAGTTTTCGACCCGGGAGACCTGTACGACGCCGACCGGATCAGATCGCTGTCGGTCGACCTGCGCGCGGCATTGAGCTCGAACGAACTCACCATGGCATACCAACCTCTGGTGGACATCTCGACGCGTGAGGTCGTTGCAGTCGAGGCGCTCGCCCGCTGGAATCATCACGATCTAGGGCCTGTCGAGCCGACCGAATTCGTCGCAGTCGCCGAGAGAGCAGGTCTCGCAACACCATTGGGCGCGTGGGCGCTCCGCGTCGCGTGCAGCGACGCAGTGCGGTGGCGCGCATTCTCCGACGTCGTGGTGCGCGTCAACGTCAGTGCGCTTCAACTGCGCGACCACGAGTTTCCGACGCAGGTCGCCACTGTTCTGGCTGACACCGGCCTACCACCGAACGCCTTGGGTCTGGAAGTGACCGAAACAGTGTGGGTCGCAGACACCGAACGAGTGGCGAATACCGTTGCTGCGCTGCACGCAATGGGCGTGTCCTTGCTCCTCGACGATATGGGCAAAGGGCACAGTTCCATGTCGTATCTGGACCGGTACCCGATGTTCGAGAGCTTCAAGATCGACAAGTCATACGTGGCCCGGTTGCCCGCCGTCCGCGCCAGGGCAATAATCTCGGCGATCGTTGCACTCGCCCGCGCGTTCGACGTCACAGTCGTCGGCGAAGGCGTCGAAACCGAAGAACAACTCGAAGCACTCGCCGCAACAGGATGCGACGTAGCTCAGGGATTCCTGCTCGGACGTCCGCTGAGCGCCGCAGCAATCACCGATCTGCTGCTCTCTTCTGAGTGAACCCCCGTCACTTCGCTTCGTGATAGCGTGCCGAATCAGAGCTACTCGCATAGCCACCCCAGCTGCAGAAGGCACCCGCGCCGCCTCCGACAGCGCTTCAGGGGCAAGGTCCGCCCGGATCTGCGATGAAGAACGTTCAGTTACGTCACGCCGTGTTCATGATTTCCGACCGGTGCAACGGCGCGCGGGGCTGGTGCACAATGCGATTGGAACTCTCATGACCAGGAACCACGTCGAAAAGCACGCAGCTCGGGCTTACGCCGCGGCTAATGGAGTCACGTATCGGCAGGGCCTTGCGGCGGTGCCGCGCGAACTGCACCATCGTGCTGCCCTACGCGCAGCGACTGTTGATCGAAGCGATCGAGGGCTGCGGAATCCGCCACTGGTCCAACGTCCACGATTGGGACGGCTGCGGCCGAGCGAGCATCACCGACCTCGGTGGTGAGCGATTCGTGCTCACGCCCGACGTTGTCGTACCGGTCATTCGTGAACACCTCGACGCGCACCCCAATCTCGAACCCCTGCACATCGACAGCTACTTCGCCGACGAAGCAGTACAACGAACCCTGTTCGGCGGCGTCATCTACCGACTCGAGCTCCACCGCGGTGGTGGGCTGACCGTCTGATCGTTTGTTACGCGTCGTGCACGCCGCTCCGTGAGTACGAGAAGTAGGCCGGGAATTCCGGCGACGGTCCATGGCGCTACCGCCCCGACAGTCGGAACCACCTGAAGCACTCCCAGTCCGCAGAAGTCCGATGAGTGTCCGCACACGATCGCGTCGTAGGGCGTTGCCACGAAGAAAATGGTCAGCGCCGTGGTGAGGAACGCCAGGACCCCGGTCGAGATGGCCGCCGCGAGCGCCTTCGGGGACGCACACAATCCGGTCCAACCCCACGCGAGAAGCGCTACGCAACATGTCACGCCGATCAGAGCGACAGCAGCGCCGACCTCACCGCCGTGACCGTCGACCCGTACGCCGGTCACAAAACCGAGCTGAACGGCTCCGCCGGCCAATACGCCCGTGCCGATCAAGGGAAGTAATCCACGCAGAACACGCAACGGGCGTCTGCGGCGTGATGCGGAGAAGAAGATTCGCTCTCTTTCCACTTTTAATGTATAGCTCACCCGGGGTCTTGCGGCAAGACCCCGTCGAGGGTTCAGAATGGCTCGCTGCACACCCGCACCATCGGATCGGAGTCCCGTGAAATCAGTGCCGCCCCATGTCTTCGACCTCCCCGACAGGCTCGCACCGAAGCGCCAACCCACGCTCATCGGTCATGACCGACAGCACTTTTCGGCGATCACCGCCAGCATCGAGAAGTCACGTTCCGACACGATCGCTCGATTGAACGCCATCCAGAAGTCATCCGGGCGGATGGGACAGGAGGTGATGGAACGTGATTTCGAGATTCACCGACTGAACGGGCGGCTGCGCCAATTGAATCGTTACGGTGCCGATCTGTGTTTGGGGAGGTTCGTCCCCATCGACTCGGACCAACCGGTGTACGTAGGGCGTACCGGCTTACTCGGCAATGCGGGCGAACAATTGCTCGTCGACTGGCGCTCCCCCGCTGCCGAGCCGTTCTTCGGTGCAACCCATGCCAACCCGATGGGACTGAAGAGCCGTCGCCGCTATCGGTGGACGAACGGCAGCATCACCGACTACTGGGACGAGGTCTTCGATCCCACGTCTCTGGACGACAATGCCGCGCTGGACGATCAGTCCGCGTTCATCGCCAGTCTGGGTGCCGAGCGCTCACCTCGGATGCGTGACGTACTGGGCACGATCCAGGCGGATCAGGACGCGATCATTCGAGCCCACGCGCACGGGGCACTGGCGATCGACGGTGGCCCGGGAACCGGGAAGACTGTTGTTGCCCTTCACCGCACCGCGTACCTGCTGTACGCAGACTCACGAATAGGGCACAACCGCGGCGGAGTACTGTTCATCGGTCCGCATCAGCCCTACCTCGCGTACGTCTCGGGCGTACTCCCCAGTCTCGGCGAGGAGGGAGTACGGACATGCACCCTGCGAGACCTCGTCGCGGAAGGGACGCATGCGCTCGACGACACCGATCCTGTTGCGGCGCGGCTCAAGGAAGACCTCGACGTCGACGCGGTCATCGAGGCGGCTGTTGCCTTCTACGAACAACCACCGACCCACGACGTCACAGTCGAAACAGACTGGGGAACATTTGTATTGACGCCGAACGACTGGGTGGAGGCATTCGGTGCGCCAGATCCCGGTACGCCGCACAACGAGGCTCGCGAGCTGATCTGGGACCTACTGACGACCATCGTGACCGATCGCTGTGCCGCACAGGGATCCCGCGAAGAATTTCGGCAGTCGCTGCAGCTGAACGAGGATCTGCGTGACGTCCTGGAACGCTCGTGGACGATCGTCGATGCCGCAGACCTCGTGGCGGACCTGTGGACCGTTCCGGCATACCTGCGCACATGCGCACCCTGGCTCGACGCGGACGACATTCGAGCACTTCGACGCGCTGATGCGACACGCTGGACTGTGGCCGACCTACCTCTGCTCGACGCGGCACGGGCGCGACTCGGCGATCCGAAACATGCTCTACGACAACGACGTCGATCGCTATCTGCTGCGATCGAACGCTCGCGAATGGACAGTGTCGTCGACGAGTTGATCGCGGTCGACGACGACGAAATGATGGCCGCGCAATTCCGTCAGGAGATAATTCGGGATGCACTCGTCGATTCGTCCGGCTTCGAGGACCATCCGACGGATCCGCTGGCGGGTCCGTTCGCGCACATCGTGATCGACGAGGCTCAGGAGTTGACCGATGCGCAGTGGCAGATGGTGATTCGGCGATGTCCTGCTGGGAGTTTCACCATCGTCGGAGACCGGGCGCAGTCTCGTCGGGGCTTCACCGAGACGTGGCCGGATCGGCTCGAACGAGTAGGTATCGACGAGGTGACCGTCGCCGCTCTCGGCGTGAATTACCGGACGCCGCAGGAAATTATGGACGTGGCCGAGCCGGTGATCCGGGCGGCGCTGCCCGACGCGAACGTTCCCACGTCGATACGCAGAACCGGCGTGCCGGTCGAATACGGTGACGTCGCATCACTTTCGACGGTTCTCGCCGATTGGCTCGGTTCGACGACCGGCGGAACCGCATGCGTGATCGGTGATCCTACTTTTCGGCAGTCCGATCGAATCAGCTCGCTGACACCACAGCTCGCCAAAGGTCTGGAATTCGATCTGGTCGTTCTGATCGACCCGGATTCTTTCGGCTCCGGCATCGCAGGTGCTGTCGACACGTATGTGGCCATGACGCGAGCCACCGGTCTACTCGTCATCTTGACCTCGTCGCAGCGCGAGCGAATCGAGTAGATCCAGCACGGCGTGGATCGCCGGACTCGCATCGGCGCTGCGCCTCCACGCGGCATGCACTTCTCGCTTGGGGGCGCGCGCCAGCGGGACCGCCACGAGCGCCGGGCCGAGAGGCGGTCTTGCGAGACGGGGAATCAGTGCCAGCACATCGTCTGCCTCCACCAGGGAAAGCTGAGTGGAGAAGTCGTCGACGAGGTGCCGAACGTCGATCTCGCTCGACGTGTCCGCGAACAGTCGACGAAACCACTGGTGGCACAACGTGCCCGCCGGGCTCGTCACCCACGGGTACGTCGCGAGGCCTGCCGGTGTCAGGGGCGACTTCCCTGCGGCGAGGGGGTGGGTTCGATTCATGACGACATCGCCGTGGTCGGTGTGAATGGATCGCCGAACGATCGAGCGAGGAGCCACTGCGGGAACTCCGTCGGCGTCGTGCACCAGCGCCAGGTCGGCTGCCCCCGAATGCACACTGTGCAGCGCCTTATCCGGGTCCTCCTCCCCGATCTGCACGGTGAGGTCGGGATGGCGAGCGCTCAGGGTCGCGAGTGCAGGGGCGAGCAGACCGCGGATCGCAGTGGAGAATCCGACCACTCGTACCACCCCGCGCGCGGCACCCTCGTCTGCCGATCTCGCCGACTCCAGACACCGCTCGAGAGCGTGGAACACCTCGTCCGCAGATTCGACCATTGCCCGTCCGGCCGGCGTGAGGACAACACCTCTGCCCGCCTGCGCAAGTACCGGCGTTCCGACCTGGCGTTCGAGCCGTTTGATCTGCTGGGAGACGGCCGACGCGGTGTAACCGAGCTCGTCGGCCGCTTTCGTCAGCGTGCCCAGGGCGGCAACTGCACGCAGCGCGTGGAGTGCATTGATATCGATCATGAAGCAAAGGTACGCAATACTGCCGAAATTACATCGCTGGACCGAGACGATCATGTGGGCTCACACTCGGACGATGAACATGTCCACTCCTTCGGCCACGTCGACGTTCGGCACCAACCTGGTTGCCATGTGCACACCGATGAACGCCGATGGGCAGGTGAGCCGCACCGGCACGGACGCCTTGCTGACCCACTTGCTCGCGACCGGGTGCGACGGCGTCGTCGTCGCCGGCACCACCGGGGAGGCACCGACTCTCACGCCGCGTGAGCAGGCCGATCTGATCACGGCGACGCGCGAATTCTCGGGCCACGCCCTGCGTGTGATCGCGGGTGTCGGCACCAACGACACCTCCGCCGGGATCGAGTCGGCGCGACGTGCCGCCGATGCGGGGGCCGACGCATTGCTCGTCACCGCCCCCTACTATTCGCGCCCCACGCAGGCCGGCGTCGCCGATCACATCGTTGCCATCGCCGACGCCGGAGCGCTCCCGGTCATGGTGTACGACGTGCCGGCTCGGACCGGTGTGCCGATCGACGCGTCGACCCTGGTCGACCTCTCGCGGCATACCTCGATCACGGCGGTCAAGGACGCGAAAGGCGACCTATACGAGGCGATGAACGTCATGGCTGAAACCGACCTGGCCTATTACTGCGGTATCGACGAATTGACCCTGCCCTATCTGTGCTGCGGTGCAACGGGTTCGGTGAGTGTGGTCGGCAATGTCGTCGCCGACCGCTACGCCGACCTCTTCGACGCGGTCCGTGCCGGAGATCTGACTCGCGCGAACGCGGTACAGCGATCGCTGCTACCTCTCGTCGAGGCCGTCATGCGCACCACCCAGGGAGCGATCATGGCCAAGGCGGCCTTGGTCGCCATCGGTGTGCTGGCCGACGCCACGGTGCGGCGCCCGTTGCTCGAATCGTCCGCCGCAGATCTGCAGCGTCTGACCCACGCGTTGGCGGTGACAGGAATCGATCAGGAATCGAGAAGCATGCGCGTTCCGATACGACTACCGTGATCGCACACATACCTCGGTGCAATCGACCTTCTCGGTTTCGGTTGCCGTGACGATCAGGAGACACCGCGAGCATGGCGACGACCAAGGTCACGCAGAAATCGGCAGCGCACGCCGCCGACAGTCACGATCTGATTCGAGTACAGGGCGCGCGGCAGAACAATCTCGCCGACATCAGCGTCGAACTTCCCAAGCGACGCCTCACGGTGTTCACCGGTGTCTCCGGGTCCGGAAAGAGCTCCCTCGTCTTCAGCACCATCGCGGCCGAATCCCAGCGCATGATCAACGAGACCTACAGCGCCTTCGTTCAGGGCTTCATGCCGACTCTCGCGCGGCCCGACGTCGATGTGATGGACGGGCTCACCACGGCCATCATCGTCGATCAACAGCGAATGGGTGCCAATCCCCACTCCACCGTCGGAACCGCCACCGACGCCTATGCCATGCTTCGCATTCTCTTCAGCAGAGTGGGGAAACCGTATATCGGCTCTGCACAGGCTTTTTCGTTCAACGTGGCATCCGTCTCCGGTGCAGGTGCTTACAAGGTGGACAAGGGAGGTCGTCAGACCACCGAAAAGAAGTCCTTCTCCGTCACCGGTGGAATGTGCCCGCGCTGCGAGGGACGCGGCTCGATCAGCGACTTCGACTTGAATGCCCTGTACGACGCGAGCAAGTCCCTCAACGAGAGCGCCATCACGATTCCCGGCTACAGCATGGAAGGCTGGTACGGCAGGATCTTTCGCGGCTGCGGTTACTTCGACCCCGACAAACCCATCGCGAAATACACGAAGAAAGAGCTCGACGATCTGCTGTATCGAGAGCCCACGAAGATCAAGGTCGAGGGCATCAATCTGACCTATTCGGGCCTGATCCCTCAGATCCAGAAGTCGTTCCTCTCTAAGGACGTCGACGCGATGCAGCCGCATATCCGGGCGTTCGTGGAGCGTGCGATCACGTTCGCCACGTGTCCCGAATGCGACGGAACGCGGCTCAACGAGGGTGCACGATCGTCGAAGATCAAGGGCATCAACATCGCCGACGCCTGCTCGATGCAGATCAGCGATCTGGCCACGTGGGTCGCAGGTCTGAAGGAACCGTCGGTGGCACCGCTGCTGACGACGCTGAGCGAGACCCTGGATTCGTTCGTAGAGATCGGCCTCGGCTACCTGAGCCTGAATCGGCCGTCGGGCACCCTGTCGGGCGGAGAAGCGCAGCGCACGAGAATGATTCGACATCTCGGCTCGTCGTTGACCGACGTCACCTACGTGTTCGACGAGCCGACGACGGGTCTTCACCCCCACGACATCGAACGGATGAACAACCTTCTTCTGCAGTTGCGGGACAAGGGAAACACCGTTCTCGTCGTGGAGCACAAGCCGGAAACGATCGCCATCGCCGACCATGTCGTCGACCTGGGGCCCGGTGCCGGCAGTGCGGGTGGGCACGTCTGCTTCGAGGGCACCGTCGACCAACTGAGGCAGAGCGATACGGTCACCGGCCGCCATTTCGACGACCGCGCGAGTCTCAAGGATTCGGTTCGCGAGTTCTCGGAGGTGCTCGAGATTCGAGGGGCGGATTCGCACAATCTGCGAGACGTGGACGTCGACGTTCCACTCGGGGTGCTGGTCGTTGTCACCGGAGTGGCGGGCTCCGGTAAGAGCTCGCTGATTCACGGGTCGCTCTCGGGCACCGACGATGTGGTCTCGGTCGATCAAGGTGCCATCCGCGGATCGAGGCGGAGCAACCCCGCGACCTACACGGGTCTGCTCGAACCCATCCGCAAAGCCTTCGCGAAGGAGAATGCGGTCAAACCCGCTCTGTTCAGCTCCAATTCGGAGGGTGCCTGCCCGACGTGCAATGGGGCGGGAGTCATCTACAGCGACCTCGCCATGATGGCCGGCGTTGCTACGACGTGTGAGGTGTGCGAGGGCAAACGGTTTCAAGCTTCGGTACTCGAGTACCATTTCGGCGGCCGAAACATCGACGAGGTGCTGTCCATGTCGGTGGCCGAGGCCGAGGATTTCTTCTCCGACGGACCGGCGAAACTGCTTGCAGCACAAAAGATTCTGCAACGGCTGAATGACGTCGGACTCGGCTACCTGAAGATCGGCCAGCCGCTGACGACTCTCTCGGGCGGCGAACGGCAACGACTCAAGCTCGCGACACACATGGCCGAGAAGGGTGGGGTGTACGTACTCGACGAGCCGACCACCGGGCTACACCTCGCCGATGTGGACAAACTGCTCGGGTTGCTCGACCGCCTGGTCGATTCGGGTAAGTCGGTGATCGTCATCGAGCACCATCAGGCCGTCATGGCCCACGCCGACTGGATCATCGACCTCGGCCCAGGAGCCGGGCACGACGGCGGCCTCGTGGTCTTCGAGGGCACCCCCGCAGATCTGGTGGCGGACGGATCCACCTTGACCGCGAAGCACCTGGCCGCGTACGTCGGATAGCTGACCAGAACCGAATACTCGATGGAGACGACGTGACCACCCTGCCCGACCGCCCTGCAACTGCGCTGTTGATCGTCGACGTCCAGAACGACGTCATGGCCGCCGCCCTCGATCGCACTCGCGTCGTCGACAACATGGTGCGACTGGTCTCACGAGCGCGAAAGACCGACACACCAGTGATCTGGGTGCAGCATTCCTCGGACCACGAGCTCGTGTCCGGCAGCCCGGGCTGGCAACTCGTGGAGGAACTTCCGATCGAAGCCGGAGACGCCTTGGTGCACAAGAAGCATGGAGACGCCTTCGAGGGCACGTCCTTGGAGGAGGTGCTCGCCGATGCCGGCGTCGGTCATGTGGTGGTTGCCGGCGCGCAAACGGACTTCTGTGTGCGATCGACTCTGCACGGAGCTCTGATTCGTGGGTACGACGTGACCTTGGTCAGCGACGCCCACACGACGGAGAACCTGCCGGACCCCGCCCTGCCCACACCGCAGCAGGTCATCGCGCACACGAACATGTATTGGGACAACCAGACCGCACCCGGCCGAACCGCATCGGCCGTCGCCACAGAGGACGTCACGATCGTCGGCCGCTAGCCTGACGCTCCTATTGTTGCTCTGTTCGACTCGCGCTGATCGGCGACGCGGTCACGCACGCACACCATCTCGTTCCGGGACGAACGTAGACTGCCGCCCATGGCACTCGATCACGGCGATCCCGGCGACGCCCCGTCCGTTCCCCCTCCCCTGTCTCCGGTGGTCGCGGACCGTCGTCCGTCGGCGGCCGAGGAGGCGCGCACGATCGCTGCGTCCACCAATATCGCGACGCTGGCCAGTTTGACCGCCGACGGCGATCCATGGGCGTCGTTCGTGACATACGGCTTGCTCGACGGAGCACCCGTGCTGTGCGTGTCGCGGATGGCGGAGCATGGTCGAAATCTCGACGGTGATCCACGAGCGAGTCTGTCGATCGTTGCACCTCAGTCACAGACGGACCCGCTGGCCTCGGGCCGCATCACGCTGGCCGGGGTGCTCGAGCGACCGGCAGGAGCCGAGCTCACTGCCGCACGACAAGCGCATCTCGACGCGGTGCCGGCCGCCAAGTACTACGTGGATTACAGCGACTTCACGCTGTGGGTCATGCGAGTGCATCGGGTGCGATGGGTCGGCGGGTACGGCCGAATGGATTCGGCGACGGCCGACGCGTACTCCGAGGCGTCCCCGGATCCCGTGTCTCCGTCCTCGGCCTACGCCGTCGAGCACCTCAACGCGGACCATGCGACGTCACTGTTGGCGATGGCCCGTCAGCTGGGTGGATACCCGGACGCGACCTCGGCGACGTGTACGGCCGCAGATCGATACGGCCTCGATCTGAACGTCCACACACCGCGCGGTGTGGCCTACACCAGAGTCGGTTACTCCGAGCCCATCGATTCCGCGGACGAGCTGCGCGCTGCAACGGTGGAACTGGCCAGGAGGTCGGCGACCGCCCCGTAGTCCTCGTGACAGTGAGAGCTGCACCTCGACCGATAGCTGGGCCCTTGGCGAGACGCTCCGCCCCGGGGCGACTACCGTTGTGGCCACATCGCAACGTCTAGGGAGCAGGTAATGAGCATCCAACCGGTCGAATCGAAGCGTCACCGTGTCGTCGTCATCGGTTCCGGGTTCGGAGGTCTGTTCGGCGTCAAGGCGCTCAAGAAGGCCGACGTCGACATCACCCTCGTCGCAAAGACGACCCACCACCTATTCCAGCCGCTGCTCTACCAGGTGGCCACAGGCATTCTGTCCGTCGGTGAGATCGCTCCCACTACCCGCGTCATTCTGCGCAAGCAGAAGAACGCCGAGGTGTTGCTGGGCGACGTGCTGAACATCGACCTCGAGGCCAAGACGGTCACGTCCAAGTTGCTCGAGCGCGTCACCGTCACCCCGTTCGACAGCCTGATCGTGGCCGCCGGTGCCCAGCAGTCGTACTTCGGTAACGACCATTTCGCCGAGTTCGCGCCCGGCATGAAGACAATCGACGATGCACTCGAACTGCGCGGACGCATCCTCGGAGCCTTCGAGCAGGCGGAACTCTCCGACGACCAGGAGGAGAAGGACCGCCTGATGACGTTCGTCGTCGTCGGAGCAGGTCCGACGGGTGTCGAACTCGCAGGGCAGATCGCAGAACTCGCCGACCGCACCCTCGACGGAGCGTTCCGCAACATCGATCCCCGCGACGCGCGCGTCATCCTGCTGGACGCCGCACCGGCCGTCCTTCCCCCGATGGGCGAGAAACTCGGCCGCAAGGCAGCCGAACGGCTCGAGAAGCTCGGTGTCGAGATCCAGCTCAACGCGATGGTCACCGACGTCGACAACGACGGCCTGACCGTCAAGGAAAAAGACGGAACGACGCGTCGTATCGAGGCTCAGTGCAAGGTCTGGTCCGCGGGCGTGCAGGGCAGCCCGCTCGGCAAGCAGCTGGCCGACCAGTCGGGTTCGGAGACGGACCGCGCCGGCCGAGTTCTGGTGGAACCGGATCTGACTGTCAAGGGTCATCCGAACGTCTTCGTCATCGGCGACTTGATGTCGGTCAAGGACGTTCCCGGCATGGCACAGGGTGCGATCCAGGGTGCCACCTACGCAGCCAAGCTGATCAAGGCGTCGGTCAAGGGGCAGGACGACCCCACCCAGCGAGCACCCTTCAAGTACTTCGACAAGGGCTCCATGGCCACGGTGTCGCGGTTCAATGCGGTGGCGAAGGTCGGTAAGCTGGAGTTCGGTGGCTTCATCGCATGGCTCATGTGGCTCGCCCTCCACCTGTACTACCTGGTGGGGTACCGCAGCCGTATCACCACGGTCATTTCCTGGTTCGTCACGTTCCTCGGTAGAGGCCGTGCTCAGATGGCATCGACGGAGCAGCAGGTGTTCGCGCGGCTTGCCATCGAACAACTGAACTCTCTCGAAAAAGCGGGCGACGTGAACCAGCGGACAGCCGAGGTCGAAGAGGAACGCGAAAAAGCAGCGGGTTGATTCACGCAGAACCCACTGAGTAGCGAAGCAAGAAGGGCTCCGTCCGACGCACATCGTCGGACGGAGCCCTTTCTTTCTGCCCTGCCCGATCTATCGGGTCGGCTGAAGGCGATGACCGACGGAGGTACTCAGCGAGCCACCCCCGGCCAAGGCCAAGCGCACGGTGCCGCCCGCCAGATCGACCTCGGAATCCCGACTGTCCGGATAGCGAAGCGTGCTGGACATCGACATCGGTGCCGACAACCCGTCGTGCGCCACCGTCCCCTCCCCCAGTTCCACCCGGTGGCGCAACAGCGGCCGGCCTCCCACATCGCAGTGCATCGAACTCGCCCACTGTCCCGCCACCTCGTCGAGCCTGCCGATCTGTACGCGCTCACGCAGCCACAGATCCGAGTCTTGTTCCAGTTCGATGACATTGAGCACCGTATGAGAGGCATCGGAGACGACGACCATCGGCTCGGGGTCGAAAACGAGTGACGCCCCCGCCCCCAACTCGACGTGCCAGTGCGCCGACGAATGACGTTGTGCTGCACCGGGCATCGCCAAGGACGCTGCCACACTGCGCACATCCAGACGAGCGCCGGCAGCCACCGAGATCCTGACGCTGATGGTGTCTCCGCCGAGAGGCGTGGCCGCGGTGCCGATCAGGTGGACGGTGTCGGGCCCCGTTTGCCTACCTGCGAGTCCGCCGACCGATGTGATGCGGGGACTGCGTCGACGACTCGCGTCGATGCGGAGCTCGGTGTGCATCGTTCAGTGCGCGTGGTCGTGTGCGTCGGCGTCGGCGATAACCTTCAATTGCTCACGCACCCAGCCGAGCACCGTCGTTGCTGCGGGATCGTCCGTGAGAGAGATCAGGGCCGTGGGGCGACCCTCGCGCACCTGCGCGGCGTCGCGCTCCATGACACCCAGATCCGCACCGACGTACGGCGCGAGATCGGTCTTGTTGACGACGAGCAGGTCGGAGAACGTCACGCCGGGACCACCCTTACGAGGCACCTTGTCTCCTCCCGCGACGTCGACGACAAAAATCTGGACGTCGATCAAACCGGACGAAAACGTGGCGGTGAGATTGTCGCCGCCGGACTCCACCAGAATCAGGTCGAGAGGGGGGTTGTTCTCGATCAGGTCGTCGATCGCGTCGAGATTGGCGGTGATGTCGTCGCGTATCGCGGTATGCGGACAGCCGCCGGTCTGCACGGCCGTGATGCGCTCGTCCGGCAACACTGCGTGCCGCCGCAGGAAGTCGGCATCCTCAGTGGTGTAGATGTCGTTGGTGAGCACGGCCAGAGACAGCTCGTCGCGGAGCTGGCGGCACAAGGCGGCCACCAAGGCGGTCTTGCCCGACCCGACGGGTCCGCCGATTCCCACACGCAAAGCATCGCCTGCGACCCGTGTGCGCTTGGGTCGGTCCAACCCGTGGTCGTGGGGCTCACCGTCGATCAGGTGCGGGGGCATGACATCTCCTTCGGTCGAGAAAACGGTACTGCGGTCGAGAACCGTGTCAGCGGTCGTGAATTCAGGATACGAACAATGGGCGATCGCGGACGGCGTGGGCTTCCGCGAACATGTCCAGCAGCGGATCGGACAGCTCCATCAGAACCGGAAGCGATGCGCACGCGGCGTCGGCCACCTCGTCGCAGAAGTCCCCCAACCGAATGGTGCACGAGGCAACCTCGGCGGGGTCGAGCGCAAGCAGACGTTGCGCCGCGATCGCCGAGCCGGTCATGGTGATGTACACCTGCACAGCCGCGGTGTCGGCGACGGACAGGTCGGCTGCGAGTCCCACGTGCCCGGCCGCGACGGCCAGATGCGGCCGCCGGCCAATGGACAGCCAATCGTGATGCGGCCATGCTGATTTGGCCAATCTGAGCAACCCCCGACCCTGAGCTCGCGACGCAGCTCGCACTGCCGGCGACGGCGTCCGGGCATCGCACTCGGCATCGGCCGCATCCGTGTCCAACGAGCCGAGAACAACCGCACCCGCGATGGACGCCGCCGTGGCTCCCGACGTCCGAATTCGCCGACGCAGAAATGCCTCGAGGGTATCGATGTCGCGCACGAAACCTGATGCGATCGCTTCTTCGACTCCCCCGGAATGGACGTGCCCACCGGTGGGAAACCGCGAATCTGCAAGCGAGAGAAGGGTTGTGACCTGTCGACGTGCAGCGTACGACGACGCAGTCGACGAGAGGGATCCTAGGGCCATCAGAAGAGGAAATACCGTTGCGCCATCGGCAATTCGGACGCCGGTTGTTCCTTCCACACCTCGCCGTCGATACGCACGGTGAAGGTGTCCGGATCGACTTCGATCTCCGGAAGCGAATCGTTGAGCGGCATATGGGCTTTCCTGATCCCGCGCACGTTCGCAACCGGAACGAGACGACGATCGCACGCAAGGCGATCGGCCAGACCGTCCTCGATCGCTTGTGGCGCAACGAAATGCAGCGACGTCGCAGCAGCTGCCTTGGGTGACGCTCCGAACATCGGCCGCGGCAGCTCGGGTTGCGGCGTAGGAATGGATGCATTGGCGTCGCCCATCGCGGCCCACGCGATCATGCCGCCCTTGATGACCATGTGCGGACGCACACCGAAGAAGGCTGGATCCCACAACACCAGATCGGCGAGCTTGCCCGTTTCGATCGACCCGATCTCCGCATCGAGACCGTGGGCCACGGCCGGACAGATCGTGTACTTCGCGACGTATCGCCTGACCCGATTGTTGTCGGCACCGTTGTCCCCGGGCAGGTATCCGCGCCGCGCCTTCATGACATGAGCCGTCTGCCAGGTTCGCAGTACCACCTCACCGATACGTCCCATGGCCTGAGCATCGCTGCCGATCATCGAGATCGCTCCCATGTCGTGCAGCAAGTCCTCGGCCGCGATGGTCGACGGCCGAATGCGGCTCTCTGCGAACGCCAGATCCTCCGGAATGCTCGGACTGAGGTGATGGCACACCATCAACATGTCGAGATGCTCGTCCAACGTGTTCACGGTGTGCGGACGCGTCGGATTGGTCGAGCTGGGCAGTACGTGTGCTTGCGCGGCAACGGTGATGATGTCGGGAGCGTGTCCGCCGCCTGCACCTTCGGTGTGATAAGCGTGTATTCCACGGCCGTTGATCGCAGCGAGGGTGGTCTCGACGAATCCGGCCTCGTTGAGGGTGTCGGAGTGAAGAGCCGCTTGAACTCCCGCCTCGTCGCACACTCGCAGGCACGCGTCGATCGCGGCGGGAGTCGACCCCCAATCCTCGTGCAACTTGAATCCCGAAGCGCCGCCGCGCAACTGCTCCCACATCGAATCGGGATTGACCGTGTTGCCTTTGCCGAGCAGCACGATGTTCATCGGCCAGTCGTCGAGAGATTCGAGCATCCTGGACAGATGCCAGGCACCCGGGGTGACGGTGGTTGCCTTGCTCCCTTCGGCGGGCCCGGTACCACCCGCGATCACCGTGGTGATGCCGCCGCCCAGGGCTTCTTCCTTGATCTGCGGGCAGATGAGGTGCACATGGCAATCGATGCCGCCGGCCGTGACGATCTTTCCGTTGCCCGCGATGATCTCGGTCGATGGTCCGATCACGAGATCCGGATGAACGCCGGTCATGGTGTCGGGATTGCCGGCCTTTCCGAGCGCAACGATCCGACCGTCGCGAATACCGAGGTCTGCCTTGATGATTCCCCAGTAATCGACGACGACGACGCCGGTGATGACGGTATCCGGGGCACCGTCTGCCCGGGTGGCGCGAGACTGGCCCATCGACTCACGGATCACTTTGCCGCCGCCGAACACCGCTTCCTCGCCGGCCTTGCCCGGACCACCACTACGGTCCTCGGTGATCTCGATCAGAAGGTCGGTGTCGGCCAACCGAATCCCATCACCCGTCGTGGGGCCGAACAACTGGGCGTATCGACTGCGACTCATACGCGCCATCAGCTGTCCAACTTTCCTGGAGGTGTCATGCTCAAGCCGTATACCTCGCGGGTCCCACCGAGGGGCACGAGTTGCACCGTCTGCTCGATGCCCGGCTCGAAGCGCACGGCAGTGCCGGCCGGAATGTCGAGCCGACACCCGTAGGCGCGATCGCGATCGAACTGCAGGGCGGCGTTCGCTTGAGGAAGATGCACGTGACTTCCCACCTGCACCGGTCGATCGCCGCCGTTCACCACCGTCAAGGTGATCGATTCGACACCGTCGTTGATCTCGATATCTCCTGCGACGGTGAAGATCTCACCCGGAACCAGATGGCCGTCTCCGCGCTCGGGCGAGATCGGCTCGTGCACCGTGATCAGTTTCGTTCCGTCGGGAAACGTCGCTTCCACCATCACCTCGGGAAGCAGTTCGGGCACACCACTCAGCACGTCGTCGGCCGTGAGCACTTCCCGGCCCGACGCCATCAGCTCGGCCACGGACTTTCCGTCACGAGCACCCTCGAGGAGGTGATCGGTGATGACCGCGATCGCCTCGGGGTGATTGAGTTTCAGGCCGCGAGCACGGCGCCGCCGCGCGAGTTCGGCGGCGTAGCTGACGAGCAGTCGATCCTGCTCGTGCGGAGACAACCGCATGTAGGTTCTCCGTCCGATCGGTGATGATGCTCGGCAATTCTGACACGCAGTCAGCCCAAGGGCACGGTGACCGACCGATCGAGCAGACCCCGCAGGACATTTCGGTCGACAGAAGGGGCCACGTCCTGCAGTTCGGTGACCTTGAACGCGCCCGCGTCCAGGCCGCGTACCAATACGCCCGCGAGAGCTTGCGCCGTCGCCGGCTCGTCCATCACATCTCCGCCGCGGCGATCGAGGTAATTGCCCAGTCGAGCTGCGGCGACGGGCATCGCGTGACGAAAGAACTCGAACGTGGCCAACCACCGCGTCACCAGATGACCGGGGTGCATGTCCCACCCCTGGTAGAAGCCCCGCTCGAGGGATCTGGTCACCAGATCGAAGTGGCGCCGCGCCGACGCTGCCACTTGTTCGGAGCTACCGGTCGGAACCACCTGGGTGGACCCGTCGCACACCCACACGCCTGTCTGCGCTGCCGCAACCAACATGACGTTCTTGGCATGGTCTGCCACCGGATGAGCCAGAGATTGCTGCGCCGATGTGATTCCACACGCCGCGCTGTAGTCGTAGGTGCCGTAGTGGAGCGACGTGCAGCGACCATCCGCGCGGGCTATCGCACGCGCCAACGTCGTCGTACCGTCGGCACCGATCACGGCCTGCGGGCTTTCGATCTGCAACTCGAAACGGAGTGCCCGATCGGGAAGACCGTGAGCCCGCTCGAGTTCTTCGCACAACGCGACCACGGCCGAAACCTGCTCGACCGCGCGGAGTTTGGGCACTGTGAACACGAACCCGTCGGGCACTCCCCCGGCCCCGTCCAGGACGAGTTCCAGGGTTCGAATGCCACGCCGACGCTCATGAGCGGCAAGGCCTTTCGCACGGATGCCCAGCCACGACGGGCCCGCCGTGTCGTGTGCCAGCGCAGCCAACGCTGCACCTGCTGCCGCGGCGTGACGATCCTCGACGGCGTCGGAGCGCCACCCGTAGCCGTCCTCGAAATCGAACCTGAGGTCCTGGATCGGTGCTGCGTTCAGCCGGTCCCGTACCACCGGTAGAGCATCGGTGGTGCCGAGGCCGGCGAAGGCCTCGGGGTGCGCATCGAGCAGGCCGAGGGCTGCGGTTCCCCATGCGGCCGGGATGTTCTCGGACGCCTCGGAGGCCGGGATGTAGACAGTGTGGGAGGGCTGCCCGCCTATTCGGTCTCCCGGATAGTGCTGCGCCAGATCGGCATCGATGGGCTCGAAGAGTGCTTCGAGGCGGTCGAACGCGTCGTCGGTCAGCGCTCCGCCGGCGGAAGGGGGAACGACATCGTCGTGTCCGGTCATGGGCTTCACTGTCCCAGACGTGCTGTGTTTTCGATATTCGCCAGCCGCACTTTGCCCTGTGCCACCAGGCGGCCGCCCTCGTCGGAGATGTCGACCTGCCAGAGTTGCTGGGTGCGGCCTCGATGGATCGGATGTCCGTGCGCGGCAAGAGAGCCCGAGCGCGTTGCTCGCAGGAAGTCCGTGCTGTTGTTCACCCCGACGACATGACCGCGCGAACCGAACCAGGCCGATCCACCGATGCTGGCAACCGATTCCACCACGGCGCACAGAACACCACCGTGCATGATCCCGGCCGGCTGGTGCAGTTGCGGGGTGACATCCCACTCTGCGCGAACGACGTCGCCGGTCACTTCTCGGTAGGTCAGTCCGACCACGCCGTCGAATCCGCGTCCGCAGAGTTCGGTCAGCTGTTCCGGGGTGAGGGTCTCGAAGGGGCTCGCTTCGGTGGTGCCGTTCGAATCGGTCATTGCTCCGCTTCCGGTCGCGTACTGAGAATGTTCGCCGACTGCAGTCGACCCATGACCAGAAATACACGACACTCCGCCCGAGAAAATCGGTGGGCCTCTCGTTCGAGTCGAACGAGAGGCCCACCGTGGCAAGGACCGGGAGACACTGCAGCCCTCAGGTCTCCGGCGCGGTCCGCTGGTCTGAAATTAGCATAGGCATACCTCAGTTCGGACGCAAGGCCTTCACGAGGCGCGTAGCCGCTGCCGGCCCGGGACTCCGACTCGCGATCGCACGGGCGCGCCGGCAGCGACCATCGCGTCGAGCAGTAACTGGCCTCGCCGCGTTCCGGCGGAGGGGCCGGTCCCGGCCAAAATCGGGACGTACGTCGACGCACCGAGGATCGCGTCACCCACCAGCGCCCAGAAGACGCGAGCATCCAGCGGAGCCCGCTCACTGATCGCACGATAGACAGATCCGAGAGACGTCAGGCACCGATGCGCGGTCCAGACGAGAAGAGCCTGTTCACAGGGCAATGTCACGGTTCCGGGCTCGCCGGCTGCCGGATCCTCCGGCAGCACTCGCAAGATGGGCGACGCAACACCCGCCCAATCGATTCCCCCGTCGCTGTCCATATGGATCCACAAGTTCTCGATGCCCGGATCCCAGGCACGCGCTTCGAGCACGAGCAGTGCTGCAACCCGCCCGACCACCGCATGAATCAGCGCAGTCGCCACCTGCACCGCCGCAGCGTGCGGCACTTCGAGATCCTCGAGCGAACGGCGGTACATCTGCTCGACGCGACCGTCGTCGAGACCGACCGACAGCTGCCACCAACGCCGCTTACCCTCGTCGGCCATGGCGGCCACCGCGTACATCCGCGGATAGTCGGGATTGAGCGCGCGCAGAGTGGAACACGACTCGGCCAACAGAGCGTGCCCACCGGATCGGTCCGAGAATCGGTGCACATCGGCCCAGCCCGTGAATGCCGCAGTTGCAAGTGACACCTGAACGCTCCTTCTGTTCGTGACCGGTGAACTCGCCCCACCGTCGACCAATGGATGTAGGTTAGCCTAACCAGATCCGGCTGCCGAGTCAGGCACCGCTACCCTTACCTCGTGTCGCACGGCGAGCAAGGGTTCCGTAACCTAAACCGTGTCCCTTCGATCCAGCGAGGAGTCACGACCCCAGTGACCACAGCTCCGCTACTCGGCCCTCACGGCTCGCGTCGCTCGCCCGACGAGCGATACGGGACCGAGGACGTGCCCACCGGGCCCGCACCGTGGAGTACACGCATCGCAGCCGCGGGGATCGACGCGCTGATCGTGCTCGTGCCGTTGTTCATCGGGTGGTCGATCGTCGACGCCCTTCGCGACGACAACGGCGGTGGCCAGGCCGACCGTGTCGTGTTCGGAGCCATTTCTCTATCGGTGGCCGTCGCCTTGTTCGTCTGGAACCGCGGCTACCGCGATGGCAACGAGGGGCAGAGCACAGGTAGACGGTGGATGAGTCTGACGCTCCGCGACACCGACACCACCGGCCCGGTCGGTGTCCGTCGAGCTCTCCGTCGCCAGTTCGGTCTCGGCCGGTCCACTTCGGAGGTCGTGCGCGAGAAGACAGCTGCAGCGGATGATTTCGAGCCCATTCCCAAGGATGGTTCGGTTGCCGCCATTCGCCGACGCAGATTGCTCGGCCTGGCAGTGCTGGTCGTCGCTCTGGCCGCCGGCATCTTTGCGAGCATCGCCATCGGTGCCCGACCACTGACGTTCGCCGAGATCGCCCGTGCATTGATCGATTCGAACGGCACGGACACCGACATCATCGTGCGGACCTTGCGGGTCCCCCGAACGGTGCTGGCGTTGGTGGTCGGCATCGCGCTCGGTATCGCAGGTGCCCTCATCCAGGGACATACGCGCAACCCGCTGGCCGATGCCAGCTTGCTCGGCCTCAATTCCGGGGCTGCGTTCTTCGTCGTCATGGCCATCTACCTGTTCCGGTTCACCTCTCCGAGCCAGTACCTGTGGTTCGCGTTCGCGGGTTCGGCAGTGGCGAGCGTCGTGGTGTTCGGTCTGTCGTCCATCGGGTCGGGCAGATCGAGTCCGATCAACCTCGCCCTGGCGGGCGCGGGTGTCGCGTTCTTCCTCTCCGCGATGACGAATGCCATCGTGTTGCTCGACCAGACGAGCCTCGACGGCTACCGCTTCTGGGTGGTCGGATCGGTCGCCGGTCGGGGGCTCGACGTGCTGTGGCAGGTTCTCCCCTTCCTGATTCTCGGTGTGCTGATCGCACTCGCCAGCACCCCGGGCCTGAACGTCATGAGCCTGGGCGAGGACGTTGCGCGGTCCCTCGGAACCAACATCGCGGTCACCCGAACCGTTGGCATCCTGGCCATCACTCTGCTGACCGGAGCGGCAACGGCCGCGTGCGGGCCCATTGCCTTCGTCGGCCTCGTCGTTCCGCACATCGCCCGAGCGGTGACCGGACCCGACTACCGCTGGCTCGTGCCCTACGCGGGCCTCATGGGCGGCGTGATGCTGATGATCGCGGACGTCATCGGACGCGTCGTGGTGCGCCCGGGCGAGTTGCAGGTGGGCATCGTCCTCGCCCTCTTCGGCGCGCCGTTCTTCATCGCACTGGTACGCCGTAGAAAGTTGGCGAGCCTGTGACCGCCGAGATCCGGTCCCCCGAACCCTCCACGGCCGGCCCCGGCACCGTGCCCGCGCGGCCCGCCGTTCGCCTGGGGCGGGTGTCCCTCGTCCGCCGTCCACTGATGGTCGTCACCACCGTCCTCGTGGCTGCCGCCTTGATTCTGGTCATGTGTGTCAACATCGGCCGCGGCGACTTTCCGCTGTCGATCCCCCAGGTGCTCGACGTCCTGCTCGGCGGCGGAACGCGGATCGAACGGTTCATCGTCATGGACCTGCGCCTGCCCCGGTCGTTGACGGGCTTGCTCGTCGGAGCGGCCCTGGGAATTTCCGGTGCGATCACGCAATCCATCTCTCGAAACGCACTCGCCAGTCCCGATATTCTCGGCATCACCGCCGGTGCCAGTGCTGCAGCCGTCGCGCTGATCGTCCTGGGCGGCGGCGGTACCTTCAGCGGTCTGCTCGCCACCCTCGGGCTGCCACTGGCAGCGCTGATCGGCGGAGTACTCACCGCAATAGCGATCTACTCACTCGCCTGGCGGAAAGGCGTCGACGGCTTTCGCTTCATTCTGGTGGGAATCGCCGTCAACGCCATGCTCACGGCCGTCATCGGGTGGTTGCTGATCAGCGCCGACATCAACGACGTGTCGCGCGCGCAGGTCTGGCTCAACGGTTCTCTCAACGGAGCCAACTGGTCGACGGTGTGGCCGGTCGCTGTCGCCGTCGTCATCGTCGGGGGCGCAACCATCGTGTCGACGTTCACGCTGGGAGCACTGCGTCTGGGTGACGACAATGCACGATCGCTCGGAGTGCGGTTGCAGCACAGCCAAGCCGTGATGTTGCTCGCCGCCGTCGCACTCGCTGCCGTTGCCACGGCTGCGGCCGGACCGATCGCGTTCGTCGCACTGGCAGCCCCGCAGATCGCGGTACGGCTCCTTCGAACCCCGGGACCGCCGATCATCGCCTCGGCATTACTGGGCGGACTGCTGGTAGTGGCGAGTGATCTCATCGCGCGGACGATCCTGCCGGTGGAACTGCCGGTCGGCATCGTCACCTCGGCACTCGGTGGACCGTTCCTTCTGTACCTTCTCGTGCGCAGCAATCGAAAGGCTTCCGTATGACAATCAGCCACGCCTCGCGTTTGGTCGCCGACGATCTCAGCCTCGGTTACGGCGACCGGACCATCATCGAGCACCTCGACCTCGCGATTCACACCGGAGTGATCACCACCGTCATCGGCCCGAACGGCTGCGGCAAGTCGACCCTGTTGCGATCGCTCGGACGCCTGCTCAAGCCCAAGGCCGGAAGCGTGATGCTCGACGGCCGGGCGATCTCCTCGATGAAGACCAAAGAGGTTGCCCGAACCCTGGGCATGCTGCCGCAGGCACCTACTGCTCCGGAAGGACTGACCGTCGCCGATCTGGTCTCGCGCGGTCGTCACCCCCATCAGTCGTGGATCAGGCAGTGGAGCTCGGACGACGAGGCAGAAGTGGCTAACGCACTCGAACTCACCGGCGTCGGCGACCTCGCCGACCGTCCCGTCGACGAGCTGTCCGGTGGTCAACGGCAACGCGCCTGGATTTCGATGGCACTGGCGCAAGGCACCGACATCCTGCTGTTGGACGAGCCGACCACCTACCTCGACCTCGCCCACTCCATCGAGGTACTCGACCTCGTCGATCGCCTGCACGAGGAGCTCGGCCGCACCATCGTCATGGTGTTGCACGATCTCAACCTCGCACTGCGATACAGCGACCAGTTGATCGTCATGAAGCAAGGAACCATCGTTACGTCCGGTCGCCCCCAGGACGTCATCTCGGAGGAACTACTGCTCGACGTGTTCGGACTCGAGGCAGCCGTGATCGACGATCCCATGTCGGATCGCCCGCTCATCGTTCCGATCGGAACTCGCCACGTGTACGGGTCGGTCGGTGGTCCGGTGAAATCGGACAGGCGTTCCGGGACACTGGACTCGCGGGCCGTCTAGCGCAGAGCGTCACCGCTCGATCATCGTTCGGACGAGCTTGAAGCCCTGACCGATGGACACGTCGGGCAGGTAGGCCCGGCCGATTGCGTTGCCGATACTGGGCAGGGCGGCCGGATCGGCGAACGTCATGTACATCGGCTCGTAGCGCGGCTGGAATTTGGATTTGAATGCCAGCAGAGACCGGAACCCGTAGACAGGTTCGAGGGTTCGCCCGAGTACATCGAGCAACCGTTCGAGCAAGCCGGACAGCGTCGACTGCTCGGCGCTGGACACGTGCTCGGGCTGCTTCTCGTCGACTTTGGCCAGAGGTGCACCGGACAGGCTCAGGAACCTGGCCCCCTCCTGCTCGAGGAGCAGGGCGGCAGAGGCGATGAGAAACTCCATTGTCGGCCGAAAACCTTCCGACCGTCTCCGCATGAAATCGAGCGTCCACCCGACGATGACGCCGTCCTCGTAGACGGGCATCCACGACGTGACCCCGTGCACGGTTCGATGTTCGTCGACGGCAATCAGGCATCGCACGTTCTCGTCGTCGACCTCCTCGAGTCCGCCGAGGGTGAAGCCCATTTCCGGCATCCCCTTGTCTGCCACCCACTCCTCGGAGATCGCGGTGATCTGATCGGTGATGGCCAGTGGAGCGGTGGGAAACCGAATCCACTCCGCGACGACGCCTGCCTTCTTCGCTCGATTGAGCGCAGTACGAACATCCTGGAACCGCTTGCCGGTGAACGCTATTCCGTCCAGATCGAGCACGGTCTCCTCACCGACCTGGATACCGCCCCATCCCAGAGAATCGGTGATACGCCGGACGGCCGGGGTGACGGAGTAGAAACACGGAATCCACCCGTTCTTCGACGCGAACTCGGCAAACTCGACGACGTTGTCTCGCAACGATGCTCGCGGCCCGACAGGGTCACCGGTGGTCAAAGCCACGCCGGAAATGACGCGATACGCCACGTAGCTGCGGCCGTCGGCGCTGAACCAGTACTTGTTCCCGCGCCAGGTCGTCATCCACGACAGCGCCGAGCCGCTGCTCGACATCAGCACGCTGCGAGCCCGTTCGGTGGCATCGGTCTCCGGGCCGTACACCGGTGTGAGGAAGGTGCTGATCGTGAGCGCACACACCACGACCCAGAACACGACGCCGGTCCACTCGAACAGCAAGGTGGTCGGGGTGCTCTGGGGTAGAAGGGCGGGCTCGAGCCACTGCAGATAGACCGGCGGAACCAGCCTCTGCGGGAAATCGACCAGCAATCCGCCGAAGGACGGCGAGTCGGCGAAACCGCCGCGACCGAGATAGCCACCGATCGAGTAGATCAGGCCGAGTCCTACTACGGCGGCCACGACGGACGCGGCCCAGCGTCGGTACGTGCCAGCCGGTGCCGACACGTCGAAGAACTTCCGAGTGACGATCAGGACCAGCAGGACGATCAGGGGCAGAAGGAAGGGCACGGCAGTGCGGTAGGCCGTGGGAGATTCCAGCCCGTAAAACAACGATTCGTCGTCACCGGCTTCGAGGAATCGGATGGCGTAGTTCGCCACCGACAGCGCGAGCAGAACCACCTGCGAGATCACTGCCATCGCCCACGCGAACCGTCGACCGCGGCGCAAACCGTCACTGACCACCAACAGGAACAGCGACGGCATGATGCTCAGGATCGTCGGTCCGACTCCGCCCAGCCTGAGGTCGAGCAGCCCGCGGCGGCATTCCACCGGATCGGTCGTGGCATCGGCGCAGATCTCACGAACCTCGGCAGCTGTGTACGGCACGCCGCGCACCACGTCGCGAAGCACCGCGAACGGCCCCACGGCATTGGGGCTCAAGGCCGCCAGCACCGGACCGAGGGCACTGGCGGCGACGATCAGCGCGACCAGCACACGTCCTTCACGCTGCGTTCCCGCCAATCTCGGACCGCGCGCCGAGCGGCCGACGATCCACGGGCCCACGATCAGACCGATCACCGCTGCCGCCAACCGAACGACGTCCTGCAGGTGACCGCCGAACAAGGCCAGGGTCACCAGAAGGGTCAGCAGTCCGACGCGAATCCGCCTGCGCCACAGCGTGTCCATCCGCGACGTGGCAACCAGCACAACTCCGCAGACCCATGTCGTCGGGCCCACGGCCGTACCTACGTGCAGGCGGAAACCCCAATCCTCGTCGACGGTCTTCGCCAGCACGGCCAGGCCCAGCCCGAACAACGACCCCGCAACCTGCGTCACGAATGCGGCTACCGCGAACCGACGGGAACCGATACGACGTTCGATCGGGGCAGCAGCGAGGAGCACCGCAACGGTCGCCACCACGCAGCCCGCAATATTCGGCGCTGCCAGACCAGATGTCAGCGGCGTCCAGAGATGCCAGTGCTCGAACGGGACGATGCCGACCGCGAAGTACCTGTCGACCTGACCATGGCCGTCCGACACGACGGCATACATCCCCGAAAGCCAGACCACGGCGAGCAGGGTGAAGCTGACCGGGGCACCCACGGCACCGAACAGGATCAGCGACCACAATCGCCGCGACTGCCGCATCGTCGCCGAGGCGGCGGATCTCACGACGGCCACCTTCTCGGACATCCACGTCGGTGCCGCAGCATCGATCGCTTCCGTCGGACCCCCCGACTCGTCGGTGTTCACGCCGTCAGTCCTGTTCTCGTAGCCAGCCACGGCAGTTCTCGACGTAAGCCTTCGGACCACACCGCGAAGCTGTGTCCCCCTGGTACCTCCACGTACTGCACATCCATTCCAGCGGCCTTCGCCGCGTCGTACATCTCCTGCTGGCCCGGTTGGTAATCCTTGTCCTCGGACCCCACGACGAAAATACCGGCAGAGTCCGGGTATCGACGCGATTTCAGCAGGTCGAGAGGGTTGATCGCGGTGAACGCTGCGGCGTTGCCGCCGAACGCCTGCTGCACGGTTCGATCTCGATCGCCGAGGGTCGGCTCGCGCTGACCCGACAGGTCGAGAAACGTGGGATAGACCTCGGGATGACTGGTGGCCATCTGTATCGAGCACGTTCCGCCGTAGGACAATCCGCCGATCGCCCAATGAGCACGGTTTCGATCCACCTGTAGGGAGTTGTCGATCCAATCGGGAACGTCACGTGCGAGGTAGGTGGCCGCGTTGCCGAGTGTCGAATCCACGCAGAGCGGATTGGCGATCGACGAGCCGGTGCCGTCGGCCACGACCACCACCGGTGCCAAACCGGCATGATCACGCGCGAAGTTGTCCATGGTCTCGGCGAGCTTGCCCCCGTTGAACCAGTCTTCGGGTGCGCCGGGCTGGCCGGCGAGCAGTACGAGGACAGGAAGAAGCGGACGGGGATCGGCGAAATAGGCCGGCGGTAGGTAGATCTGGGCGTCTCGCGCCGTGAAGTTCGACGCGGTGGCAGTAATGGTGGCGGAGGTGACGCGGCCGGCGGAAGGCAGGCCGGCAGGTGCGGACCAGGCAAATTCCAGGGGTGTGCCGGTGACGGTGTCGGAGACCGGAGGCGGCACGTCCGAGAACGCTATGCGCTCGGCCGACTCGACACCGAGCGCATTTCCCACGGTCGGATACGCATCGAATTCGAGGTTGACGTGCAGAGCAGACGTCGCCACCACGAGTACCGCCGCCAGCACCGACAACACTGTGCCGACCACGCCGCGGGCAGCGATCGACCGTGGTACGAGTGCGAACAGGGCAGCCACACCCACCCCGATCCACACGTAGATCGAGATGTCGATCGGATCGGGGAACGGACGCCATACTTTTTCGACCACTACGTAACCGATGGCCGTGACGACGATCGCCGCGGTGGCAGCGATCGGCAGCGCACGCCTGGCGTACCGACGCGACCTCGAGACCAGCAACCACAGTCCGCCGGCGGCGCCGAGCACGGACACGATCACCGGCAGTGGCCCATCGAGCAACGACAGTGAATCGAACCACTTCACGCGAGGTCTCCACTCATCTTTCCGACTCGGCCCAGCGGCACCAACTCTCGACAGAGTATGCCCACGGACTCGCTCACGGTCACGACCCGCCGACGCCACTCGACCGCGGCTATGACCGAGACCACAGCACTAGGACGGCAGTTACTACTACGAGTAGTACGCATCCGCGTCGGACTGGCCGTAGACTCGGAGGAATGGCTGGCCTTGGTGAATTGGAACGCGCAGTAATGGACCATCTGTGGGAATCGACGGAGCCGCAGACCGTTCGTCAGGTTCACGAGGCCCTTGCGACTCATCGTGAACTCGCGTACACGACCGTGATGACGGTCCTGCAGCGTCTGGCGAAGAAGAGTTTGGTCGTCCAGCAGCGCGACGACCGAGCCCACCGCTACGCCCCGGTCCACGGTCGCGACGAGTTGGTCGCGAGCCTGATGGTCGACGCGTTGTCCCAGGCCCCCGCCTCCGGCGGTCGTGCAGCTGCCCTCGTGCACTTCGTCGGGCAGGTCGGAGCAGATGAGGCCGCCGCCCTCCGTGAAGCACTCGCGGCGCTGGAAGTGGCACAATCGACGACAGAGTCACCTTCTGCTGCAGAAGGCCGTCCGACGGACTGAGGCTCCTCGTAGTAAGTGAGGACATGAACTCCACCACTGCGCTGGTATTCGCGATACTCGCGCTGATCCTGGCTGGACCTGTGCCGGCGATGCTCGCCCGTGCGAGCTGGCCGTACCGGTCGCCTCGCGCTGCTCTGGTGCTGTGGCAGGCCATCGCCCTCGCGGCCGTGTTGTCGGCCTTCAGTTCCGGCCTGGCAATCGGCGGATTGCTGCTCGTGCCGGGCCCCGACGGCCGTCCGACCACGGCTCCGACCGACGAGATCGACGCCTTGGGCCTGCCTCTGTGGACCTTGTACGTGGTGGTGCTCGCGATCACTCTGGGCATCGGAGCGAAACTGATGTTCTCGGTGGCTCAGGTGGCGGTGCGTACCCGCCGTCGCCGCTCCCGTCATCGCATGTTGGTCGATCTGCTCGACCGGACCGACAAGAGCGACAATCCGTTCAGGAGCCTGCGTGATGCAGACATCCGGGTTCTGGACGCGGCGGAACCTATTGCGTATTGCCTGCCCGGACTACGGCAGCGGGTGGTGCTGAGCCGCGGAACGCTTGCCAGCCTCTCCGAAGCGGAGGTGACCGCGATCCTCAGTCACGAGCGATCACACCTACGATCCCGTCACGACCTCGTGCTGGAAGCGTTCACCGCGGTCAACGAGGCGTTCCCCAGAATCGTTCGTAGCAAGTCCGCCTTGAGCAGCGTTCAGCTGTTGGTCGAGCTACTGGCCGATGACACGGCGGTCAAGGTCACCGGACCCACCCCTCTCGCGCGCGCACTCGTGACGTGTGCCGGATCCACCGCACCGCGGGGTGCCATGGCAGCCGGCGGACCGCACACACTCATACGCGTCCAGCGGTTGAGCGGGCCGGGCAGCGACGTCCGGATCGCCGCTGTGGCATATCTGGCCGCCGTCGTCATACTCGTGCTGCCGACCATCTACGTCGCGATGCCGTGGCTCGAAGAGCTGAGCAGACTCCTCGGCTGATCGAGCGCCGCCACGTCAGGGGGTCACGCAGGTCACACCCATCCGGGTGAACAAATGGCGGTACGTCCCGTACAGTAGAACTCGGTCGCCATCGCGACCAAGCAATCGAAATGGCACAAACAGCCCCACTTTATGCAGGTTCGACCTGCGTACCGATGGCCAGGTGACAGTGCCCTGGCTCGTATCAATGTGTTCTGGCTGTTTTTCGTGTTTCCCTTCTCGTCGGGTCTCTCAGCTTCGGGCTTATTGGCGTGCCCGCAATCCGGAGAGGCTTTACTGCGTGACCAACGCTGTTTCCAATACCACCGTTTCCCCCGAGTCCGACTCGACGGCCGTACCGACGCCCGCAGCGGCACCGGCGTTCACATTCGCCGAGCTCGGTCTGCCCGAGGCAGTCGTCGCGGCTCTCGCTCGTAACTCGATCACCGTGCCGTCCCCCATCCAGGAAAAGGCGCTTCCCGACGCCATCGCCGGCAAGAACGTCCTCGGTCGCGCGCAGACAGGTTCGGGCAAGACCCTCGCCTTCGGCCTGCCGATCCTGCAGCGCCTGTCGCTGCACACCGATCGACCGGCCGCCAAGCGCCCGCGTTCGCTCGTACTGGTTCCCACCCGCGAACTCGCGTTCCAGGTAGTCGAGTCGCTCGCTCCCTACGCCAACGCACAGGGCCTCCGGGTCATGCCTGCCGTCGGCGGCACCCCGTTCAACAAGCAGGTCGAGCAGCTTCGCCGCGGAGTCGACGTACTGGTCGCCACTCCGGGACGACTGGCAGATCACCTGCGTCAGGGCACCTGCATCCTCGACTCCATCGAGATCACCGCGCTCGACGAGGCCGATCAGATGGCCGACATGGGCTTCCTGCCCGAGGTGCGCGCCGTACTCGCCGATACACCCGCAGACGGCCAGCGGATGCTGTTCTCGGCCACCCTCGACCGCGAGGTCCAGTCATTGGTTCGCCAGTTCCTGCCCGACCACGTCGAGCACTCCACCCAGGACGGCAAGGCCAGCGTCCGAACCATGGACCACTACGTCCTCATGGTCGACCGCGGCCAGAAGGATCTGGTGCTCTCGGAGATCGGTGCCCGTGAAGGCGGCCGCACCATCATGTTCGCGCGCACCAAGCTGGGCTGCGACGGCATCACCGATCGCCTGCGCGCCCTCGGCATCGCTGCAGAGTCGCTGCACGGCGGCAAGGCACAGAACCAGCGCACCCGAGTGCTCGAGCGATTCAAGAACGGTCGCACCCCTGTGCTCGTGGCCACCGACGTCGCGGCCCGCGGAATTCACGTCGACGGAATCGACCTGGTCGTGCACGTCGATCCGCCCGCCGACCACAAGGACTACCTGCACCGCGCCGGCCGCACGGCACGCGCTGGAGAAAAGGGCACCGTCGTCGCGATCGTGCTCCCCAATCAGCGTCGTCAGGTTCTGCGTTTGACCGGGATGGCCGGCGTCAAGGCCACCGCGGTCAACGTCTCCCCCGGTTCGGCCGAACTCAACAGCATCACCGGAGCCAAGAAGCCGACCGGTGAGCCGTTGCGTGCCGAATCCACCCCGCGTGATCGCAACAGCCGCCCGCGCACCGGTGGCTACCAGGGGTCCAACCCCCGCAGCGGTGGCTACCAGGGTTCCAACCCGCGCAGCGAAGGCGGCTACCAGGGTGACCGTCCCCGCACGGGATACCAGGGATCGAGCCCTCGCACCGGCGGCTACCAGGGATCCAACCCGCGCAGCGAAGGCGGCTACCAGGGTGACCGCCCGCGTCGCTCCGACTCGAGCTCGTACCGCGGCTCAGAGGGTCGCGGTTACGAAGGTCGCGGCTCGGACAACCGTGGCTCGGACAACCGTCGTCCCGCATCCGCCCCGCGCCAGGACGAGAACCGATCGGGTGGGTTCCGTAGCCGCACCGAGCGTCGTTCGTACGACGGTTTCGACGGGCCTGCACGCAGCCACTGATCCATTGTTCGAGGCGAAGTCCTGATTGGACGGGCTTCGTCGCTCGAACCCCGAGGTGCCGCATTCTTCGCGAATGCGGCACCTTTTTCTTCGTATCGGCCGGCGTCGCACCCGACCCAGGGGGTTGGCTCGCGCGAAATCGCGCGGCAAGGAAAGCTGTCTGTATGACCTCAGCAGCAAAAGAGACAGAACTGGCTCAGATCGGAGTCACCGGACTCGCCGTCATGGGCTCCAACATCGCGCGTAACTTCGCCCACCACGGGCACACTGTCGCGTTGCACAACCGCACTATCGCTAAAACCGACGCGTTGATCGCCGAGCACGGTACCGAGGGCAACTTCATCCGTACCGAGACCATCGAGGAGTTCGTGGCCGCGTTGGCGAAGCCGCGGCGCGTGCTCATCATGGTGAAGGCAGGCGACCCGACCGATGCGGTGATCGAGGAACTCGCCGGTGTGATGGAGGAAGGCGACATCATCATCGACGGCGGCAACGCGCTCTACACCGACACGATCCGCCGCGAGGCGGCCATGAAGGACCGCGGTCTGCTCTTCGTCGGCGCCGGTATTTCCGGCGGCGAAGAGGGCGCGCTCAACGGCCCGTCGATCATGCCGGGTGGTCCGGCCGAGTCCTACAAGGCATTGGGACCGTTGCTCGAGTCCATCGCTGCGCAGGTGGACGGCACGCCGTGCTGCACGCACATCGGCCCCGACGGCTCCGGCCACTTCGTCAAGATGGTGCACAACGGCATCGAATACGCCGATATGCAGCTCATCGGCGAGGCGTACAACCTCTTTCGCGACGCGCTCGGGTACTCGCCTGCGCAGGTTGCAGACGTCTTCACCGAGTGGAACAAGGGCGATCTGGAGAGCTATCTCGTCGAGATCACTGCGGAGGTCCTTCGCCAGGTCGACGCGAAGACCGGGCAGCCACTGGTCGATGTGATCGTCGATGCTGCCGAGCAGAAGGGCACCGGTCGATGGACCGTCAAGGCGGCACTCGATCTCGGAGTACCCGTGACCGGCATCGCCGAGGCAGTGTTCGCACGGGCTCTGTCGGGATCGCGGGCCCAGCGCAAGGCCGCTGTCGGCCTCGCCTCGGGATCACTGGCCGACAAGCCGACCGATGCCGAGCAGTTCACCCACGACATCAGCCGGGCGCTGTACGCGTCGAAGATCGTCGCCTACGCACAGGGCTTCGATCAGATCGCGGCGGGTAGCGCCGAATACGATTGGAATCTGCATCCGGGCGATCTCGCCACGATCTGGCGTGGTGGCTGCATCATTCGGGCGCGATTCCTGAACCGCATCAAGGACGCGTACGACGTCAACGCCGAACTACCGAGCCTCATCCTGGCGCCGTACTTCCGTGACGCCATCGAGAACGCGATCGACAGTTGGCGGCGCGTCGTCATCACGGCTGCGTCGCTCGGCATCCCGGTGCCTGCGTTCGCATCCTCGCTCTCGTACTACGACGCGCTGCGTGCCGAGCGTCTGCCTGCGGCCTTGACACAGGGACAGCGCGACTTCTTCGGTGCGCACACCTACGAGCGCACCGATTCCGAGGGCAAGTTCCACACTCTGTGGAGTGGAGATCGCTCCGAGATCGAAGCCTGACATCGGTCCCTCGCCGGTGGCACCGCGCGTACTTTCGTGCGGTGCCACCGGTGTGATCGGTCTTCGCTCGCTCAGAAGGGCACCGGCCCGAGTATCGGTTGCACCACCGTCGACGGAATTCCCTCCCACGGCAGTGCACCTTCGAGGTCCCTCCAGACGGCTTGTACGGCGCTGAAGCGTCCCGTGCCGTACACGTCGGAGGCGACGTACAGGATGTCCGCACAATCCGGTACGTCGATGGCCAGAAGATCGAATCCTGCTGCTGCACAACCGATTCCGGATTCGATCTCCAACATCCCCGACGCCACCGAAGTCCCCAGCGCGTTCAGGATCATCGAGGATTCACGTGGCCCGCGTCCCGTCACGACGATTTCGGGACTGCCCAGGTCGGTGAGACCGACCGTGTAGCAGAACGCGGGATGAACGCCGTCTCGATCGACCTCCGATTCCACGTACTGCAGCGCCCACCCGAATGTCTCGATCGTTGCCCTCACGTCATCGATGTAATTGTCGACACCGAACCCTCGGCACATCTTGCACATGACTCCCCCACCTTCGCCGTGCAACCGCCCCTGCGGAGATTGCGTCTCGAACGCCATTCGAACTCACGTTCTAGGGCAAGTATTGCGTGCGGTACCGACAAGAACGGTCGAACGCGTCGTCGATCCGGCGGTAAGGTCAGCTCCATGCCGGGTCAATCCACTCGATCGTTCGCAGACCTCGGTCTCCCCGTCGTTCTGGTGCACTCCCTCAGGAATGCAGGTGCTCGCGACCCGTTTCCCATTCAGGTCGCGGCGATCCCCGATGCCCTTGCCGGACGGGACGTCCTCGGGCGCGCACCCACGGGCTCGGGTAAGACCCTGGCGTTCTCCCTGCCGATTCTCGTCCACCTCGCCGGCAAGCGAAGCGCACCTGCGGCACCGCGCGGGTTGATTCTCGCCCCCACGCGGGAACTGGCACTGCAGATTCGTGAAGTACTCGACATCCACGGTGCCACCTTCGGACTTCGAACCGTCGGCGTCGTCGGAGGTGTTCCGCTCGAACGCAACGTCCGAGATATTCAGCGCGGAGTCGACATCGTGGTCGCGACTCCCGGCCGGCTCATCGATCTCCTCCAGCGACGCTCGATCACACTCGAGCATGTCGAGGTCACCGTCATCGACGAAGCAGATCGCATGGTGGACATGGGTTTCCTGCCTCAGGTCGATTCACTGCTCGCCGCCACCCCGGCACACGGTCAGAGGATGCTGTTCTCCGCGACGCTGGACGGGGAGGTCGACGGGCTGGTCGAGAAGTTTCTGAAAGACCCCGCTGTGCACTCCACTGCGGCAGCCGTCAGCGAACCCGACATGACCCATTTCGTCTTCCGAATCGAGGCGGCCAGGAAGACCGAAGTCGCTGCTGCACTTGCCAACCGCGACGGGAAGACACTTCTGTTCCTACGGACCACCCATGCCGTCGATCGACTCACCGACGAGTGCCTCGCGCTGGGTGTGCCGGTATCGTCGTTGCACGGCAACAAGACTCAGGCGCACCGCACCCGATCGCTCGCGGCCTTCGGCGAGGGCACGTCCGTGGCTCTCATCGCAACCGACGTGGCAGCCCGCGGTGTTCACGTCGACGACGTGACGCTCGTGGTTCACGTCGATCCCCCGGTCGATTTCAAGGATTACCTGCATCGCGCCGGACGTACTGCACGTGCCGGTGCCCGCGGAACCGTCGTGACGCTGGCAACGGACGACCAGTTGGATCGCGTCCGATCGATGGCCGACGAGGCCGGCGTTGCCGCCACGATCATCGATACCGATCTGGACCAGTCCGCGTGGCGTCGACCGACGGGCGCACGCACCCCGATCGGTCGACCGCTACCGGCCTCGGTACCGACGACGAGCGGTGCTGCGGCCGACCCCCGAACTGCGCGCGGTGCGGGCCGGACGGGTACGCCGGGCAGGCGTGGGCGGAGCGATGGCACCCAGAGTCGGCGGGGTGGCGGTAGCAGAGGACGACGCGGGTGACCGCGTCCTGGCCGGCGGTCGTACTCGCGCTGATTTCGGCGTTCCTGTTCGCCTGCGCGTCGGTCGCGCAACAGAGCGCGGCCGCGTCCGTCCCCGAAGGTGAATCCCTCGTTTCGGCACTGGTGCGCAGCCCGCGGTGGTGGGTAGGGGTCCTCGGAGACGGCGGTGGCTATGCGGTTCAGATCGCCGCGCTGTGGGTCGGCTCGGTACTGATCGTCCAACCTCTGCTGGTGACAGCACTGCTGTTCGCTCTCCCGATGTCGGCAAAGCTGGTCGGGAGAACACTGCCCGCCACCACCTGGGCGCTCGCCGTGGCGATGGCCGCGGCACTCGCCGTCTTCATCGTGGTGGGCGACCCGAGCGAGGGCAATACCGACGCCCCTTTCGTGCAATGGCTCGTTCCACTGATCGCGGTGGCCGTCGTGGTCGGCTGCGCCGCCGCGGGCGGATTGCTGCTCACCTCGCCGGGAGTTCGGGCACTACTGCTCGGTGCAGCGGGAGGATTGCTGTTCGGCCTGGCGGCTGCGCTGACCAAGAACGTCACCGACCTCGTCGACGGTAACCCGGTCGAGGCGCTGACGGCCTGGCAGACCTACACGCTGATCGGATCCGGCGTCGTCGGCTTCTACCTGCAGCAGCGTGCATTCCAGGTGGGTCCGCTGTCGGCGTCGATGCCGGCCGTGACGATCTGTGAACCACTCGGCGCGGCGTTCGTCGGAGTCACTGTCCTGAACGAGCGAATCAGAACCGAGGGCGCAGCCCTGACGGTCATCGTCGTGGCCGTGGCCGTCATGATCGTCACGACGGTCCTGCTGTCGCGTACGCAGGCTGCGAACGCGTCCGAACCGACCGCTCGGGACGGGGCGTCGAACCCAGGAAGTCCATCCGACCGGTAGTCTCGATCAACGTGCAGTTCCTCGATGGTCACCAGCCGCCCTACGATCTCACCTACGACGACGTCTTCCTCGTCCCGAACCGGACCGATGTCACTTCTCGTTTCGACGTGGACCTCAGCACGGTCGACGGGTCGGGAACGACCATTCCGATCGTGGTGTCGAACATGACCGCAGTATCGGGTCGGCGGATGGCCGAGACCGTCGCACGACGCGGTGCCATTGCCGTCATTCCGCAGGACCTGCCCACCGAGGCCGTCGCCGAAACGGTCGCATTCGTCAAGAGCAGAGATCTCGTTGCCGACACACCGGTCGTTCTCGGCCCCAACGCCTCGGTCTCCGATGCGCTCGCCCTGGTGCACAAGCGCGCTCATGGATCCGTGGTGATCGTCGAGCACGGCAAGCCCGTCGGTGTCGTCACCGAGAGCGCCTGCGCGGACGTCGATCGCTTCGCTCGGCTCAGCTCGGTGGCCGCGACCGACTTCGTGCGGGTGGCCCGCAACGCCTCACCCAAAGAGGTCTTCGAGCTGATGGAGGCCGCCCACGCCCAGCTCGCGATCGTCGTCGAGGACGACGGTTCGTTGGCCGGTGTGGTGACGAACACCGGTGCCGTCCGCACCGGCATCTACGCCCCTGCCGTCGACGCGTCGGGACGGCTGCGGATCGCCGCCGCGGTCGGCATCAACGGCGACGTGGCGAAGAAGGCGACGGCACTGGTCGAGGCCGGTGCGGACGTCCTGGTGATGGATACCGCCCACGGGCACCAACAGAAGATGCTCGAAGCGTTGGCCGAAGTGCGTTCGCTCGATCTCGGCGTACCGCTCGCCGCCGGCAACGTCGTCTCCGCTCAGGGCACCCGTGACCTGGTGACGGCGGGTGCGGACATCGTCAAGGTCGGTGTCGGCCCCGGGGCCATGTGCACCACTCGCATGATGACCGGCGTGGGTCGGCCGCAGTTCTCCGCCGTGGCCGACTGTTCGGCTGCCGCAGCCGAACTCGGTGCGTCGGTCTGGGCCGACGGCGGTGTTCGCCATCCTCGCGACGTCGCGCTCGCGCTCGCGGCCGGTGCCGCCAACGTCATGATCGGATCCTGGTTCGCGGGCACCTACGAATCTCCCGGAGACCTTCGCGTCGACGCGGCGGGCAACCGATACAAGGAAAGCTTCGGCATGGCGTCCAAGCGTGCCGTCGCGGCGCGCACTGCCACCGACGGGGCCTTCGACCGCGCCCGCAAGGCGTTGTTCGAGGAAGGGATTTCCAGTTCCCGGATGCGACTGGATCCGGATCGTCCCGGCGTCGAAGACCTCATCGATCACATCTGCGCAGGTGTGCGCAGCACATGCACCTATGCCGGGGCCCGTTCCCTGCCCGAATTGGCCGAACGAGCCGTCCTCGGAGTCCAGTCGGCCGCAGGATTTGCCGAAGGGCGCCCCCTGCCGTCCGGGTGGTAACGCACCGACACGGTTAGACTCACCCACTACGAGTTCGACGACGTTCGCTGTCGTTGCCCGCGCCGAGACGACAACGTCGACTCGGCGCGGATCGACGACGCGTCGGCCACCACCGGTGTGCCGCAACGCGAACCAGACAGAAGGGAATCAGGTGCCCGAGGCACCCACTATTTCGGTTGCCGGTTCGGCAACTGCGGAACAGCACGACGACGGTTCCACATCGGAGGGATCCTCTATCGAGCCGGGAGAGAAACCCGGCGACACCGATTTCGACAGGTCCCCGCAGACGAGCGGAGCGGTACTGCTCTCTCAACTTCGGCGGCGTTGACCTGTGGCCACTCTCGTCACCATCGTCAGCCTGATCGGCTTCGTGGCGCTGACGGCAGGTACTGCCCTCTTCGTCGCGGCAGAGTTCTCCCTCACTGCTCTCGAACGCAGTGCGGTCGAGTCTCAGGCCGAGAACGGCGACCTACGCTCGCGCCAAGTTCTGCATGCTCACAAGACGCTGTCTTTTCAGTTGTCGGGCGCGCAGCTGGGCATCACGATCACCACCCTCATCACCGGTTATCTCGCGGAGCCGGTGCTGGCAGGATTCATTCGGCCGGTGACCACCGCGCTCGGTGCCTCGGACTCTCTTGCGTCGGGCATCTCCCTCGCGGTGGCTCTGATCTTGGCCACGTCGTTCTCGATGATTTTCGGTGAACTGGTCCCCAAGAACATCGCCATCGCGAAACCGATGTCGACCGCGCGGGTCACAGCCGGAGCGATGGCCGGGTTCTCCCTGATCTTCAAATGGGCGATCAACGGACTCAACGGCTCGGCCAACTGGCTCGTGCGACGGCTCGGCATCGAACCGGCCGAGGAACTGCGTTCGGCAAGATCACCGCAGGAGCTCGGTTCACTGGTCCGAACGTCGGCCCAGCAGGGCTCGATCGACGAGAACACCGCACGTCTGGTCGACCGGTCGTTGCAGTTCGGCGACCGCACCGCCGAGGAACTGATGACTCCGCGGGTCAAGATCGAGACTCTCGCCACCGACGCGACCGTCGCCGACCTGATCGAAACCGCTGCGCGAACGGGCTTCTCTCGGTTCCCGGTGGTCGACGGCGACCTGGACGACACCGTCGGTGTCGTACACATCAAGCATGCGTTCACGGTGGCCGGAGCGGACCGCCGGTCCACCACTGTCGAGTCCCTGGCGCGCGACGTTCCGGTCGTTCCGTCGAGCCTGGACGGCGACGCTGTGATGGAACGCGTGCGAGCCGACGGAATGCAGGTGGCCCTCGTGGTGGACGAGTACGGCGGCACCGCAGGCATGGTGACGATGGAAGATCTGATCGAGGAGATCGTCGGCGACGTGCGCGACGAACACGACGAGCCGGAACTGGACGTCGCTCGTTCGGGCGACGGCTGGGACTGCGCGGGGCTGCTTCGCATCGACGAGGTTGCGTCGGCGACGGGCTATTCGGCCCCGGAAGGCGAATACGAAACCATCGGGGGCCTGGTACTGATGCAACTCGGCCGGATTCCATCAGAGGGAGACGCGGTGCTTCTACCGTCCCCGGCGACGGAGGACGTCCCCGACGGCGACGGCGGGTGGATGGCGCGCGTGATCCGCATGGACGGCCGCCGTATCGATCGTGTGCTGATCCTGCCGGTCGACGCCGAAGCAGTGGCGCGTCTGCGATCGGACGGTGAGGTCGATGGGTGACTTTCTCGGGGTAGGTCTGGCAGTTCTGCTGCTGGCCGGAAACGCCTTCTTCGTCGGTGCCGAGTTCGCACTGATCTCAGCTCGCCGTGATCGTCTCGAAGCATTGCTGGCGCAGGGCAAGAAGCGCGCGCAGAGCGTCATCGAGGCCGGTCAAAATCTGTCGCAGATGCTCGCCGCGGCACAACTCGGCATCACGATCTGCTCGATTCTGCTCGGCCGCGTCGCCGAGCCCGCGGTCGCGCACTTGATCGAGGTGCCCCTGGAGCTGGTCGGCATCCCCGGCTCGTTCCTGCACCCGATCGCCTTCGCCATCGCGCTGACGCTCGTCGTGGTTCTGCACATTCTCGTCGGCGAGATGGTCCCGAAGAACATCGCCATCGCCGGCCCGGAGAGCACCGCCATGGTGCTCGTGCCCATCCACCTGATGTTCATCAAGGTGGCGTTGCCCCTGATCTCGTTCTACAACCTGTGCGCCAACCTGACGCTGCGCATGCTTCGCATCGAGCCCAAGGACGAACTGAGTTCGTCCGTCTCGGCGGTGGAGCTGTCGCAGATGATCGGCGAATCGCGCTCGGAGGGACTGATCGACGCCGAGGAACACCGCAGATTGCGCCAGGCTCTCGAGACCTCGGGCCGAACCGTGGCCGAGGTTCTGATTCCCTCGCATCAGGTTCGGAGTATCGAGCTGTCCGGGCCGGACCACACTCTCGGTCCGACCCTCGGTTCGGTGGAACGCGCAGTCATCGAAACCGGGTTCTCTCGGTACCCGGTGCGTGATGCGAGCGGTTCCCTGGTGGGCTATCTGCACCTGAAGGACGTGCTCGACGACATGGCCGACGACTCCGCCGGCCCGGAGACCGTCATTCCCCGCAGCGATGTCAGGGCCCTGCCCGTGGTGTCCATAGACACCGTGCTCGACGACGCGCTGACGAAGCTGCGGCGCGCCAGCAGCCACCTCGGTGCCGTGCACGATGCGACCGGTGCCACGGTCGGCATCGTCGCGCTGGAGGATCTGGTGGAGGAGTTCGTGGGCACGGTTCGAGACGGGACTCACCGTGTCGCCGGTCCCCGACCGGGTCAGTCCGCACCTACCGGTACCCCGCGGAACGTCTGAATGGGCGAATCGGCAACGCTGACCGAGGCGGAGTGGACTGCCCGGCGAGACGCGCACTCGGCGCGGGTGGAGAGTCTCGTCGGCAGCTATCTGGTCGATCGCGGACACGGCAATGTGCATCCGGTGGTGGATTTCTTGTTCACCTACTACAGCCACCGCCCGGGTCAGTTGCGCCGATGGAATCCCGGCCACGGCACGGTTCTGACGGGCGATCGGGCGCGTGACTTCGCCGAGTTCGCCTCGTACGAGCAGGTCGAGACTGCGGACGGTCCAGGATTCCGGGTGCGGTCGGATCTGCTCGAGCGACGCCGGCCCAGCATCGAGTTCGTTCTGGGTCTGCTGTCGGCGACGCGGGAGCGACCGCCCCTGCTCGGCTGCTTCGGTCTGCACGAATGGGCGATGGTCTACCGCGGCGGCGACTCGGCAGTCCGGCACAGCCAGGTCCCGTTGCGACTCGGTCACGAGGGAACCGACGCCGTGGTGGACTCGATGACGTTGCGGTGCACTCACTACGACGCCTACCGCTTCTTCACCGAGGACGCGGTACCGCGTAACGCCCTCGCGTTGTCCCCCGAGTCGCGCCTGGGGTCCGAGCAGCCCGGTTGCATCCACGCGTCGATGGATCTGTACAAGTGGTGCTACAAATTGGGTCCGTTGATCGACTCGGAGTTCGTGACCGACTGTTTCGAGTTGGCGTTGGAGGCGCGAACGATCGATATGCGCGCAAGTCCGTACGATCTGAGCGAGTACCATCTCGATCCCATCCGAATCGAAACTGCGGTTGGACGGGCAGAGTACGTTCGCGCGCAGGGAGAGCTGTCGGAAAAGGCCGCTCCCCTACGCTCGGCACTGGTGGATCGGTGTCGAAAGCTGCTCACCGGCGGCGGGTTCGGCGTCGGACCTACCGCCGAGTAACATCGACAGCGTTGTCGTGGGGACACCGTCACCGGTGTCCGTGACCGGAAAGAGTGAGGAATTCATGACCGATCGTGTGCAGGCTGGTGGACTTCAGGTCGCCAAGGTCCTATTCGATTTCGTCGAGAAGGAGGCGCTGCCGGGTACCGACGTAGATTCGGAGGCCTTCTGGGCCGGTGCCGCGTCGGTGATCGCCGATCTCGCTCCCAAGAACAAAGCGTTGCTTGCCGTCCGTGACGAGATCCAGGGCAAGGTCGACGCGTGGCACGGCGAACATGCCGGTGCCGATTACGACCGCGCAGCGTACAAGACCTTCCTGACAGAGATCGGCTACCTGCTCGACGAGCCTGCCGACTTCCAGATCACCACCTCCGGCGTGGACACCGAGATCACCACCACGGCCGGGCCGCAGCTGGTGGTTCCTGTGCTCAATGCACGCTTTGCGATCAATGCCTCCAACGCACGATGGGGCTCGCTCTACGACGCCCTCTACGGAACGGACGCCATTCCCGAGACCGACGGAGCCGAGAAAGGCACGAGCTACAACAAGGTCCGCGGAGACAAGGTCATCGCGTTCGCGCGTGACTTCCTGGACGAGGCATTGCCGCTGAGCTCCGGCTCGCACGTCGGGACCACCGGATACGTCGTCGACGCCGCGTCGCTGACGGTGACGTTGGCCGACGGCAGCACCGTCGGCCTGAAGGATCCGTCCCAGCTGTTGGGCTACCAGGGCACACCCGATGCGCCGACGGCAATCTTGTTCGTGCACAACGGTTTGCACTTCGAGATCCAGATCGACCCCGAGAGCCCGATCGGCAAGACCGACGGAGCGGGCGTCAAGGACGTGCTCCTCGAGTCGGCTGTCACCACGATCATGGACTTCGAGGATTCGGTCGCCGCAGTCGATGCCGACGACAAGGTTCTGGGCTACCGCAACTGGCTCGGTCTGATGAAGGGCGATCTCACCGAGGAGGTCTCCAAGGGCGGTAAGACGTTCACTCGCGCGATGAACAGGGACCGCACCTACACCTCGGTCGACGGTTCCGAGCTGACGCTGCACGGTCGTTCGCTGCTGTTCGTCCGCAACGTCGGCCACCTGATGACCTCCGACGCGATCCTCGACGCCGAGGGCAACGAGGTTCCCGAGGGCATTCTCGATGCACTGTTCACCTCGCTCGCCGGTCTGCACTCGTTGACTCCGGACAACGTGCTCTCGAACTCGCGTACGGGCTCGCTCTACATCGTCAAGCCGAAGATGCACGGACCGGACGAGGTCGCCTTCACCGCCGAACTGTTCGGCCGCGTCGAGCAGGTCCTCGGCCTGCCCACCAACACGCTCAAGGTCGGCATCATGGACGAGGAGCGCCGCACGACGGTCAACCTCAAGGCCTGCATCCAGGCCGCGTCCGAGCGGGTCGTGTTCATCAACACCGGCTTCCTCGACCGCACCGGCGACGAGATTCACACCTCGATGGAGGCAGGGCCCGTCGTTCGCAAGGGAGCGATGAAGGGCGAGAAGTGGATTGCCGCCTACGAGGACTTCAATGTCGACACCGGGCTGGCGGCCGGCTTGCAGGGCAAGGCGCAGATCGGCAAGGGCATGTGGGCCATGCCCGATCTGATGCACGACATGCTCGAGCAGAAGATCGGCCACCCCAAGGCCGGCGCGAACACTGCGTGGGTTCCCTCCCCCACCGCAGCGACCCTGCACGCCTTGCACTATCACAAGGTCGACGTGTTCGCCCGTCAGCACGAGATCGCGAAAGCCAAGCGCGCCACCGTCGACGAGATCCTCGAGATCCCTCTCGCGCCGTCCACCGACTGGACCGACGAGGAGAAGCAGAACGAACTCGACAACAATTCGCAGTCCATCCTCGGTTATGTCGTGCGCTGGATCGACCACGGTGTCGGATGCTCCAAGGTGCCCGACATCAACGACATCGCTCTCATGGAAGACCGTGCGACGCTGCGCATTTCGAGCCAGTTCATCGCGAACTGGTTGCGGCACGGCATTGTCACCGAGGAGCAGGTGCGCGAATCGCTGAAGCGAATGGCACCGGTGGTCGACCGGCAGAACGCGTCCGATCCGACGTACAAGCCGTTGGCACCCGATTTCGACACCAACATCGCCTTCCAGGCTGCGAGTGATCTGATCTTCCAGGGCACGAGCCAGCCCAACGGGTACACCGAGCCGATCCTGCATCGTCGCCGACGGGAGTACAAGGCCGTCAACGCCTGACGGACTTGTCGACCACGTGGGTGAACACCGGAACTCAGGGCGCGGACGTTCCATAGCCGCCGGGCCCGTGATCGTCGTACTGACGATCGCGGTCCTGGTGGCAGCCGTGTTCGGATGGTTTGCGCTGCGTGATCGAATTTCGGATCAGGGGATCGAGGCAGCCGACACCTGCGTGGAGGGACCGGCCGTCCTCACCGTGGCGGCCGACCCCGACATCTCCGCCGCGATCGAACAGCTGGCAACACGATTCGACGCGACCGCCCCGGTAATTCGCGATCACTGTGTAACAGTAGAGGTTCGAGCCATCGCGTCCGATGCGGTGCGGGCGGCACTGAACTCCGGCGCCGACAACTGGGATGTCGGTGCGCTCGGCGCTCGTCCAGGTCTGTGGATACCCCAGTCCTCGGCAGACGTCGAGGCCGTCGTAGACCGTGGAGCCATCGACGGTACGCCGCGGCCCGTCGCATCGAGTCCGATCGTCCTCGCTGCACCGGGCGCGGTGGCCGACGCCGTCGTCGCTGCAGGCTCTAGCTGGGCAGATCTGATACGACTGCAACGCGACCCGCAGGCTCTCGGACTCCCCGAGTGGGGTGGGCTTCGACTCGCCGTGCCGTCCGGCTCCGACACCGGCGCGAGCACTCTTGCGGTCACGGCCATCGCGGCAGGCGTACGCGGTGACCCGACCACCACACTCACCGTCGAGGAGGCCTCCTCGACGCAACTGGTGTCGGCGATGTCGGAGTTGGCGGTGACCGATACCGGCGCTGCCGCAACCTTGGCCTCCACCACGTACGACGCCCTCGCGGCGCTCGAGAATGCTGCAGGCCCCGACGCCGCCGTCCACGCGGTCCCGGTCACCGAACAGCAACTCGCGTCGACCGATTCCTCGACGCTGACCGCCGTTCGCCCACAGGGTGCAACGCCTGTCGCCGATC
The DNA here is from genome assembly GCF_017168275.1 of Rhodococcus sp. KRD175. Classification (NCBI taxonomy): domain Bacteria; kingdom Bacillati; phylum Actinomycetota; class Actinomycetes; order Mycobacteriales; family Nocardiaceae; genus Rhodococcus; species Rhodococcus sp. KRD175. Next base: position 567,753 of record NZ_JABFAQ010000002.1, read on the forward strand.
ATCCGGCGGTCGTGCTCTCCGGTGACGAGACCTCCACCCGAGCAGCCGCGGCATTCGTGGATTTCGTTCGTCAGCCCGACGGTACGCAGACACTCCTGGACGCGGGATTCAGCGTGGACGAGCCCCAGGACGCGGGCATCGTCGCCCCACCATCGGGGCCGGTTGCCGACGCTCTGCTCGCTGTGCTTCGCAATCCGGTTCTGCCCCGCCGTGCCACTGTTCTACTCGACGTGTCCGAGTCGATGCGCACCACCGAAGGCGGTGCGACGCGGCTGCAGAACACTGTTCGCGCACTGAGCGAGCAGTTCCGACGAGTCCCCGACGCCACCGAACTCGGTCTGTGGAGTTTCAGCGAAGACCTGAACAACTCGCTGCCCTTCCGGGTGGATGTCCCGACCGGACCGATGACAGTTCCCGTCGGGACCACTCCGAGGCGCTCCGCCCTCGATGCGACCGCTGAGGCGTTGACGCCGGCAACCGGCTCGTTCACGTACGCGTCCGTCCTCGTCGCGTATCTCGACGCCGTGGCCGGTTACGTCCCCGGCCGCGTCAATTCGGTCGTGCTGATCACGGACGGCCCGGACGACTCACCCTTGTCGGCGGACGAGCTACTCACCGAACTGACATCGGCGTCCGATCCGGCGCGGCCGGTCGCGGTGAACGTCGTGCGCATCGGCGACGGCAGCCCTGCCCCCGTGTTCACCGACATCGCAGCTCGCACCGGCGGCACCGTGGACACGGTCCCGACATCGGATTCCCCAGACCTCCTCGATCGACTCGGAAAGTTGCTGTACTAGAACATGTCTCGTGTACTTTTTGTCGGCGTCTTCCTACTCCTCGTCACGCTCTTCCTGCACTGGCGGTTTCTCTCCGTAACGAGGGCACCGGCACGTGTCGGACGCCCTGCAGATCTGTTGCTGATACTTCTGTGGTTGTGCGCGGTGGTCGGCTTCGGCAGCGGCGTCGAGTTCGATCCGTCCTGGGCCCGTGGCCCGGCTTTCCTCGGCCTGACCTGGTTGGCGGTGGTGTTGTATCTGTTCCTCGGCACGGTCCTCGTTGCTCTTATCTGCACCGTCGTGCGGGTGATGTTCGCGCTGTCGCATCGTGATTCGACTGCTGTTCGGCTGCGCATATCGCGGGTCGGCTCCGTCGTCGTGGCTCTCGTCAGCGTCGTCGCAGTGGGGTACGGCCTCGTCGAAGCCGCCTCGCCTCGTGTCACACGCACCCAGGTTGCGCTCGACCGGTTGCCGGCCGAATTCGACGGTCTGCGAGTGGCATTGGTGTCCGATATTCACGCCGGACCGTCTCGCGGTGCGGGCTTCGTGCGCACGGTCGTGGATTCGGTCAACGCGCAGCAGCCTGATGTCGTGCTGCTCGACGGCGATCTCATCGACGGGACAGTGGAGTTGGTCGGAGAAGACCTCGAGCCGCTGCGCGACCTCGAAGCCCCTCTCGGGGTCTTCGCTGTCAGCGGCAACCACGAGTTCTACGCGGGCGACGGCGGAGAGTGGCTCGACTTCTGGTCGACCCTCGACATCGACGTGTTGCGCAACGAGCGCACGACGATCACCCGTGATGGCGTTGCCATCGATATCGCCGGCATCAACGACGCCACTGCCCCGGAACCGTACGAACCGAATCTCGGCGCTGCGCTCGACGGCATCGACCCGGATCGCTTCGTGCTGTTGATGGCTCATCAGCCCAAGCAGGCTGTGGAGGCCTCCGAGCTGGGCGTGGACATGCAGGTGTCCGGACACACTCACGGCGGGCAGATCTGGCCGATCCGCTATCTGGTGCCGCTCCAGCAGCCCAGTGTCGAGGGGCTGGACACGATCGGTGACACCACGCTCTACACCACCCGCGGTGCAGGCGCGTGGGGTCCGCCGGTGCGCGTGGCAGCCCCGCCCGAGATCGCGATGCTCGAACTCACGCGGGGCTGACCATCTGCCCGTCCATCGGGCGAACAGCAGGTCAGGCGAACGCCTCGATCGGCGGGCAGGAACACACCAGGTTGCGGTCGCCGTGCGCGCCGTCGATCCGCCGGACCGCGGGCCACACCTTCGGTCGGTCGTAGCCTGCGGGGTACGCCGCGAGTTCCCGCGAGTACGGGTGGTTCCAGTCGGCGACGAGGCATTGCGCCGTGTGCGGAGCGCCGCGCAACGGGTTGTCCTCTACGGTCCACTCGCCGGAGCCGACGCGGTCGATTTCCCTGCGGATGGAGATCATCGCGTCGCAGAATGCGTCGATCTCCTCCAGATTCTCGCTCTCGGTCGGCTCGACCATCAGGGTCCCCGGCACCGGGAAGCTCATCGTCGGCGCGTGGAAGCCGTAGTCCGCCAGTCTCTTCGCCACGTCGTCGACGGTGACGCCGGTGTCCTTCGTCAGACCTCGCAGATCGAGGATGCACTCGTGCGCCACCATGCCGTTGTCGCCGGTGTAGAGCACGGGGAAGTACTCGTCGAGGCGGCGCGCGATGTAGTTGGCCGACGCGATGGCGGTCAAGGTCGCCCGGCGCAGCCCCTCCGCGCCCATCATCGCGATGTATGCCCACGTGATCGTCAGGATCGACGCGCTTCCGTACGGTGCGCCCGCAACGGTCGGACCGTCGCCCAGTTGCGGTGCCAGCGGGTGGCCGGGCAGGTACGGCTGCAGATGCGAACGGACGCCGATGGGTCCGACGCCGGGACCGCCACCGCCGTGCGGGATGCAGAAGGTCTTGTGCAGGTTCAGGTGACTGACGTCTCCGCCGAAACGACCCGGCCGAGCCAACCCGACCAGAGCGTTGAGGTTGGCACCGTCGACGTACACCTGTCCACCCGCGTCGTGCACCGCGGCGCAGATATCGGATATCTCGTGCTCGTACACACCGTGGGTGGAGGGGTAGGTGATCATGATGGCGGCGAGGGTGTCGGCGTGCTCGGCGATCTTGGCCCGCAGGTCGTCGACGTCGACGTCTCCGTTCGGTCGGCACGCAACCACGACGACGCGCATCCCGACCATCACCGCGGAGGCGGCGTTGGTGCCGTGTGCGCTCGACGGGATCAAGCAGACCGTGCGACCGGTGTCGCCGTTGGCCTGGTGGTATCGGCGGATCGCAAGTAGTCCCGCGTACTCGCCCTGGCTTCCTGCATTGGGCTGCAGGCTGACCGCGTCGTAGCCGGTGATGTCGACGAGCCATTGTTCGAGGTCGGCGATCACCCGGAGTAGTCCGGGGACGTCGGTCGACGGCGCGAACGGGTGTTGGCGCGCGAACTGAGGCCAGGTGATCGACTCCATTTCAGCGGTCGCGTTCAACTTCATCGTGCACGATCCCAGCGGGATCATGCTGCGGTCGAGGGCGATGTCCTTGTCCGACAGCGCGCGAAGGTAGCGCAGCATGGCTGTCTCGGTGCGGTAGCGCGTGAAGGCGGGATGCGTCAGGTACTCGGACGTGCGGGCACAATCGGCCGGGACGGACTCGGCTCCCGGGCCGGCGGGCTCGGCACCGAATGCAGCGAGCACATCGACGATGTGAGCCTCCGTGGTTGCCTCGTCACAGGCGATCGCGACGTGATCGTCGTCGACCGGTCGGAGGTTGATACCGCGTTGTTTGGCGGCATCGACGACGGTGTGGGCCGCGCCGGGGACCGCGGCGAGCACGGTATCGAAGAACTCGGCATGCACCACGTCGATGCCCGCAGCCTGCAACCCTGCTGCGACGGTTCGAGCACGGGTGTTGACGCGACGTGCGATCGCGCGCAGCCCATCCGCGCCGTGGTAGCTGGCGTACATCGCGGCCACGATGGCCAACAGCACCTGGGCGGTGCAGATGTTGGAGGTCGCCTTCTCACGGCGAATGTGCTGCTCGCGCGTCTGCAGGGCCAAGCGGTAGGCCCGATGTCCGTCTGCATCGACGGACACTCCCACCAACCGCCCTGGCAGCTGGCGCGAGTGACCGGAGCGCACTGCGAGATAACCGGCATGCGGACCGCCGTACCCCATCGGAACCCCGAAGCGCTGGGTGGTTCCGAAGCAGACGTCGGCACCGATTTCGCCGGGCGCGGTCACCAGGGTGGCGGCCAGCAGATCGACCCCGACTGCAACCAGCGCACCGCGCTCGTGTGCTGCCTCGATCGTGGCGGTGTGGTCCACCAGACGGCCTGATGCTCCCGGCAGCTGCGCCAGCACTCCGAAGAAGTCGCCTTCGGGCAGGCCGTCGGCGAGGTCGGCGTACACCAGCTCGATCCCGAGCGGTTCGGCGCGCGTAGCGAGCACGGCTTTGGTCTGCGGGAAAATATCCGAATCGACGACGAGGCGGGGTGACTTCGAGCCTCGGTTGGCGCGACGCATGAGCGTCATGGATTCGGCTGCGGCAGTGGACTCGTCGAGCATGGAGGCATTCGCGACATCCATACCGGTCAGGTCCGACACCATCGTCTGGAAATTGAGCAGTGCCTCGAGTCGGCCTTGACTGATCTCGGGCTGATAAGGGGTGTAGGCGGTGTACCAGGCCGGATTCTCCAGGATGCCGCGCGTGAGCACCGGAGGCGTCAGGGTGTCGTAGTAGCCCAGGCCGATCATCGAGGTGGCCACCGTGTTGCGGCCGGCGAGATCGGCCAGCGCGGCCAGCGCATCGTGCTCGCTCAGAGCAGGCGGCAATGTCGCCAGGCCATCGGGAACCCCGTCGACGACGGTATCGAGAATGGACTCGGGAACAGCCTTGCGGGCCAGCTCGTCGAGGCTGTCGACACCGATTGCGTCGAGAATGCGGGCCAGTTCGGTGGTGTCGGGGCCGATGTGTCTGTCGACGAAAGCCGATGCGGTCGAAGTCATTCGGTCGGTCACGGTCTACTCCCAGGGGTCCCAAGACAAGGCGTCGGACGGCCGGGGCATACGCGCCGACCGCTCCTCCCCCTCTGTCGTGTGCTCGCTGACGCGTGCGCCTGAGAGATTCGGTAGAACACGGCGCGCTGACGTGCGCGCACCGGCACCTTTCCCCTTGGGCGGGTGGGTGCTCCCACCACTTTCCAGAGTTGTCGAAGCCCACACGGTCCGTGTGCCTGAGAGATTGACGGGGAGGTATTGCTCCTTCGGCGTCCGAGACTGGATGCCTCGGAACTCTCCCGCGCAGGCGCGACGGTGAGAAGTCTAGCCGGTCTTACGACTCGCGCGATTCTTGCGGCGGGACGCCAGTTCGTCTTCGGGGCTCGGCTGGCTCTCTCCGCCGTCTGCTCGCTCGGCCGGGAAGTCGGCGATGGTGCCGGTGAGCTCGCGCATCGCGCCGTTGACGGCGATACCGAAGACGCCCTGCCCGCCCTGCAGCAGGTCGACTACTTCCTCGGCCGACGTGCACTCGTAGACGGTGGTGCCGTCGGAGAACAGGGTGATGTTGGCGAGGTCGCCCACGCCACGCTGGCGCAGGTGATCCACCGCGACGCGGATGTTCTGCAACGAGATTCCGGTGTCGAGTAGGCGCTTGACGATCTTGAGGACCAGCATGTCCTTGAACGAGTACAGCCGCTGGCTGCCCGAACCTGCTGCGCCTCGGATGGACGGTACGACCAGGCCCGTACGAGCCCAGTAGTCGAGTTGCCGATAGGTGATGCCGGCAATCTGGCACGCGCTGGGTACGCGGTATCCGACGAGTTCGTCGGGCACCGAATCGTCGGGGAACAGGCCGGGTTGAATGTCCTGCGACTGTGCGACAGGGCGATTCGACGCCTCGTCGGGGGTCTCGACCCGAGCATCGGCTGCGGACGCGTCCTCTGTCCGGCTTGCGGCGTCGGATTCTCGACTGCCGTGATGCTGCTGCGGCTGATCTCCCACTGACTGCTCCCTCTCGGATGTCTCACTGCGTTCGGATCCAGTCAGTACTGGGATCCGTCCGAAGCGCGCCTGAACGCCTCGGTGTACTCGCGTGAAGTCATACCGTGTACCAGGGCCAGACTACGCCTCGGCGGCAACCGAAGAGGCGTGAACTGCGTCGGTCCGGACTGCGCCGGCGATGAACTTCACTGGCACGAACGTTATGGGGGCGATCGACCAGATTCAACGCAACGCGCCGTAAACCTGAACCTAAAGTTGAGGTTGAGACTATTCCGTTACCCGTCGGTGGCCTTGAAGTCGTCCGGCGACACCGATTCGAGGAATTCCTTGAACTTCTCCACCTCGTCCTCCCGCTCGTCCGGCATCAGCAGGCCGGCCTCGGCGAGCACAGGCTCCTCCGCATAGATCGGGACTCCGGCACGGAGCGCGATGGCAACCGAATCCGACGGCCTCGCCGACACGCGGATGTCCTTGTCGAATACGAGATCGGCGTAGAAGGTGCCTTCCTGGAGGTCCACGATGCGCACCTCCTTGAGCTCGTGCCCCAACGCAGAGATCAGGTTCTTCACCAGATCGTGCGTCAGCGGCCGAGCCGGCTGCACACCTTGCTGCTCCAAAGCTATTGCGGCAGCTTCGGTTTGGCCGATCCAAATCGGGAGGTACCTATCTCCGTCGGATTCACGCAGCAGCAACACGGGCTGGTTCTGCGGCTGTTCGACACGAATACCGACCACACGCATTTCACTCATCGTGTCCACCTCACACCTCGAGAAATCTTCGCTGGTCGTCGCTGGTCCAGCTCACCAGAACCGAGTCTATTGGAATCCGAACCGGCGCGAGCGAACCTCACCGGTCGAGCGCACCACGCACCGCTGCTTTGACCAGACACGTATGCAAGGTCAACGACAGAGCTGCCAATTCCCGGATCATCTCTTCGGCACGATCACGTGCACCGGCATCGCGCCCCTTGGCGACCGGCCCGGCGATCTGAGCGACGAGACCCGCTTCGCGGTCCGCCGCGAGCTTGAACGCACGGAGGTGACGAACCTCGAGCCCGAACTGCAACATCGCGTGCGCGGTACGAGCGAGCGTGACGGCACCGTCGTCGTAGAACCCGGCCTGCCCGGGAGTGATCAGACCGCTGCGCAGCAACTCGGTCAGGAAGGCGTCGTCGATGCCGGCCTGAGCCAGTAGATCTGCCTTGCTGATGCGGACCTCGCGATCGGGCAGGAACTCCTCCGGCGAGACTTCACCGGCCGCGATCGTCAACGACCGTGGGCGCTTGACCGAGGCGTCTGCTCTCTCGACGGTTGCAACGCCGTGGTCGATCGCTTCGAGTTGTTCCTTGATCACCTTCAGCGGCAGGTACTGATCACGCTGAGCGGTGAGCACGAACCGCAGCCGTTCGCAGTCCGCGATCGAGAAACGCCGATAGCCCGACGGAGTGCGCTCCGGAGAGATCAGACCCTCGGCTTCGAGGAATCTGATCTTCGAGATAGTCACGTCGGGAAAGTCGGGCCGGAGTCGATCGAGGACGGAGCCAATCGACATCCCCCCGCTGGACTGCTGCCCGACGGCGGTCACTGGCTTCCTGCACCCGCAGACGACTCGCCGACTGCAGATCCATTGCCGCCACGCGGCCCGGTGAGGAAGACCAGACGGAACTTGCCGATCTGCACCTCGTCACCGTTGGCGAGCACGGCGGAGTCGACCGGCTCACGGTTGACGTAGGTGCCGTTGAGGCTGCCCACGTCGACGACCTGGAAGTCGTCCTCGTCCTGGCGGAACTCTGCATGTCGACGGCTCACGGTGACGTCGTCGAGGAAGATGTCGCTGTCGGGGTGACGACCGGCCGACGTGGTCGGCTGGTCGAGCAGGAATCGGGATCCGGCGTTGGGACCACGCTTGACGACGAGCAGGGCAGCTCCGACAGGCAAGCCCTCGACACCCGATACCGGAGCTTCGGTGCTCTGGGCGGTAGCGGAGTTGTCCAGCTCCTGGAGGAAATCGGCGCGGAAGACCGAGGTGGTCTCGGCCGGCGACTCCCCGTAGTTGCTGTCGTTGTCGTTCTGGCTCACCGTTACTCCTTCTCAGTCCGTTGACCCGGGCAACGATCACCTCGGGTAACGCAGTACATGGTCTTCACTTCTGGTTCTGCTGGCGTTCGGTGGTGCGTTTCGGTTCCTCGGTGCGTGGCGGACCACTCACCATGCGCGACCTTCGCCCCGACAGGCTGTTCGCTCGGTGTCGACCGTACCCTGCGCGCCGAGGACCTGTGGTCGGTTGGCCGGTGTGTACGGCCCTTCGTCACTCAGCTGTGATGAGAGCATATCCGGCGGCATCGAGCATCGGTGCCAGCGCCGCGTCCAATGCCTCCGAGGATGCGACCTCGAGCTCGATCAGCCACCCGCCGGTGTACGGTCCGGAGTTCACCTTCTCGGGTTCGGAATCCAGATCTTCGTTCACGGCAACGACTTTGGCCGTGAGAGGACTGAACACGTCGGACACGCTCTTGGTCGATTCCACTTCACCGAGAGACTCGCCCGCGGTGACGCTGTCACCGATCGCCGGAAGCTGAACGAACACGACGTCGCCCAACTGAGTCTGGGCGTAGTCGGTGATACCGATTCGAACCGTCGCAGGCCCCGTCCGCTGCACCCACTCGTGCTCGGGGGTGTAAAGCAGATCAGCTGGTGTGTCGATGTCGCTCAACGCGGCATTCCCTTCCATCGTGCCCGGGGCGAGCGGGCGATCAGTTTCCGGGCTGAGCGTATTGACGTGGGCGCGGATCCCGCAAGGCGGAGACCGTGACCTGGTCCGATCGCTCGACTCGCGAGCTCGCCCCGTTGCGGGCGACCGTGTCGATCACCCCTCCCGGAATGTTCAGTGCAGCTTCCAGAGTCGCCGGATCTCCGATGGCAGTGAAGGTGTAGGGAGCGCGTAGTTCTCGGCCGTCCACCACGACTCGGCCGGCCGGTCCGGCCATCCACGAATCCACACCGATGCGGACGGCGACCCCACCACCGTTGATCTGCAACGCCTCGGCACCGGCGGCCCGCAGCTCCTGCAACGCGTCGAGCAGAACCTCTGCTCCGACGCCGGCGTCGGTGTCGTCGATCGTCAACGTGGCGCCGGGTCCTCGGGCCGCCACGGTGCCGATCTGAATGGACAACGCGGACAATCTTTCCTGGGCTTCCGCCACCGCGGCGTCCGACCCTGAACCGGACTGCCGGAGGGTGGCGAGCGTGCCCTGAAGCGCGCTGATCTCGTCGCGGATCGACGCCTCGCGTCGCGTCAGTGAGTCCAACACCACCAACAGGTCCTCGGGCCGCGAATTCTCCAGATTGCCCGACGTGCTCGTTTCGCGCACCTGTGTCGCGATTCCGATTCCGAGGGCACACATCAACACGAGAGCGAGAATGCCGAACCACGTGCGCTGTCCACGTCGGGTGCGCCGACCGTGCCGTCCGGGGCCTGCGTTCATCGGTCAGGCACCGAAAAGCCGTCGGCGCAACGCAGCGGCGTTGCCGAAGATACGTATTCCGAGCACGACGACGATGGCGGTGGACAGTTGCGTTCCGACTCCGAGCTGATCGCCGAGCCACACGATGAGCGCCGCGACGAGGACGTTGAAGACGAACGACACGACGAACACCTTGGCGTCGAAAATGCCGTCGAGAAAGGCGCGCACGCCGCCGAACACTGCATCGATAGCGGCCACGACGGCGATCGGCAGGTATGGGGCGACGACTGCAGGAACCCGAGGCCCGGCGACGAGACCGATCACGACTCCGACGACGAGCGCGACCAATGCTGCGAGCGCGAATCCGGCGCGGCCGGTCGCGGCGGGCTCGGTGCCGCCGGGCACCTCGGGACCGGGGCTGCCGGAGTCGGATGGCTCGACGTCCGGGACGTCACTCGCCGTCATCGTGGGGCCACCTCCTTCGCCTCGAACGACTCCCTGGCGACGGCCGGCCCGAACTCGAGATCGGTGGCAGGCCGTACCGAGAAACCGACACCGTAGAGCTGAGCGACCGTGCTCATGCGCAGGTATGCATCGCTGACGGCGAACTGCACCTGAATGCGCTGCGGTGGACCGATCGCATCGATGTCGTAGGGCGAGGTGATCGGGCGATTGTCGAGCAGCATCGCGCCGCCTGCCTGTCTGATCGTCACGTTCGGCCCGACTCGATTGCCGTCGACGGATACCGCTTCGGCGCCGCTGGCCCACAAAGAGTTGACGACGGCAGCGATGTCGCGGTCGAGAACGGTTGCGCCGGACCCGGTACGGACCGATCTGTTGGATGCACCGCCTGCGGCAGGTTCTGTCACGACGACCGACAAGCCGGGACCGGTCACCGAGTCGATACCGGCAGCCGACTCGACCGCATCGAGACGGTCCAGAAGCTCGCTCCCGGCAGCATCGGACTGGAGCGCGCGATCACGCTCGGTCGATACTTGCGCTGCGAGTTCATCCCTCGTGACGTCCAGTTCGGCCTCACGCTCCTGGGCAGCACGCACTGCAGCAGAGGCGTCGGCGCTGGCCCGGTCGATATCCGCCGCATCCGAGGCCAGCTGTGACATCGCGACCCCGAAGACCACTCCGACAGCGACGGCACCGGTGATCAGCCAGAGGACAGGCGGCACCCTCGGGTTACGCACGTGGTGCGCCGACCGTTCGACGGCGGCGGCTGCGTAACCCGGATCGAGGTGATCCGTCAACAGCGATGTGAGCAGTGACGGAGTCGGGTTCCTCTTCGGTCGTGCTGGTGGCTGCACCGTCACCTGCCCGGTGCGGAGGTGGGCGCGATCGCTCGCGCGACGGCCACTGCCTTGCCGAGGTACAACGCACCGGTCCACGTGTACAGCACCGTCCCCCAGATCAGGAGCGCGTAACCGAGCGGCCCAGCGGCGTCGGCCACGGAACCGGTGCCCACGGAGACCAACAGCACCGGCAGCGCGATCATGACCACGAACGTGGCTGCCTTCCCGAGATAGATCACGTCCGGAGGCGGGAGGGAGCGACGTCGGTAGACGAACATGGTCAGGCCGAGAACCGCGTCTCGCCCGATCAGGATGGCAGCGACCCACCACGGGATGATGCCGCGCACCACGAATGCGACCAGCGTGCTGACGACGTACAAGCGATCGACGAGCGGGTCGAGAATCGCCCCCAGCCGCGACGACTGCCCGAGCAAACGCGCGAGTTTTCCGTCGAGCCAGTCGGTGCCGCCGCTGACGAGCAGAATGACCAGCGCCCAGCCGTCTGCCTGGGGGCCGAGAAGAAGAAACAAGAACAGCGGAACGCCGGCGAGTCGCACGGCACTGAGCAGGTTGGGAACAGTTGCGATCCGATCCGTTACCTCGAGTTCGCTCTTGTCCGTCACCGCTCACCTCCTGTCGCCTCGGGCGTCGTGGCAGCCGGCGCGAGCGCACCGGCGGTTCGAGGCCACGTTAGCGCCACGCGAACACCGGCTGCTCGAAGTCCGCGACCCGGGTGTGTCGACCGCGAAGGACCACTTCACGAAACTGGTGCACTATCGCACCCGTGGGAGCATGGATGGCACCGGTTCGGAACGGCCACCGAATCACGGGTCGGGGCGACTCGGGGATCGTGACGAATTCCGCATCGACATCGAGTTCGGCCTCGGTCACCTCGAACACTTCGGCCACCTCGTCGGCACTGGGCTGCAGCGACGACGAGTACTCGCCCACCCACACCACGAACGGTGTGATGACGTAACCCGAACGGGTGACGTAATCGTCGAGGCGCCCGAGTACCTCACCCGGGTCGGTACGAATGCCCAACTCTTCCTGGAGTTCACGCAGGCAGGCCTGTGCCGGGGTTTCGCCCGGATCGACTCCGCCACCAGGTAGCGCGTACTGACCCGGGTGAGCGCGCAATCGGCTCGGCCGTCTGGTCAACAGCAGGCGACGGTCTCCGCGCTCCCCGCCGACCGCCAGAGCAACAGCTGCGTGGCGCAGACCGTCGGCATCGGCTGTCCGAAACTCGAAGTGGCCGAGTGCACGCTCCATCGAGTCGCGGCCGAGGCAGTCGCTCGATTCGTCGCTACCCGCCATGAGTACCCACCGATTCGGTTGCCGTCATGGGGAATCCGCGAGACGCGCTGCCGGAGGAAGGAGTTCGTCGGCGGACGCGGGCCAGGCCAGTGCGTGCTCGGCCAACCCGGCGAGTTGCTCCACTTGTGTTCGACACCAGGGCGATACATCGATTCGGTCTGCGAGCACGTCGGCCGAGAATTCGGCCCAGGACACCCACCGCGTTTCGTCGACCTCGTCAGGATCCGGGTCGAGTGTCGCGTCGTCGCCGACCGTCACTCGGTAGACGGGGCAGATCTCGTTCTCGACTATCCCGTTGTCCATCACAGCGCGGTACCTAAAATGCGGCAGCACCAGTTCCGCGGACCGTGCCTGCAGACCCAGCTCTTCGCCGATGCGCCGGAGCACTGCCGACTCCAGGTCCTCGCCGGGTGCTGGATGTCCACAACAACTGTTCGTCAACACGCCGGGCCATGTCGTCTTGCTCGACGCCCGTCGCGTGAGCAACACGGCACCGTCCTCACGCACCACGTAGCTGGAGAACGCCAGGTGCAGCGGGGTCTGTTCGGTGTGCACCGTGGTCTTGTCCTGGGTGCCGACGGCGCGGCCTTCGTCGTCGAGCAGCACCACGTGCTGCGCAGGGGATCGATCCATCGTTCCATGCTCCCACGGCCGGACGGCCGGTCTAGTGTCGAACCATGGGACAGGACGACAAGGACAACACAAACGGCGGCACCTCGACCGAACACGACACGGCGGATTCCCCCAAGGGCGGCCGCCCCGGACCGGTGGACGGCGGAGGCGGCGGTGGGATGGCGACACGGGAGAACGCCCCGGAGATCGCCGACGATCAGGAGTGATATTTCCCGGTGCCGTCGCTGTTTGAATCACAGAGATTGCGTCAATACCCCCGATGTTCCCGCGCTGCGCGAGAGCACGAACCTCCATCAACGGAAGGACCTCGATGAGCATCAACGACGACGACATCACCACCTCAGGCGGATCTGCAGGCGAAGGACCCGCTGACGGCGGATCCAATCCCGGCGGACACGACGGCGGAGCAGACGGCCCGGCCGGAGCAGGCGAAGGACCCGCTGACGGCGGATCGAATCCTGACGGACACGACGGCGGAGCCGACGGCCCAGCGGGTGGAGAAGGCCCGGCCGACGGCGGATCCAACCCCGGCGGACACGACGGCGGTGCGGACGGTTCCGCTTGATCATCGAGTCGAACGACGAGCGCGGACCGGGCAACCGGTCCGCGCTTCGTCGTCTCACCGGAATCGACGCCGCCACTTTCGCGGAGCGTCACTGGGGCACAGCACCCAAGTTCACCCGATCTGCCGAACTGTCCGGATCGTTCGAGGATCTGATGACGGTCGACGCGGTCGACGAGTTGATCGCCGAGCGCGGCGTACGCACCCCGTTCGTGCGGATGGCCAAGGACGGCCGCCTGCTGGAGAAGAACAAGTTCACGGGGTCCGGAGGGTTCGGCGCCGAGATCACCGACCAGGTCGATTCCGCGGCGGTTCTGTCGGCCTTCGCGGCCGGCAACACTCTGGTGCTGCAGGGCCTGCATCGCCTGTGGCCGCCCTTGATTGCTTTCACCGGCGAGCTCGTTCGCGAGCTCGGCCACCCGGTACAGGTCAATTCCTACGTCACTCCGGCTGCGTCCCAGGGCTTTTCGCCGCATTACGATGTTCACGACGTGTTCGTCGTGCAGATCGCCGGTAGCAAGCGGTGGACAATTCACTCGCCGGTGCATCGCCATCCACTGAACAATCAGCCGTGGTCGGACCGACGAGCAGCAGTGGAACGTCACGCCGACGACTCCCCGGAGTTGGACATCGTGCTCGAGCCCGGTGACGTTCTGTATCTCCCGCGCGGCTGGATCCATTCGGCGCAGGCCCTGGGCGAGACGACGGTGCATCTGACGATAGGCGTCGCGTCGTTCAACGATTACGACATCGCCCATCACACCCTCGGTGCTCTTCAGGACGTCGAGGGACTGCGCGCACCGTTGCCGGCCGGATGGGACCCGACCGACTCCGAGTCCGTTCTCCCCCACGTACGCCGCGTGCTCGGCGACATGCGCCGAGCTCTCGACGAGTTGGATCGAGATCCCGAGGCGCTGCATCGGATCACCGAGCGTGTTGCGAGTCGGTACGACGAGCTGGTTCGACCCGAACCGGTGCGCCCCGTTCGCAGTGTTGCCCAGATGGGCGCGCTGCGAGGTCAGGACTCGATTCGGCTCAGGGCCGGGGTGATCGCGCGAGTGGTGCGAACCCCCGAGTCCGCGGCTGTCGTGCTGCGCGACAAAACCGTGTCGATGCCGCCTCAGTGCGCCGATGCCCTCGAATTGTTGCTCGAAGGATCGCCGTGCCGGTTGGATTCTCTGCCCGGCCTCGACACCGACGATGCTGTCGTGGTCGGTCGCAGGCTCGTGCGCGAAGGCATCGCAGTCACCGCCATCGAGTGATGGTGACCCCGACCATCAGGTGATGGTCACGCCGCCGTCCACTGCGATGGTCTGGCCCGTCACGTATCCGCCCGCGTCGGAGGCGAGCCAGACCGCGGTGGCGGCCAGTTCTTCGGGGTCGCCCTTGCGTCCGAGGATCATTCGGGGAGCCAATACCTCGAGGTATCCCGGCTGGTAGGAATCGGTCATCTCGCTCTCGAAGAAACCAGGCGCAATAGCGTTGACGCGGATGCCTTTTCGAGCGCCCCACTGTTGCGCGAGGTCACGAGTGAGACCGACGATGGCCGCCTTGCTGGCACTGTAGGCAGCCTGAGGCAGACCGGCGGTGGTGAGCCCCAGAATGCTGGATATGTTCACGATCGAGCTTCCGGGCTGCATCACCCGTCCACACGCCTGAGCGGCCCAGTAGGAGCCGTTCAGGTTGATGTCGATGACAGAGCGGAACTGCTCGGGAGTCTCGCGGGTGGCGGGGTACGCCGTGCCGACGCCGGCGTTGTTGATCAGCACGTCCACCTTGCCGAACTCGGCGACGGCGGCCTCGACCATGGCCGTGCACTGGTCGGGATCGACCACATCGGTTGCCACGCTCAGCGAACGCCCACCGACGCTGTCGATCAGTGCGGCAGTCTGTGCCAACTTGTCGACGCGACGGGCGGCCAGCACCACGTCGGCTCCGGCCTCGGCCGCCGCTTTCGCGAAAGACACTCCCAAACCGGACGATGCGCCCGTGACGATGACGACGCGGCCGTCGAGGCGGAATTTGTCCAAGATCGACATGTTCTGAAATCTCCTTGTATCGGGTGTCTCGTGCTCAGAACCAGGCGGGTGACATATCGAGGGTCGTTCGATCGAGAAGCGCCAGCAGATCGAGCTGTGCATCGACCTTCGGTAGCTCGTAGACGAAGAAGTACCGTGCAGCAGAGCGCTTTCCGTCGTAGAAGTCTCCGATTCGGTCTCCCACGGCAAGCAGCTGCTCGAGCCACATCCACGCGATGACCGTGTGGCCCATTGCCTCGAGGTAGGCCGTGGAATTCGCCAACGCCACGGCGGCGTCACCGGTACCCCAGACTGCGGCGGTGACCTCGACGATCCTCGAGAACCTGTTGTTCAGCTCGGTGCCGTACTGCTCGGCCGCTCCCCCGTGAGTCGATGCTCGCGTCACGGTCTCGGCGATTCGCTCGGAGAGCAGCGCCAACCCGGCACCGTTCTGCATGACGACCTTGCGGCCGAGTAGGTCCAAGCCCTGAATGCCGTGTGTACCTTCGTGAATGGGGTTGAGCCGGTTGTCGCGGTAGTGCTGTTCCACGTCGTAGTCGCGGGTGTAGCCGTAACCCCCGTGCACCTGAATGGCAAGACTGTTGGCCTCGAGACACCACTGCGAGGGCCAACTCTTGGCGATCGGTGTCAGTACGTCGAGCAACAGTGTCGATCGAGCTGCGTCGGCGGCGTCCGATGCCGAATCCTGGTGGTCCACCAAACGCGAGCAGTAGAGCCCGAGGGCCAATGCCCCCTCGACATACGACTTCTGCGCCAACAACATTCGGCGCACGTCGGCGTGCTCGATCAATGCGACCGGAGGCGCGGCCGGATCCTTGGCTCCCAGTGGCCGTCCCTGGGTGCGCGTCTTCGCGTACTCGACGGACTTCAGGTAGCCGACGTAGCCGAGTGCGATCGCCAGGAATCCGACGCCGATCCGGGCCTCGTTCATCATGTGGAACATGTACGACAGACCACGGTTCTCCTCCGCGACGAGATAGCCGACTGCCCCGGCTTTCCCACCGGGAGAATGGGTTCCGTCGCCGAACGCGAGCAGGGTGTTGGTGGTACCGCGGTTGCCCATCTTGTGATTGAGCCCGGTCAGCACGATGTCGTTACGTTCGGCGATGCCGCCCTCACCGTTCGGCAGGAACTTGGGAACGATGAACAGCGAGATCCCTTTGACGCCGGGAGGTCCACCCGGCGTCTTCGCCAGAACCAGGTGCACGATGTTCTCGGTCAGTTCGTGATCTCCACCGGAGATCCACATCTTGGTTCCGGTGAGCCGGTAGCTGCCGTCGTCCTGCGGCACAGCCTTCGTGGTGATGTCCGCCAGCGACGACCCGGCCTGCGGTTCGGACAAGCACATGGTGCCGAACCAACGCCCGTCGATCATGGGCCGCACGTAGTCGCGCACCTGCTCCGGAGTGCCGTAGGTGGCGATCAGATTGGCGTTGGCCATCGTCAGGAACGGATACGAGGACGTTCCAGCATTTGCAGCCTGGAAGAACGCCATCGCAGCACGAGAGACGGTGGCGGGCAACTGCATACCGCCGATCGATTCGTCGAACTGCCCGGCGATCAACCCCGCGTCGCGGTACACGTCGAGAGCGGCCTTCACCTCGGGGATCAGCTCCACCGCACCATCCCTGTTCATGGTGGGCTCGTGTGCATCGGCCTTCTTGTTGTGCGGGGCGAAATGCTTGTGGGCGATGTCTGCGCTCAGGTCCAGTACCGCATCGAACGTTTCGCGCGAGTGTTCCGCAAAACGTGGCCGCTCCGTCAACGCAACCACATCGAGCCATTCGTACAACAGAAAATCCAGGTCGCGGCGTGAGAGAACGTCCGACATTTCGCTGCTCCGATCGAGAGGGGTGACGCGTGAGCCGACGGCGTGAGCTCTACGAGGGAGCGGCAACCGCGTCGCACGTGACGTGCAACTCACCATACAAGTCGAGTTCGGTCGTCCACATCGAGTACCTACGCCGCCCGGATACACGACGGTTGCCCGGCATAGCAGTACGCGAGAAAGGTTGAAACACAGACATTTCCGGCCAATTGGACTATGAGCAGCGTTACGATTACCTACTCGGCCACGGGCATATACTTACCTTTGATAACGATATTCGACGTACGAGCACGATGATCCGGCGTCGTCCGGTGCATCGTGGAGGGGAGCGAAGCATGACCCGAACAATTGCCATGAAAAGCACAGTGGCCGTCGACAGCGAACACGATCGAGACATCCGCCAACGAGACCGTTTCCAGCATCTTCACGACAGCGATCCGGAGTTCCGGGCTGCCGAGCCGGATCGGTCGGTTGCCGACGCGGCTCGTGAACTGGCACCCAACCTCGCTCGCGTGGTTGCCGAGATCATGACCAGGTACGCCGACCGCCCCGCCCTGGGACGCCGCGCGCGCACGATCGAGGACACCGACGGCAGCACTACCGCTCGCTTGCTCCCCCGATTCGACACGGTGACCTACGGGCAGGCCTGGGCCGACGCGGGAGCCTTGGCGTCCGCCCTCGGTCACGACGACGGCGGCATCGCTGCGGGCGACTTCGTGGCCACGCTCGGTTTCGCCGGCATCGACTACGTGATCACCGAACTGGCCACAATCCGTGTTGGCGCAGTCGCAGTTCCACTTCAGGCCGGAGCCACCGCGGGTCAACTGAGGGCCATCGTCGACGAGGTCGAGCCGGTGGTCCTGGCCTCCGACGTGGACAACCTCGCCGTCGCGATGGAGGTCGCCGGTCACTGCCGGTCGATCCGCACAGTGGTCGTACTCGACTACGACGACCGAATCGATGCCGACACCCGCGCGCTGACGTCCGCGCGCGAGGGTGTCCACGGGTCCGGCATTGCTGTTCGACCGCTCACCGAACTGGTGGACGAGGGTTCCCGACTCCCCCAGGTGCCGTTGTTCGACGTCGAGGATCCCGAGCGCCTCGCCGCACTGATCTACACCTCCGGCAGCACCGGTACTCCGAAAGGGGCGATGCATACCGAGCAGATCGTGTCCGGTGCGTGGACCGGGGCCTGGCATCGGACGGGTGCCTCGTCCGAGGGTGTCGACGAGCCGGCTTTTCCCGTCATCACTCTCGACTACCTACCGATGAGCCACCTTGCGGGCCGCGGGCTCGTTTTCTCGACTCTGGCGGCGGGCGGCACGGTTCATTTCGCCGGCTCCAGCGACCTGTCCACGTTGTTCGAGGACTTCGCTCTGGCGCGCCCCACGCTGGCGTTGTTGATTCCGCGGGTGTGCGAGATGATTCGCCACACCGTGCTCGCCGAAATCGATCGTGCGGTCGACGGTACCGATGCGGGCGAACACGAGCAGATTTCGCGAGGCGTGCTCGAGCGCGTGCGGTCCGAGCAGTTCGGTGGACGAATCCTGGCTGCAATGGTGGGCACCGCACCCATCGCCGCCGAGGTCAAGGATTTCGTGACCGACTTGCTCGACGTTCGGGTTCGCGACAATTACGGCTCGACCGAAGCCGGAATGGTACTTCTCGACGGGATTGTCGCGCGGCCACCGGTTCTCGAATACAAGTTGGACGACGTGCCCGAACTCGGCTATTTCTCCACCGACACTCCCCATCCACGTGGTGAGCTCCTACTCAAGACGACGTCGATCATCCCCGGCTACTACAAGCGGCCCGATGTGACCGCAGACGTCTTCGATTCGGACGGGTTCTACCGCACCGGCGATGTCGTGGCCGAGCTGGAACCGGACCGGCTCGCATACGTGGATCGTCGCAAGAACGTGCTGAAGTTGGCCCAGGGCGAATTCGTCGCGTTGGCGCGCCTGGAAGCGGTGTTCGGTACGAGCGAGCTGGTGGACCAGATCTTCCTGTACGGCAACAGCCAGCGGTCGTATCTGTTGGCGATCGTCGTTCCTGCCCACGCGAACTCGACTGCGGGCGCGATCATGGAGTCGCTACAGCGGATCGCTCGCACGGAGTCGCTGAATTCGTACGAGATACCTCGCGAGGTCGTGCTCGAACGCGAGCCCTTCACTCAGGACAACGGTTTGCTGTCGGGTGCCGGAAAGCAATTGCGTCCCAAACTCGTCGAGCGGTACGGCGACGAACTCGAGCGTCGCTACGCAGAACTCGAATCGGGGCAGACCGATCGACTGCGTGAGCTCCGGCGTTCCGGTGCCCAGGCACCCGTGCTCGTCACGGTCGGGGACGCCGCCCAGGCTCTACTCGGCTGTTCGGGCGCAGACATCCGGCCCGATGCCCACTTCACCGATCTCGGTGGTGACTCGTTGTCGGCGTTGACGTTTTCCACATTGCTGCGCGACATCTACGGCGTCGACGTCCCGGTCGGGGTGATCACCGGACCCGCCATGGACTTGGCGGCTCTTGCCGACTACATCACGTCCGCGATCGACAACGATTCCGACACAGCGACATTCGCGTCGGTTCACGGACGCGACGCTTCCGTCGCGCACGCATCGGATCTGCCACTGTCGGCATTTCTGGACGCCTCACTGCTCGATGCCGCTCATCGAATTCCAGGCCCTCGGCCGGTAACGAACACCGTGCTGCTGACGGGAGCGAACGGCTACCTGGGCAGGTTTCTGTGCCTCGAATGGCTCGAGAAGATGGCAGCCGCCGGCGGAAGAGTCATCTGCCTGGTGCGCGGACGCTCCGATGCCGATGCCCGCGCTCGGCTCGACGCCGCCTTCGACAGCGGGGACGCGACGTTGTCCGATCGATACCGCGCGTTGGCCGACGCCGCACTCGACGTGATTGCAGGCGATCTGGGCACTCCCCGGTTCGGGTTGACCGACGTTGTCTGGGAAGAACTTTCCCGCCGCGTGGACCGCGTCGTGCACCCGGCAGCACTGGTCAATCACGCGCTGCCGTACGAGCACCTCTTCGGACCGAACGTCGTCGGAACGGCCGAGGTGATCCGGTTGGCCTTGACCGACCACATCAAGCCGGTGACCTACCTGTCGACGGTCGCGGTTGCCGTCGGTGTCGACGACTTCCACGAGAACGGTGACATTCGGGTGGACAGTCCGCAACGAGCAGTCGACGAGTCGTACGCCAACGGTTACGGAAACTCCAAGTGGGCGGGCGAAGTGTTGTTGCGCAACGCTTTCGACGAGTACTCGCTGCCCGTTTCGGTCTTCCGGTCCGACATGATCCTCGCCCACAGCAGATGGTCCGGTCAGCTGAACGTGCCCGACGTATTCACGCGCCTGATCCTGTCGGTGGTCGCAACCGGGCTGGCACCGAGAAGCTTCTATGCCACCGACACCGGAGCGCCCACCGACGAGCAGGGCAGGCCACTGGCTCACTACGACGGATTGCCTGCGGACTTCAGTGCAGCGGCCATCACCTCGATCGCGGGCGACGACGTGGCAGGCTACCGAACCTTCGACATCTTGAACCCCCACGACGACGACATATCGTTGGATACGTTCGTCGATTGGTTACGTGACGCGGGCTGCACCATCGAGATCGTCGACGATTACGACGACTGGTTCGAAAGGTTCAGCGCGGCAGTTCAGGAACTACCGGAGAAACAACGGTCACACTCGTTGTTGCCGCTGATCCACTCCTACGCGCATCCCCAGCACCCGTCGTCGGGAGCAATCCTGCCGGCAGACGAATTCGCGTCGGCTGTCGGCGATATCCCACACCTGGGGCGAGAACTGATCGAGAAGTATCTGGCCGATCTGGTAGCACTCGGCCTGGTGGCCAAGAGCTGACCGCTACCTGGTGCGGGCCCTTCGGCTCGCACCGGGTAGCCCCGCCCACTACCGCGGTACAGTCGTAAGCCTATGTGGATCGGATGGATAGAACTGGATTTTTTGTTGGGCGACGTGCACTCCCTGAAGGAGAAGCGCTCGGTGATTCGGCCCGTGATCTCGGAGCTGCATCGAAAATTCGCGGTGTCGGTCGCCGAAACCGACCATCGCGACCTGCACAGACGGGCCGAAATCGGAGCGTCGGTGGTAGCCGGCGACCTCGACCACGTGACCGACATCCTCGACCGGGTCGAGCGGATGGCGGCGTCCCGACCGGAGCTTCACCTCGTAGCCGTTCGGCGGCGCACCCTGAAGAGCGACGACATCTGAATCGCGCGCTGTCGACGAATCCGGGTCATCGACGGTTACGGTCATCGACGGACGTCGAACACCTGCTTCTGGATGCCGTTGCCGTACACCTCGTGCTCCACCAGATCCAGGTGAATCGTGGCCTTGTCGCTGGAGCTGAACAGCCGCTTGCCCGCGCCGAGCAGCATCGGGAAGACCAACAGGTGGTAGCGGTCGACGAGACCGGCATCGGCGAGGCTACGACCCAGCGTCGCGCTACCGTGCACCGAGATCGGCCCGCCTTCGGTCTCCCGGAGTTCGGCGACGTCGTCGATGCTGCGCAGAATGGTTGCCGGCCAACGGTCGTCGCTGCGCTCCAATGTCGTCGACACCACGTATCTGGGCATCGAGTTGTATCCGGCGAAATCGTCCATCGTGGGCCACACGGGAGCGAACGCCTCGTAGGAGGTACGCCCCAGCAGCATGGCCGTGGCCTCGTCCTGCTCGCGGCCCTTGATCTCGTACGCCGCTGGATCGAACTCGATGTCCTTGAACGTCCACCCCGCGTTGCGGTAGCCGACTTCCCCACCCGGCCCCTCCATGACGCCGTCGAGCGAAACGAACGCGGTCACGATCACGGTGCGCATGGCAATCCTCGGTTCGGTGTGAGGCAGAAGCGGAACAGGTGCCGGAATCGTAAACCACGCGTCGAACCGACGACAGGCAGTGTCGGGTGGCAAGGTGGTCTCATGGCCGAGCAAGTGGAACGCACCGAAGACGGTCACTATGTCGTCATCAAAGGTCGACGGTGGCGCGCGACCGATCCCGACATTCCCGAGGATCGCAACGCCGAATTGCGCTCGATCCTCATGGCGTGGCGCAGAGACGTCAAACGCACCTCCGGTGCCACAGAGTCTCGCGCGGGCGTTCAGGCCGCCAAAGTCGCCCTGGGAGAACGAGGTACGCCGTGGTGGGAACAATCCCCGGACGAGCGACGGGCCCGCTGGGAGGCCGAGGTGCCGCGGCCGACCGATACCGATCTCGAGAACTGATCACACAATTCGTTGCCATATCGGAAACTATCCAATATGGTTTCCGATATGGAAAGCATCGATAAGCCCACCTCGTCCGAAGCTCGAACGACTCTCGACGACATCGACCGCGTGCAACGCGCCGTGCGCGACACTCCGTGGCCGGTCTGGTTGTACGCCGTCAACGCAGTGCTCATCGGGGCGTTGGCACTCACGCCACTGCTCACCGACTCCCACCGCACTGTCGCCCTGCTGATTCTGGCCGCGGCCATTGTGGCAACGAACGTGATCACCGGGTTCCGAATGGGCACACCGTGGGCGCTGCCTACCAGCCGTGGATTTCTGGCGTCGGTCGCACTGTCCGTTGCTTTCGTGGTGGTGGCACTGGCATTCGCGCAGCCATCCCTGCCGAGCTGGACGCTGGTGCTCCTCGCTACAGCAGCGACGGCGACCTACTCGTTCGGTTCGATCGCTCACTACCGGAGCACACACCGATGACGGACGATCTGGATCCGATCATTCATCCGGCGAACCGGCTGCGGATCTGCGCGCTGCTGGCGGCAGGTACGACGCTCGAGCTCGCCGTCGTGAAGGAACACAGTGGATTGAGCGCATCGGCGCTGAGCAAGCAGGTGGCGGCCCTGGTCGACGCCGGCTACGTGGATCAGCAGAGATCACGCACCGACTCGCGGCGGATGTGGCTGTCGCTGACTAGGGAGGGTAAAACCGCCTACCGCCGCCATGTGGCTGCCCTCCGCGCCATTCTCGCCGAGGCCGAGGCGAGCCCATCCGAGCCTGGGCGGTGAGTTCTCCCCCAGCTTCGTGTCTACTTTTTCGACGGATGAAGCCGATGCAGCCCGCACCGGTCGTTCGATTCGAGAAGGAGTCCCGCCATGCCCACACTCAGTCCGTACCTGTCGTTCCGTGACAATGCGCGCACCGCTATGGAGTTCTACAGGACGGTCTTCGGTGGAGAGCTCACGCTGACCACGTTCGGCGAGGGCCAGGCCACCGACGATCCATCCGAGAAGAACCTGATCATGCACGGCCAGTTGACAACTCCCAGCGGATTCACACTGATGGGGGCCGACACCCCGTCGTCGATGGAACACACACCCGGAAACACGATGAGCGTCTCGCTCTTCGGTACCGAGCACGAGGAATTGACGGGCTACTGGAACGCGCTGGCCGTCGACGCACAATTCACTATGGGTCTCGACGCAGCACCGTGGGGTGACACATTCGGCATGCTCACCGACAAGTTCGGTGTGCAGTGGATGGTGAACATCTCCGGCTCGGTCGCCGAAAGCTGAGCGACGGAGGAGCAGTGGGCGCCTTCAGTGGCTGCGAGATTCGACTGAGATGACCTCGTGCAGCCCGACGGGCCCCCAGCCCCTGTCGAGCGCCACGATCAGCACCGCGCAACCGACCGCGGACAGCACCAGTGCGGAACCGAACAACGCGGTGTAACCGAACACGTCGCCGATCACGCCCGCCGTAAGTCCGGACGCACCCTGCGCAAAGACGATTGCGCAGGCCATCAGTGTGTAATCGCTTCCTGCATAACGTTTTTCCGATGCGTCCATCATCAGTGCGAAAACGGCAACGGTTGCAGCGCCGCCCAGCACGTGTTCGGTGACGTTGGCCGCGACCAGGAGCGGAAACCCGCCGATGCCGAACGATGCCACTACATACAACGCAAGACTGAGAGTTTGGGCGATTCCGCCGACCAGCAGAGCCTGACGACGTCCGAAGCGAAAGGACAACCACGCGCCGAGCGCAGCACCTCCGAGTGCTGCCACCGACGACAGGCCGCCCTCGACCAGGGCGATCTGAGTCAAGGTCAGTCCGTTGTCCGAAAGGAACGGGCCGACCAGCGCCGAGCCCATCGAGTTTCCGAATTTGAAGCCGACGATGAGAAGGATGAACGCGACCATGCCAGGCCTGCGCAATCGGGACCACCAGGCCACAGAGAGTCGCGCCGGGCCCTCGGACTCGGGCTGCCGGTCGGTGTCCACGTCTGCCGCGGCCAGTTGCCTGTTCATGAACCAGACCGGGGCCGTCGCCAACAGGATCAGCAATGCCATCGCAACGAAGAGCACCTGCCATCCCGCAAAGGTGAACAGCCACAACAGCACTCCCCCGCCGCACACCATACCTACCCGGTACGCGCCCACTTGCAGACCGTTACCCAGGCCGCGTTGCGCCACCGTCAACGTGCGAACCGCTATCCCATCCGTTGCGATGTCCTGGGTGGCCGACAGCGCGTTGATGACAAAGATTCCGACGAACAGCCAGCGCAACGTCGACGACAAATCGAGAAAAGACAGTGCGAGCGCCACCAGCGCGGCGGACACCTGTAAGGACAGAAGCCACCGCCGCCTCGACCCGTAACGATCGACGTACGGTGCCCACAGAAATTTCAGCGCCCACGGCAGAAACAACACCCCGGTTGCACTGATTTTCACCAACGAGAAGCCCGACTCTCGAAGGACGACGGGCAGGGCCTGCGTGAAGAAGCCGAAAGGCAGCCCCTGAGCGAAGTACAGGGCCCCGAGCAACGTGAGGGTGCCGACGGTGAACGACGCCGGACGCACCGCATTGGTCATGCCGGTCATCGTGTCAGAGCGAGGCCTCGTCCGCCGAGTACCGCACCGGTTGCCGAAGAATGGTGCGCAGCTTCGCCGGTTCGACCCGTCGTGGGTCACTGAGGTAGATCTCGTGATGACGGCCGGTCATCGTCAGCCCGGCCTGCGGGATGTAGCGGTGGTGCATCTCGTCGAGCACGGCGGCCTCGTCGTCGTAGGAACCGGTGTGCAGAGTTTGCACGCACAGGCCCTCGTCGAGGGTGTCGAGGCGCATTCCGTCACGTCGGTCCGAACGGTTCTCGGATGCGTCGACCCGTACGGCGTGCTCGAACATCGTGTGGTCGATCCAGTCAGGCACCATGATCATCACAGTCCAGAGCCAGTTCGACTTGTCCCGGCGCGTGGTGAAGGCCGCCATGTCCGGCGCCCACCACAAGGCTTCGAGCGGTGGGACGACGTAGTCGCGCTCCAGGTCGTTCTTACTGGTGAATTTCAGCCGATACGCAACGGGGAACAGGGTGGATACAGCATCGGCATATTCCGGTGCGGTGTTCGGATCCCCGTGGCCGTCGATCATCAAGTATTTCGTCGGTGGCACGGTCAGAACTCGAAACACGTTGCGCCGTGCCGAATACGAGTCGAGGGTCTTCTTGAAATCCGTCTTCATGCCCTCACCTCCTGCCGACTGCGCGTCAGTGTACCGACCACTCCGGGCTGGGGTGCCGTGGTGAACGCTCTCCTGTTCGGAAGCAGTTGGTCGGTCGACCGACACTGTCACAGCTCGGCGTCGACTGCCTTCGATTCGCCCCGACGCACTGCCATGTAGTCGGACAGTTCCCGTTTGACGACCGGCAGCAGCAAGTAGAGGCCCGAGATGTTGACCAACGCCAGAAGGAACAGCGTGGCGTCGGCGAAGTCGAGCACCGAGCCGAGCGACAGGACGGTGCCGATGACGGTGAAGGTGCAGAACATGAGGTTGAAGAAATTGCGCGACAACCGGCTGCGACCGAACAACGATGTCCAGGCCTGTAGTCCGTAGTACGCCCAGGTGATCGCCGTGGACAACGCGAACAGTGCCACAGCGAGAGTGAGTACGTACGGGAACCACGGCAGGACGGTCTCGAAGGCGTCGGAGGTGAGCGTGACGCCGCCCGCCGGCAACTCACCGGTTTCGGCAACTATGGCGCGCTGGTCCTGCCAGGACACAGTATTGGCGATCACGATGGTCAGGGCCGTTGCCGTGCAGATGACCACAGTGTCGATGAAGGGCTCGAGCATTGCCACGAATCCTTCGGTGACCGGATGTCTGGTCTTGACGGCCGAGTGAGCAATGGAAGCCGATCCCAACCCGGCCTCGTTGGAGAAGGCCGCGCGCTGGAACCCGATGATCATCACTCCGAGTACTCCGCCTGCCACGCCCTCGGGTGAGAACGCGCCGTCGAAGATGGCACCGAACGCCGTCGGAACGGACCGGAAGTTCACGGCGATGACGACGCCGCACGCGACGACATAGACCAACGCCATGGAAGGAACGAGTTTTGCGGTGACGGCCGAAATGGACTTCATGCCGCCGATGATGACCAGGCCGATGATGAGTGCGATCACGAGTCCGAACACTGCCTTCGCACCGTCCGAACCGAGGAAGCCTTCGTCGCCACCGGTAACCGAGCGGACCTGCGCGTACGTCTGATTGGCCTGAAACATGTTGCCGCCACTGATGGCGAAGAACGTGATGATGACGGCGTAGAAGGCAGCCATCACCTTCCCGACCTTTGCAAGACCTCGCTCGGCGAGTCCCTTGGTGAGGTACTTCATCGGCCCGCCCGAGACGGTGCCGTCCTCGTTGATATCCCGATATTTCACGCCTAGGGTGCACTCGACGAACTTCGAGGCCATTCCCAGCAGTCCGGCGAGGATCATCCACAAGGTCGCCCCTGGTCCACCCAGCGTGACTGCGACCGCCACACCTGCAATGTTCCCCAGTCCCACGGTTCCGGACACTGCGGCCGTGAGAGCCCGGAAGTGGCTGACTTCTCCTGGTGCATCGGCTTCGTCTTCTTTGCCGCTCACCAGGATCAAAGATCGCTTGATACCGCGGAACTGAATGAACTTGAACGTGACGGTGAAGACGACGGCACCCAGAATCAGCCACAGAACGATCAGTGGAACTGCGGCACCACCGATGTTCACGGTGAAGAACACGAAGCTGGAGACAGCGGCGGAGATCGGATCGAAAGCATTGTTGATCGCTGTCTCGATAGAACTGATCGTGCCTCCGTCCGCGGCCGAATAGTCGATGGCGAGACGGTGAAAACTCATGACGTCGAGTCAACATCATCCCGGGCACACGTCACGGTCTTTATCGAAAAACGGGCAAATATTTACATATTCTTGACTTGTAGTGGCTCATACACGGGTCCGAGCGGGCAATCGGCGGAGCAGAAGCGTCGCCGCATCGAGGACCATGTGTCGGTCGTAGGTCAGGCAGTAGTCGTACAACACGCTTCCGTCGTGGGCAGTTCCGCTCTCCACCGCGATGAGAGCAACGCTAGACATCGGTGCCACGATGACAATCGAGCGCTCCGACGCCAGTGGTTCGTCCTCGCCGACCGCAACGGTCCGAAACCGATGTTCACCCGGCATCGGCCGCGAGTCGAAGACGGCCACGAGAGACGTGCGCACAGCGAGGTCGTCGAACAACGCGACACGCTCGGCGGTCGTCCCGGCCGACGCGTTCGTCGTCGCCAATACGACGGTCGACGCACCGGTGCCGTAGACACTGCGAAGCAGACCGTTCTCGATGTCGTCGAGAAGCCGTGCGTCAGCGCGCCGACGGGTTCCGAATCGATGGACCAGACCGTACGGCGTCACGGCAACAGGGGCCCGGACGGTTATTGCCGGCTCCAACTCGAGTGTGTTGGCCGTACCGCCGGTGGCTCCGAAGGTGGGTAGACGAGTCGGGGCGCCGTACAGGTAGCCCTGGCCGAGAACCGCACCCATGTCGTGCGCGGTCGCTTCGTGCCGCTCCGTTTCGATTCCCTCGGCGAGCACCAGCGCACCGCTGCGTTCGGCCTCTGCGGCGACCGCGGACACCACGGACGCCGTGGCATAGCTCGAACGGCCCTGCACGAGAGACATATCCAGCTTGATCACGTCGGGCCGGAGCAGCGGAATCAGTGCCAGACTCGACGAGTCTGCACCCACATCGTCGAGCGCGACCCGCCATCCCAGGTCGCGGGCATGCTCTACCGCACGCAGCAGCCCGGAGGGGTCACCCATCAGATCTCGCTCGGTGATCTCGACGATGATCGACAACCGAGATGCCTCGGCCACCAATGGCAGGCACTCTCTCGGAGGTGGCGCGTCCAGGGCTGTGGGTTCCGCGTTGACGAACAACGCGAGTCCTTCGGGGAAACCGGCTTCGACGGCCCCGCTCAGGGCGCTGAGTCTGCACCGCCAGTCGAACTCGGCCGACTCGCCTCGATCGGCCGCCTCGCGCAGCAGCTGCGGCGGCGAGATCGCTTGCGCGTCGCCGCAGGTCCGCACCAGGGCTTCGTAACCCACGACAGCTCGGCCGTCCAACGCGACGATCGGCTGGTAGGTCGACGTGATATCGATCGTCATCGGCGAAAATTGCGCGTGCGAGGCGTCACGATGCACAGGCGGACCTCCCTCGGTACATCTCGACGGTCCCCACCCGGGGAACCATCATGCCCGATGGTCGCCGGCCGCGCCTTCTTCCCTCGCCGACGGGCTATAGGGTTCTCGGAAGACTTCGAATCGGCGGTGAACAATGGTGGGTGCGAACTCCGACGATCACCTGTTCGCGGGCAGATATCGTCTGGGCAACGTCGTGGGGCGCGGCGGAATGGCAGATGTCGTTCGAGCCGACGACGACGTCCTCGGTAGGCCCGTTGCCGTGAAGATATTCCGTCAGGGTGAACCCGCACATACCGATGCACGGATCGATGCCGAGATCAGGACGCTCGCGTCGCTGTCGCATCCTGGCCTGGTGACGTTGTACGACGCGGGTACCGCCCCCGACACCGGCGGCATCCGAGTGCCTTTTCTCGTGATGGAGTTCGTCGACGGCCCCACTCTGAACGGCTACCGCGCAGGCCGCGCACTACCGGGCGATGTCGTCGCCCGGATGGGACACGAGATTGCTCGAGCCCTTGCCTACATCCACCACCGCGGCGTGATCCACCGCGACATCAAACCGGCCAACATCCTGGTCGCCCGAGAGCCGGCGTCGAGCACGGGACACTGCGTGAAGCTCACCGATTTCGGTATCGCTCGCATCGTCGACGCCGACCGCCTCACCGAGCACGGCACCACCGTCGGCACCGCTCACTATCTCAGCCCGGAACAGGCGACGGGCACCTCTGCGGGGCCTGCAACCGATATCTACAGCCTCGGATTGGTTCTCATCGAATGTCTTACCGGCGCAATGGTGTTCGACGGCAGCGCGGTAGCCGCAGCCGTGGCGCGCTTGCACCGCGATCCCGAGGTACCCGAGCAACTCGGGCCCCAGTGGCATTCACTGCTGACGACGATGACGGCCAGACATCCCGAAAACAGGCCGACGGCGGACACCGTGGCCGACGCCTTACACAGTCTTTCCAGCGAACCGCCACCACCGCCGGCCACTGCGGTCCTGCCCGCCGCGAATGCGACAACGTTTGTCGCCGAACAGGATTCGGCCCCTCGGCAAACGGAGGGTTCACGGCGTCGCGGTCTTGTCTTTCTGGCTGCGGCCGCACTGTTCGTCGCCGTCGCGTCGGCAATTGCCTGGATGGCAACCGGAACAGGCGACGAGCCGATCGAGACATCGCCGTCCACATCGGTCACCGCTCCGACCAGTCCTGCACCCGTGACGACGGCATCCGAGTCCTCGATGCCGGTTGTCTCGAACCTCCCCCAGGCTGTCTCTTATACACCTCTGAC
>NZ_JABFAQ010000002.1:597574-619496 GCF_017168275.1 Rhodococcus sp. KRD175
GGTTCGTCAACTTTGGCGGTAGACGATTCGAAGGGTGGCCCTTGTCGTGGGCGAGTTACGACAGGACTCGCCGAGCACCTACATATGAGGTTGTACGGGGACCATCACGTGAGGGTGTACACCGATAGGCGCGGCATGGGAGGCCGCGGCCGATCGCTTCGCCGATACCGCCTACGAACAGTTTGAAGACAACCTCAGCAGGCTGCCACCACAGGTCGCTGACAGACTTAGGGGCGCGGCCGAAGAAATGCGAGAGAGTGCGGCATTGCTGGCAGCCCACCTCGCACACGGCCGTCGAGCTCCGAGAGCTGTGCTGGAGACACTACTGGATAGCGATCCTCCCTGGTTGGCGGCATTTGGGCCAAGCCGAGGCCTTTTGTCAATGGCGGACTACGCGCACGCACACGAGATAAATGACCTCAGCGCAGATATCTTCGTCAAAGCCGCCGAACTAGATGCGAAGAACGCATGCCGTTACATCACGAACGGTGGTCTCGTGCTGCTGGACTCAGATAATGACAGAGCTCAGAATCTGTTTCGCCGCGCGGTCGCTATTAGCAAGGAAGTTACAGATCCGCGACTTGCGGTTGGCCTCGCAATCCTCGAACATCCCGCCAATAGCGCCAAGCCGGTCAGCCTTGCTTCCGATGTCGAGGCCTTACTCGAAGCCAGTAACGATGATTCGGTCGTGTTGAGCTTTTTGGCAAGACGCAAAGAGTTCGGACGCGATTTGAATGGTGCCGTATCAATCGCAGAGCGCGCCCAAATACTGGCGCCGAAGTCTGCTGGCGTCGCAGAAATGCTCGCCGATATACTAATCCAGCGAGCGATGTCGAATTGTAGCGTACCTGGAGACCTCAAGCGCTCACTAAGTTTGGCTCAAGCAGCAGTAGACCAGATACACGAATGGAACGGGCCAACGAAGTCGGCCCTCACCACCCTTCTCAAGTGCCTGATGGCAGCTGGCGACTTTGCTGATGTACTCAACCGTTCTTTGGCCTCTCCGCAGGGGCGGGCGACAGAAATAGAGTCTCAGCGATCCGATGTGCAAGCTGCAGCCGCGATCGCCGCTGCAGCCCTAGGAAAACTCGACCTCGCTGTCCGACTAATTGACGAGATGCCGGACGGAATCGACAAAAAGGTGGCAGCAGTTCGGATCCACACAACCGAACATTCAGAGGATGAGCAACGTCAACGTCTGACCGCCCTCTTCCCTGACCTCGACGCTGATCGTCCAGACGCCTTGCTCCGAATTGTGTTGCGGTTGAGCGATCTTGGCGTCGACGAATCGGCTCGCCTTACACCTCTGGTCGAACGTGACATAATCACGGCGAGTTGGCAACAGATAATCTCCACGAATGCTGCCGCTGTTGTGGATCTCGACGCAAATCTACCCGCGTTACGAATTCTCGCCGACACGGAGGAGTTCGCTGCAACTAAACTCGTAGAACTTTTAGCGCGCGGAAATAGGGGTGATGATGCGCAAAACGCAGCGGACAGGGCATATGGCCGCTACAGGAGTGTTGGCTTCGCAGGTCGACGGTGCGAGCTGTTGAGGAGTCTTAACCGCGGGGATGAAGCAGCTATTGTCGCGGGGGACGTCCTGTCGTCATCAACCGTCGACCCATTCAACAGACGAATCGCGCGTCGCACCATCGCACGACACTCAATTGACACCGCGCATGCTACTAACGGCGAGGCGGCGTCATCGCTTCTGCGTAGAGCCGAACGTCAAATTCTTGGGTGCATCAGTGATGGTGACGGACTAACGATCGACCCACAAGATGTTTGGCAGCTCGCAGAAGTACAGCACAACCTGGGATCTTTCATAAAGGCATACGCAACTATTTCATCATACGATCCGCCTATCAGAAACATCGACGAAGCACATCTGTGGTTCGCGATTGTCTCAAGGCAAGTCGCGCTACCACCGACAGCTTTTGCCCGCATGCTCGATCTCGCCGAACAATTTGCAGACAACGCTGGATTTAGCGCGTCTCTCCTGGGCACAGTTATCACCAGAACCCGTGATACGGGTGACGAGCCCGCCACCCAGGCTGATCACCGCCCAGAACTCGACAACGATCTCCGCCACACAGCATTTGACGCTTTGCAATCCCATATAGCTCGCCATGGCACAGCGAGTCCGATTCAAGTCCTGGACGCACATACAACCGAAACACTTATCTCCAGGATGGCCGACATCATGCGGCGAGATGACACGCCGCTCTTTGACATTTTGGAGATGCTTCACCAGGCTCGGCTACCGCTCGGGGCTCTAGCCAGTGCAGTCAGCCGTCCATACTCCGCGATCTTGGCAGTCCGTCCACTGGGCTACTACCTGGCGGCGACCGCCCGCGAGGGTGACGCAGCCGCGGAGGAGTCAGCCGTGGGATCAGCCGTCGGGTCGGACGTTGTAGCTGATGCCTCTGCCCTACTGATTGCGACTCAACTTAACGAGTACCAAAATGTGCGCGGGATGGTGCGTAATGTCTTGGTTGCTTACAGCACATTCGATGACATCGTCCGCGGCAGGCTCGACCTCGACGGACGATCAGCGGGCAGCACTTTCATTTCTTACGACTCAGCTGGTGACTCGATCGAGTTACGCCAGCTAGACCTCAACGAACATCTAGGCGCTCTCCGCCGCATGGCAATGCTGGAGGAGACTGCCTCTACCGTTCAGATCATTGCAGATGTTGACCCATCGATACTGGAAGATTTCAAGCTCTCGAGGGCATCACCATGGTTGACCCCAATTGCCCTCGCAAAGGCACGAAACGTACCGTTGTGGTCAGACGATGTGGCACAGCGTCGATTGGCTCAAGAGTACGGCGTACCTGCTTTCGGCACTATTACGCACCAGGAAAGGCGGGCTACTAACTGGCTGGAGTCGCGAACGCTTTCACCTGAAGATGTCGACGAAATCCTCGAACAGAGGAAAGACGAAACAATGCGTGCTCTATCCGCTCGGATCGCAGACGTGCCAACCGACGCGTCAACTGTGATTGCACAGGCCCGCGCCGAAGACTGGCATGTGGCCGTGGCACTGATAACAGTTGGCCGCCCCGGGTGGTGGCATTTGGCGGGCAATCCCTGGCTGGACCTGCAAGCAATATTGGGTTCAGCGGCGACAGAGTCTGCACAGGTCAACGCGTGGCGGGTGCAAGCGATGTGGGGTGTGGCACGATTAGCTGGCGACGAGCCCTCACGAATGGCGACTTTACTCGCTGCCGTTGCAATCATGCCCGAACATACCGGCGCCAACAAATACGACGTGATCAGTAATCTAAGACAAGCCCAAGAGATTGCGTCGTCGTCGAAGGCTGACAGTCCTGCGGACCACTTGGGCGAGGCGGTGACTACGCTTGCCAGCGCCGGATGTTTGGACAACGCATCGGAGCATCTCGCCCAAGTTCAGGAACTATTAACAGATGCGGGTCGGTAATCAACTCTGGGCAAGGCAATACCCAAACTCCGGATACCTTTTTCGGAACGGGGCGTTGGTGCATCGACTCGCCGCCGTTTGCAACCTGAATTAAATTGACGGGTAAGG
Source organism: Rhodococcus sp. KRD175 (assembly GCF_017168275.1). Taxonomy (NCBI): domain Bacteria; kingdom Bacillati; phylum Actinomycetota; class Actinomycetes; order Mycobacteriales; family Nocardiaceae; genus Rhodococcus; species Rhodococcus sp. KRD175. The sequence continues at coordinate 601,131 of NZ_JABFAQ010000002.1, forward strand.
TCACCTACTCCGTAGTTCTAAATAAAAAAGCCCAGATTCCCAGCTTTCGACTACGACCCAAGGTCGTCCTACAGCGATTTCGTGTGCTTACTAAGCTGCGTGTGCATGGCCACCGTTATCGTATCCACCCGGTTCAGTTTTAGCTTCTGAGAACCACCTTGAATTAGCCCGAATGACTCCGTCAGACACCGAACCCACGCCCACAACATGGTCACCGTTGTCGACTGCCGCATGACCTGGTCGCGGCCCTAAGCAACTCCTGGAGCAAGACCGAGTGCATTCGCTCGAAGACGAGCGTCGGGGCAGTTAATCGGTTCTCTCCGGTGGAGCAGGTCGACGGCTGGAGTATTAGCCTCGCGGATCGCAACCACAAGCGTCTTGGACGTCTCGTCACAAACCACGAACAATGGGATGTGCGCAGATCGGCGTGGACTCGAAGTATCCTTGACCGCGATTTTGCCGAATCAAGTGGCTCCGTCCGGTGACGTCCATCGAGCCCATCGCTCAGGTGCCGAGATCAAACTCGACGTCGCTTCACATGGACTCCCGCATTTCTGCGTCTTCGCCCCTGCGAGGGGTACAACGCTCCCGGCAAACAGATGACACAGGCGGCTCCGGGTTTCTTCGGAGCCGCCTGTGTCCTGCATTCTGTCGGGCTGACAGGATTTGAACCTGCGACCACTTGACCCCCAGTCAAGTGCGCTACCAAGCTGCGCCACAGCCCGCCGCACCTCGAAAGGCGCTTGCTGAGATTACCCCAGCCCTACCCCTGAGAGGAAATCGCCTGCTCAGGGGCCGGGTCGGACTAGGTCAGCGGTTGTTGCCCTTGCCTGGCCGTTCCCGCTTCTCGCGGATACGTACCGAGACGCGAACGGGGCTGCCGTCGAAGTTGAACTCTTCACGCAGACGCCGCTCAATGAATCGGCGGTAGCCGGCCTCGAGGAAGCCGGTGGTGAACAGCACGAACGTCGGCGGGCGTGTGCTGGCCTGCGTCGCGAACATGATGCGCGGCAGGCGTCCGCCACGCATCGGCGGCGGAGTGGCTGCCACGACCTCTTTGAGCCACGTGTTGAGGCGTCCGGTGGGGACACGCTTGTCCCACGACTCCAGAGCCGTCTCCAGTGCGGGAACCAGCTTCTGCACGGCGCGGCCGGTGTGCGCCGAAATGTTCACCCGCTGGGCCCACGGCACGCGCGCGAGATCGCGGTCGATTTCTTTCTCGAGCTGCTGACGACGATCGTCGTCCACCAGATCCCACTTGTTGAACGCCAACACCAGCGCGCGGCCGGCATCGGAGACCATGCTCAGCACGCGCAGATCCTGCTCCGAGATCACCTGTGAGGCATCGAGAAGCAGAATTGCGACCTCGGCTGCTTCGATCGCGGACTTGGTGCGCAGCGACGCATAGAACTCGGCACCACTGGCATGACTGACGCGCTTGCGTAGTCCGGCCGTATCGACGAATCGCCATGTCTTGCCGCCCAATTCGACCAGCGAGTCGACCGGGTCGACAGTGGTGCCTGCAACATCGTGCACCACCGAACGCTCGTCACCCGAGAGCTTGTTGATCAGCGACGACTTGCCGACGTTCGGCTTACCGACCAGAGCGACACGCCTCGGTCCCCCACCGGGGATACCTTCGCGCGGAGTCTCCGGCAGGGCCTCGAGCACACGGTCGAGCAGATCACCGGTACCGCGGCCGTGGGTGGCGGACACCGATAGCGGCTCCCCCAGACCCAGCGACCACAGTGCGGCGACCTCGGACTCGGTGCGACCGTCGTCGACCTTGTTGGCCACCAACAGAACCGGAGTCTTCGACCGACGCAGCACTCGTGCCACTGCCTCGTCCGTCGTCGTCGAACCAACGCGGGCATCGACGACCAACAGGATCGCGTCGGCGGTGTTCATCGCCAACTCGGCCTGGCGCGCAACGGACTGTTGCAGTCCCTTGGCGTCGGGCTCCCAACCGCCGGTGTCCTGCACCAGGAAGCGTCGACCACTCCAGTTCGCCTCGTACGACACGCGGTCGCGAGTGACGCCCGGGACGTCCTCGACCACTGCTTCGCGGCGGCCGATGATGCGGTTGACGAGCGTCGACTTGCCGACGTTCGGTCGGCCCACCACGGCGAGAGTCGGTACGGCTACAGCATCTTCGCCGTCCTCACCCTCGTTGAGGTCGACGTACTCCCACTCGCCCTCGTCGCTCCACGTTCCGTCGCCCGCGGTTTCCGCTGCGCCGGAGAAGAATTCTTCACTCACTGCACTGCTCCACTTCTGTCGTTCACCACGAGCAGCAAACGCTCGATCACGCCGTCGAGATCCAGCTCGCTGGTATCGACGATCACCGAATCCTCAGCGGGACGAAGCGGTGACACTGCCCTCGTCGAATCTGCATGATCGCGGCGCTGCACATCCGCGAGCACGGATTCGTAGTCGTCATCGCGACCCTGTTCGATGTTCTGTTTGTTGCGGCGCTCCGCACGCGCCTCCGGTGAGGCTGTCAGGAACACCTTCACGTCGGCGTCGGGAAGCACGACGGTGCCGATGTCGCGACCCTCCACCACAATTCGCGTCGACGAGCTGGCGAGGTCGCGCTGCATCTGCACCAAGAGCTCACGGACCGCAGGCACCGCGGACACAGCCGAGACGGCTTTGGTCACTGCGTCGCCGCGGATTTCGCCGCTGACGTCCTCTCCGTCGAGCAAGACGGTCTCCGACAGAGGATCTTTTCCGATCTCGAGGGGAAGGGCTGCAACAGCTTTCGCGACTGCGTCTGCATCGGTGGGCTCGACGCCCGAACGCAGCACCCATACCGTTGCGACGCGGTACATCGCACCGGTGTCGAGGTAGCTTGCTTCGAGTGCCGATGCGAGCCGGCGCGATACCGACGACTTACCGGTGCCCGACGGCCCGTCCATCGCCACGACGAGCGCACTCATCACAGACCTACGGATTCGTAGAGCTTGCCGATCTCGCCGCGGCCGAGAACACGCAGTGTTCCGGGACGCTGATCGCCGAGCACGATGTTGCCGACGTCGGTACGCACGAGGCGTCCCACCGGGAATCCGACCTTGTCGAACAACCGACGCACGATGTGCTTGCGGCCCTCGTGCAACGTCACCTTGACGAGCGATTTGCCGTCCGAGATATCGAGCAGCTGGAAGCCGTCGACCTTCACCGGGCCGTCGTCGAGAGTGACACCTTCGCGCAACTGCTTGCCGAGCGTGCGGGGAATCGTGCCGAACAGCGTCGCGAGATAAGTCTTGGACACCTCGTACGACGGGTGCATCAGCCGGTGAGCAAGGTCACCGTCGTTGGTGAACAACAACAGTCCCTCGGTGTCGGCATCGAGCCGACCGACGTGGAACAGACGCTGACCCGCCTGCACGCGCTCGGCGACGATGTCGCCGACGCACGGACGACCCAGATCGTCCGACATGGTGCACTGCCATCCGCGCGGCTTGTTCATCGCGAGATGAACCAGTTCTTCCTTCACGACGACACGAGTGCCGTCGACGCGAACGACGGCGATGTTCGGATCGATGCGGATGCCCTGCTCGGTGACGATGCGTCCGTCCACCTCGACGCGACCGTCGGCGATCAGCTCTTCCGCGGCCCGACGCGACGCGACACCGGCCTGCGCGAGCACCTTCTGCAACCGAACACCCTCACCGGCAGGCACGTGCTTGCGCGGGGACGAATCGGTGTACTGATGCTTCGCCGGCTTGGCGTTGCTGATGGTGGTCGCCGGAGTCTGCTTCTTCTGCGGCTTCGGCGGCTTGGGGCGCGACGGCTTCTTGCGGGGCACCGCGTCGTTGCTGCGATCGTTGATGCCCGTCTCGACGGGCTTGTTCTCGAACGATTCCCCCTGCTCGACGCCTCTGCGCGGGGCCGGTCGGCCACCGGTGCGGGGAGCGCCTGCGCGTGGTCCCCCGGTGCGAGGGGCGCCGGTTCGGGGTGCACCAGCGCGGGGAGCGCCGTCCCGGGGTGCGGCGTCGCGGGTGCGATCTCCGCGGCGTGCGTCACGCGGGGTGTCCGACCGACCTGCGGTGGGCTTCCTGCGTGGGTCTTGTCTCTTGTTACGGTCCGGTGTGCCATCACGGCGAGCGGGCTTGTTCACTTGTCTTACCTATCAGTCGTCCGAGTCGAGCTCGGCTGCCGGATCGGGTTTCGATCCGCGGTTCTTGGTGGAGCGGGTCGTTCTGGGGTCGGTGTCCATGCTGTCACTGATCTCGTCGATCAGGTCCACTCCCGGCAACAGCGGTGCCAGTTCGGGTAGATCACCGAGCGATGCGAGCCCGAGCCGTTCGAGGAACAGCTCGGTGGTGCAGTACATCGTGCCGTTCGTCTCCGGGTCCGTTCCTGCTTCGGAGATCAGTCCACGGGCGAGCAACGTACGCATCACTCCATCGACATTGACTCCACGTACGGCGCTGACTCGTGCGCGGGTCAACGGTTGACGATAGGCGATCACGGCCAGGGTTTCCAATGCTGCACGTGTGAGCTTGGACCGAGCGCCGTCGAGAAGCAGCCGTTCGACGTACGGCGCATAGGCGGTTCGGGTGTAGAAACGCCACCCGTCGCCGGCGTAGCGGAGGTCGATTCCGCTGCGGCGTTCTGTCAGTTCCGCGGCCATCCGGTTCAGTGCGGCACGTACGCGGGCCACCGAAGATCCGACGGCCGATGCCAGTTGTTCGTCGGAGGCGGGAGTATCGACGATGAGCAGAACCGCCTCGAGTGCCGACGCGAGCGTGTTGTCGTCGAGTTCGCCTGACTCGTCGACATCCTCGAGCTCGAGTTCCGGGTCGGCATTCATGCGTAGTCCTCTTCCGTGACCACGATGGGTCCTTCGTCCTTGCCGGTCCAGCTCACTCGAAGATCGCCGAGCGGTTCGGGTTGCTCGAAGGCGATCACTTGTTGCCGGAACAGTTCCAGCAACGCGAGGAAGCGCGCGATTATTTCGACCTGCACTTCGCAGTCCTGCACCAGCTCCGAGAACGATGCCCACTCGTTGAGTCCCCGACCCTGCAGGTTCTCGAGCAACCACTCTGCCTGCTCGGGGATCGAGACCGCATGCTGATGAATGTGGTCGAGGCCCACTTGCGGGATCGGCTTGGGCCGAAACGCTGCGGCTGCGATGTCTGCGAACCTGGCTGGGTCGACCCCCAGCAACACCTCGGGAATCAGATCGGCGAATCGATCTTCCACCGACACCGAGCGCGGATAACGCCGCAGCGCAGCGGCTTCCAGCTCACCGAACAGCAGCGCGACTTGCTTGTAGGCGCGGTACTGAAGCAACCGGGCGAACAGGAGATCGCGCACCTCGAGCAACGCGAGATCCTCGGCGTCCTCCACATCACCAGACGGCAGCAGACGAGCCGCCTTCAGATCGAGCAACGTCGCCGCGACGACGAGGAACTCCGTTGTCTGATCGAGTCCGACATCGGCACCGAGCGATTTGGTGAACGAGATGAAATCGTCGGTGACGGTGTGCAGCGCCACCTCGGTGACATCCATGCGGTGCTGACTGATCAGCGACAGCAGCAGATCGAACGGGCCCTCGAAGTTGAGCAACCGAACCCGAAATTTCGACGGGTCCGCGTCGGCGGGAACCTCGATCGGGGCCTCGTCGGCAGCGTCGATCGTCACGGACCCGACCGGTAGATCACCTCGCGCGCAAGAGCGCGGTACGCCTGCGCGCCGCCGGATTTGGGAGCCCAGGTAGTGATCGGCTCACCGGCGACGCTGGTCTCGGGGAACCGGACCGTGCGAGTGATCACGGTGTCGTAGACGACGTCGCCGAACACCTCGACCACCCGCGTCATCACCTCGCGCGAGTGCAGCGTGCGGGCGTCGAACATCGTCACAACGATGCCCGCCAGCTTCAGTCGCGGGTTGAGCCGATCGCGCACCTTTTCGACGGTGTCGTTGAGGAGAGCCAGGCCGCGAAGACTGAAGTACTCGCACTCCATCGGAATGAGGACTTCGTCGGCACAGGTCAGCGCATTGACCGTCAGCAGGCCGAGCGAGGGCTGGCAGTCGATGAGCACGTAGTCGTAGCGGTCGAGAATGGGGTGCAGTACCCGTCCGAGCGTCTGCTCACGACCCACCTCGGTGACCAGCTGGATCTCGGCGGCCGACAGGTCGATGTTGCTCGGCATCAGATCGAGATTGTCGACGCGAGTCCGCATGATGATGTCGTCGGCCGACACCTTCGCCTCCACGAGGAGGTTGTAGACCGTCAGATCGAGTTCGTGATGTGCGACGCCCAATCCCGCGGACAGTGCGCCCTGTGGGTCGAGGTCGACGAGCAGCACGCGACGGCCGTAACCGGCCAGCGAGGCACCGAGATTGATGGTCGACGTCGTCTTGCCGACGCCACCCTTCTGGTTGCACATCGCGATGATCTTGGCCGGGCCGTGACTGGCCAGCGGCTGCGGATCGGGAACCGGCCTCGTCTTGCGACCGGTGGGCCCGAGCTCGTTCGGAGCAGGAATGATGTCGCGTGTCTCCCGACTGGATTCCGGTTGACGTGTATGGAAAAGAGCGCCATCGCTGTGCGGATGAGACGAATGCGTTTCGCCGGTATCGGGGGTGGCGGCGTGCTGCACGCCCCACGACGGTTCCGAGGCTGACTCCGCCGCTGGCGGCTGCGGTGTCGACACGTTCCAGCGCTCCCCTGTCCCGTTCGTCTTCGAGTAGTTCACGCAAACGCTACCGCTTGACGCGACGGCATTGTCGTCGGACACGCTGACACACGATTGCCGACCGCGTGCTAGCGCGCTCGCGGGTGCGCACCCGCCCACACTTCACGCAACGTCGTGACGGTGACGAGGGTGTAGATCTGTGTCGTGGTCACCGACGCGTGGCCGAGCAACTCCTGCACGACACGGACGTCGGCACCGCCGTCGAGCAGGTGCGTCGCAAACGAGTGCCGGAGCACGTGCGGCGAGACCCCGGCCGTGATTCCGGCCCGCTGCGCGGAGTCCTGCAGCACTTGCCAGGCGCTCTGCCGCGACAGTCGACCACCGCGCACATTGAGGAACAGCGCCGGATTCGAGCGGGCGACGAGGCCCGGCCGACCGCGCACGAGGTATGCGTCGACCGCCTCGATGGCCGGCCTCCCCACCGGGACGACTCGATGTTTCCCGCCTTTACCGCGCAGGAGCACCGAGCGAGCCTCGGTGTCGATGTCGTCCACATCCAGACCGACGGCCTCGGAGATGCGCGCGCCGGTGGAGTACAGCAGTTCGAGCAGTGCCCGATCTCGCAGCCCACGCGGCGCATCGGGACCGGCGATGGACGCCGATTCCAGCAGCGCCACGACCTGGTCGACGGGCAGCGACTTCGGTAGTCGTTTGGCCGGCTGCGGCGGCTTCACCTCGATCGCGACGTTGCGCTCCACCATGCCCTCGGCCAGGGCAAAGCGGTGCAGACCACGCACGGCGATCAGCGTTCGAGCCGCCGAACTGGCTGCGAGAGCCGGGAACTCGTCGTCGCCGCGCCGGAGGTACAGCACGAACTCGGTGATGTCGTTCTCGGTCACCTTGGCCAGATCGGAAATTCCGTAACCACTCAGAAACCGCTCGTACCGCACCAGATCGCGACGGTACGACGACACCGTGTTCGGTGCCGACCCGCGCTCGACCACAAGATGATCGAGATACGTCGCAATCTGATCGCCGATCACGGTGGCTACTTTCGTGAACTCTTCCGAGACTCGAATGCCGTGGGTCGATCCGCCCACGGGGCGTCGGCCGGACGCAACTCGGTGCCGGTGGCACGAGCTGCCGCCAACGCGAGCACTCCCGACACGGCCGAGGCGTTGACGATCTCTCCTGCCAACGCACGACGGACGGCCTCGTCCATCGGCACGAAGGACAGCTCGATGTCTGCCTCCTCGTCGTGTGCCTCCGGGCGATCGACCTCACTCAGATCCTCGGCGAGGAAAATGCGTACGGCTTGGTCGGTGAATCCGGGCGAGGCCAACACGTCCACCAACACCGACCACTTCCCGGCCGCGAGACCGGTCTCCTCGGCCAGTTCGCGCTGCGCCGCCAGCACGGGCTCCTCCCCCGGCTCGTCGAGCAGGCCCGCGGGCAGCTCCCAGAGACGACGCCCGATGGGGTGCCGGTACTGCTCGATCATCGCCACGCGGTCCTGATCGTCGACGGCAAGAATGCCGACTGCGCCGTGATGCTCGATCACTTCTCGCTCGGCGCGACGCCCGTTCGGCATCGCCACCTGATCGAGCCGCAGCGCGAGGATTGCGCCGGAGTACGGAACCTCCGAACCGAGCGTCGCGAATTCGTGTCTGGAGTCCTCGCTCATCCGACGGTCTCGGCCTCGGCGTCCGACTTCTCGGCCGCAGCGGTGTCACCGTGAATGTCGACCGGCAGCCGCTCGGCAGCCTTGTACTTCAGTGCTGCGTTGATCAGCGATGCGAACAGCGGATGCGGACGGGTAGGTCGGCTCTTGAGCTCGGGATGCGCCTGGGTAGCAACGAAGAACGGGTGCACCGATGCCGGCAACTCCACGAACTCGACCAGATGACCGTCCGGGGACGTGCCGCTGAAGACCAAGCCGCTCTTGGCAATTCGATCACGGTAGACATTGTTGACCTCGTAACGGTGACGGTGCCGCTCCGAGACGTTCTCGGTGCCGTACGACGCCGCGACGACCGAACCCTTCTGCAGCGTCGCGGGGTAGGCACCGAGACGCATGGTGCCTCCGAGGTCGGCATCGCCGGCAACAGCGTCCTCCTGATCGGCCATCGTGGAGATCACCGGATCCTTGGTATCCGGATCGAACTCGGCCGAATTGGCATCGGTCAGGCCGACCGAACGAGCCGCCTCGATGACGACGCACTGCAAACCGAGGCACAACCCCAACAGTGGAATCTTGCGGGTACGAGCGAACCCGATGGCACCGAGCTTGCCCTCGATACCGCGAATGCCGAATCCGCCGGGAATGAGCACGGCATCGACATCACCCAACGCAGCCTGAGCCCCCGCAGGCGTCGAGCACTCGTCGGACGGAACCCACTTGATCTCGACCTTGGCGCGATGAGCGAATCCACCGGCACGCAGCGCCTCGGTGACCGAGAGGTAGGCGTCGGGCAGGTCCACGTACTTGCCGACGAGACCGACGCGCACGGTTTCGCGGGGCTGGTGGACGCGCTCGAGCAGTCCGCCCCAGATGGTCCAGTCGACGTCACGGAACGGCAGACCGAGCTGCCGGACGACGTAGGCGTCGAGGCCTTCCTTGTGCAACACCTTGGGGATGTCGTAGATCGACGGGGCGTCGGGTGTGGAGATGCAGCCGTCGACGTCGACGTCGCACATCAGCGCAATCTTGTTCTTGAGCCCAGGCGGCACGTCGCGGTCGCACCGCAGGATCAACGCGTCGGGCTGAATGCCGATGCTGCGCAGTGCTGCGACGGAGTGCTGGGTGGGCTTGGTCTTGAGTTCACCGGACGGTGCCAGGAACGGAACCAGCGATACGTGCAGGAAGAACACGTTGTTGCGGCCGACGTCGTGACGGACCTGCCGCGCCGCTTCGAGGAACGGCTGCGATTCGATATCGCCGACGGTGCCGCCGATTTCGGTGATGACGACGTCCGGCTGGTGGCCCTGGAGGTCGGGACCGTTCATGGCCAGGATGCGACGTTTGATCTCGTCGGTGATGTGCGGAATGACCTGAACGGTGTCGCCGAGGTACTCGCCGCGACGCTCCTTGGCGATGACCGTCGAATAGACCTGGCCGGTGGTCACATTGGCGAATCCGGACAGATCACGGTCGAGGAAGCGCTCGTAATGGCCGACATCGAGGTCCGTCTCCGAGCCGTCCTCGGTGACGAAGACTTCACCGTGTTGGAACGGGTTCATCGTGCCGGGATCGACGTTGAGATACGGATCGAGCTTCTGCATGGTCACGCGCAAGCCGCGTGCGGTCAGTAGCTGGCCGAGGCTGGACGCCGTCAGACCTTTTCCGAGCGAAGACGCGACGCCTCCGCTGACGAAGATGTGCTTGGTGTCGGAACGCGACTGAAGGCGTGACAATGAGGCTCCCGTGACGAGTCTGCAGGGCTTGCTCCTATCAGGGGGCTGATAAGAGAGGTAAAGCGTGGAAATTGGGCCTGCTACCCACGGGACTTCACGGTAACACCAGTACGTACCTCACCGCCAACGACACGCGTATTCGACGCGAGAGCCGATCAGCTCACCGGCGCTCCCACGGTGACGGCGTTCGCGTTCGCTCCGGTGCCGTAGCGGCCCGACGCACCGTCCAGTTGCTCCGCCAGGGCGAGAACCGTGGTGATTCGGCCTGCTTCACGATCCACGTTGTCCACCGTGCTGAGCGCAGACGACAACGCCGAGTCGGCTCGTACTACTGCGATCGAGCCGTTGCCCTCGGCCGCACCGGAACGACCTGCCAGTACCGCACCTGCTCCACGTGAATCGAGAGCTCCGGCGAAGCGAGCGACGATGGCACCGCGGTTGCCGTCCTCGACATCCGAGGCACCCGAACCGGTGACCACCACGGCCAACTGCGCCGGCGCGACCGCACCGTTGTCGTAAGCGATGAACCCGCCGCTACGCAACGTCTCGAGCGCGAGAGACAGCTCCTCGGGGGTCGATTGCGGCTGCGCCGTCTGCGCATTGAGCAGCAACACCGAGCCCAGCAGGTCGCCCGCCAGACTTCCCTGGTCGACCGCCCCGGTACGCAACTGCACACCGGCCGGAATGACGTTGGTCAGTCGCGTGCGCAGATCGTCGCCGTTCGCCGCGGACACGAACGAATCCGTCAGCGACACCCGACCCGTGACCGTGGCACCGGACGCCCCGATCGAACGCGTGACTCCGTCGACATCGCCGGGATCTGCATCGGGCGTGGTGATGACCACGACACTGCGATCGACGAGGGTGTCTCGGAGTACTCGACCCGAGACCGCCGCATCGAAACCGTCGGCCGAGTTCAGCTGCTCGCCGAGCTGATTGTTGGTCGACTGCAGATCGTCGACCTGATTCTCGAGACCCGTCTTGTCGTCTCGCAGACCCGAGACCAGTCCGCTGGACAGCAGGCCCGAGCCGAGGACGATGCCGATGGCCAACGCAACGAACACGGAAGCCAGCGAAATGGCATGTTGGCGAAGCGAAATCACGAAAGCAACCCCTGGAACCACAGTGCGAATCGGTTCCACAGATCGATCGCCCAATCCAAGGATTCGCCGCCGATGTTGGAGACGGCCAACGCCACGATCACCGCAACGAGCGCAGCGAGAATGAGCAGGGCAATTGCACCGCCCGACACGCGGCTTCGGTACAGCGTGGCCACCGCCTTGGCGTCGACCAGCTTGGCACCGACCTTCAGACGCGTCATGAACGCGGCCGGGTTGGTGTTGCGTCGTCCGCGATCGAAGAATTCGTCCAGGCTTGCCGGGCTACCGACCGACACGATCAGCGACGCACCGTGGTGGTCGGCCAACAGTAGTGCGAGGTCTGCAGCAGCACCGGTCGCCGGGAAGGTCATGGCACCGATACCGAGATCCTGGATGCGTTCGAGACCTTGCGCGTGTCCGTCCGAATCGGCCGGAAGTACCACTTCTGCACCACATTTGAGTGTCTGCGCCGTGACGTCCTCCGGATCGCCGACGATCAGATCCGGGCGGTGTCCCGCTTTCATCGCTGTGTCCGCGCCCGCACCGACGCCGATGATGACGGGCGAGTACTCCTTGATGAACGGCTTCAGATTCTTCAGGTCCTCCGCGTGCCCCGGCCCGTCGGCAACGATCACGACGTGACGACCCTTGAGGTCGATGTCGATGTCCGGTACCCCGACGCCGTCGATCAGCAACGGACTCTCGGTCCGAATGAACTCGATCGTGTTGCCCGAGAACGCTTCCAGATGGTCGACCAGCCCGGTCTTGGCCTCGATCATCTTGTCCGAGATCTCGGCTTCGCTCTGCTCCTCACCCTTGGCGAGGCGGCGATCGCCGGTGTAGACGCCACCGTCGTTGAGCCGGATCTTGGTGCCGTCCTTGATCTTCTTGAAGATCTCGGTGCCGGCCGAGTCGATCAAGGTGATCCCGTTGGCGACGATGACCTCGGGGCCGAGGTTGGGATAGCGGCCGGAGATCGACGGCGACGCGTTGACGACCGCGAGCACCCCGGCCTCGACGAGCGCATCTGCGGTCAACCGGTCCAGATCGAGCTCGTCCAGAACGACGATGTCGCCGGGGCCGACCCGCTTGAGCAGCTTGGCCGTGTTGCGATCGACTCGCGCGATCCCGGTGATTCCGGGCAGCGAATCCTGACTACGTGACAGCAGTGCCGGCATCTTCATGCCCACCATGATGACCCGATCGACACGCCCGGCCATGGAGGCGCGCCGAAACAACTACCACACTGATCACATCAGCACCAAAAGTTACAGGGCGGCTCGATCCGCGTTTGCGGTGGCCAACAGCTCTTCGGCGTGTGCGCGACCGGTCTCGGTGTCGTCGAGCCCAGCGAGCATCCGGGCGAGTTCGACGACGCGTTCCGAGGACGACAGCGTCCGGACTCCGCTGTTCGCCGCCCCCTTCTTGGCGTCGGTCTTGTCCACCACCAGATGCGTGTCCGCAAACGCAGCCACCTGCGGCAGGTGGGTGACGACGATGACCTGATGGGTACGAGCCAACCGACCGAGCCGACGACCGACCTCGACCGCTGCCCGACCACCGACTCCGGCGTCGACCTCGTCGAACACCATCGTCGCGCCCTTGTCGGAACCCGCCAGCACCACCTCGAGCGCCAACATCACCCGCGAGAGCTCGCCGCCCGACGCGCTCTTGCTGATCGGCAACGCCTGGGCGCCGTCGTGCGCGGACAACCGGAACTCGACCTCCTCGACCCCGGTACTACCCGCATGCAACTCGGTACCGTCGACGACGATCGGTGCCGTGTCCGACGGTCCGGCCGGCAGCGATCGAACATCTATCTGCAGCTTGGCTTTTCCCATCGCCAGTCCGGCCAGCTCGACGCTGACGGCTTTGGACAGCTTCGTCGCCGCTTTCGACCGGGCAGCGCTGAGCTTGGACGCGGCCGCCGCTACATCGACCGCAGCCGACTCGACACGCGCACTCAGCTCCGCGAGCGCGTCGGCAGAGGTATCGATCCGAGACAAACGTTCGCGAGCGTCCTCGGCCCACGCGATGACACCGTCGACGTCGGCGGCGTACTTGCGCGTCAAAGACTTCAGCTCGGCCTGCCGGTTCAGGATCGTGTCGAGAGCTCCTGGATCCGACGGGAGATCCGACAGATACGTGGTCAGGTCGGCACCGACGTCGCCGACGACGGCCATCGCGTCGTTCAACCGGGGCAGCAGTTCTGTGAGAGCAGCATCGTCGGCGTGTTCGAGACGCGATCGTGCCTCGCCCAACAGATACAGCGCAGACGTGGTGTCCGACGCCTCCTCGGTACTCCCGACGAGAGCCGCGGCGGCACCCTCGGCGGTTTCCCGCAGCGAATCGAGGTCGCCGAGCCTGCGCACATCCTCGGCCACGGAGCGATCCTCACCCGGCTCCGGTGCCAGGGAGTCGATCTCCTGCAGGCCGAACTGCAGCCGGTCCGCTTCCTGAGCCAATTCACGGCTGCGTTCGGTGCGGTCGATCAATTCGTTGCGTGCGTCGAGCCACGTCTTACGGGCGGCGCGATACTTCGCCACCAGAGAGGCAACCGAATCACCGGCGAATCTGTCGAGTGCACCGAGTTGCTGATCGGGGCGCAGCAGCCGCAACTGATCGTTCTGGCCGTGCACTGTCAGCAGCGAATCGGTGAAGTTCGACAGCACCGATGCGGGGACGCTTCGTCCACCCAGATGTGCACGTGAGCGGCCGTCCGAATTGACCGTTCGCACGGCGATGATCGAATTGTCTTCGTCGCGTTGACCTCCCGAGGATTCGAGCACCTTCTCGACGTCCTCGATCACCTGTTCCGAGGCGGTGTCGGTGCTGAATCGACCCTCGACCACGGCCCTTTGGGCACCGAGCCGCACCCGACCTGCATCGGCGCGTGCACCCGACAGCAGATGCAAGCTGGTGACCACCATCGTCTTGCCCGCACCGGTCTCGCCGGTGAGAACCGTCAACCCCTCGTGAAATTGTGCGCTCGCACCGGAGATGACTCCGAGGCTGTCGATCCGAATCTCTTCGAGCATCCCTACCTCGCTCTCCCCCGCCACCCGGTCACGGGCAGTTCGAATTTCTTGACCATGCGATCGGCGAACGGTGCCGAATCCAGGCGAACCCACTTGATGGGCGATGCTCCCCGCACGACCTCGACGCGTGCTCCCGCCGGCAACCCCAATGTGCGGCGGCCGTCGCAGAACACGAAACCATCGTGTCCGCCGGCATCGATCTCGACGGCGATGATCGACTCGGGGCTGGTGACGAGCGGACGCGCGAAGAGGGCATGGGCGTTGCTCGGGATGACCAGTATGGCTTCGAGTTCCGGCCACACCACCGGCCCGCCTGCAGAGAACGCATATGCCGTCGACCCCGTGGGTGTCGACACGAGCACTCCGTCGCAGCCGAACGCGGAGACCGGACGCCCGTCCACTTCGAGAACGACCTCGAGGACCCCGAGCCTGGAACCGTTCTCGATGCTCGCCTCGTTCAAGGCCCACCCACGCTCGACGACCTGGTCGCCCACTCGGATGGCAATGTCCAGCGTCATCCGCTGTTCGATGCGATAGTTGCCGGCCATGACACGCGCCAGCGCGTCCTCGAGATGGTCGGCCTCGGCCTCCGCGAGAAACCCCACGTGGCCGAGGTTGATACCGAGAACCGGGATGTCGGCCGCCTGTGCGAGCTCGGCTGCGCGCAGGAACGTTCCGTCACCGCCGAGAACCAGAACCATCTCGCACCCGGCGGCCGCATCGGGACCGAACTCGACGACGTTGAGCCTCATGTCCGCCACGAACACATGGTCGTGTTCCTCGGTGTCCGATGCCTCGATCTTGGACGGTTCCACTTCGTCGACGAGAACCCGCAGGCAGATGCCTGCTTCGTCGAACACTTTGCCCACTCGGCGCGCCGTCTCGGCGATGTCGGGCCGGCCGGGGTGTGCGACGAGAAGAATCTCCCGAACGGACTCCTGTGTCGGTGCTGCATGGGACGGAGTCACTGTGGTCCTTCCTCGATCGCGTGACGGACCAACTCGGTGACGTCCACGTCGGTACGCGGCGAACCGTCACCTGCGCCCGCCTTCAGCCACAAAAAGTACTCGACGTTGCCCGAAGGTCCCGGCAGTGGGCTTGCGGCGACCGCCTCGACTCGCAGGTTCGACGCAAGCGCGGCATTCGCGACGTCCTCGACGGCCTCCGCCCGCAGCGCCGGGTCTCGCACGACGCCGCCGGAACCGACACGATCCTTGCCGACCTCGAATTGAGGCTTGACCATCAACACCATGTCGGTACCCGACGTGGAGCACGCGACGAAAGCGGGAAGAACGAGTTTCAGAGAGATGAACGACAGGTCTGCCACGATGACGTCGACCGGGCCCCCGATCGTGTCGGCATCTATCGAACGCACATTGGTGCGATCGATGACGTGCACGCGTTCGTCGGATTGCAGCCGCCACACGAGCTGGCCGTAACCCACGTCGACCGCAACGACCTCGCGCACACCGCGACTGAGCAGAACGTCGGTGAAACCTCCCGTGGAGGCACCGGCGTCGAGACACCGCGCGTTCTCGACGGTCAGACCCAGTGGCTCGAACGCGTCGAGGGCACCGAGCAGTTTGTGCGCGCCGCGAGACGCCCAGCTGATTTCGTTGTCTTCCTCGGCCACCAACAGCGGAGTGCCCGGCTCGACGGCGGTAGCGGGCTTCGAAGCCACGGTTCCGGCAATCTTCACCCGGCCTGCTTCGATGAGTTCGGAGGCGTGTTCACGAGATCTGGCCAATCCACGACGGACCAGTTCTGCGTCGACACGTGCGCGACGGGCCACGTCAGGTCTTGTCGACGGTCGTCAAGGCCCGAACCAGCACTTCGTGGGCCCGGTCCAGCACACTCGCATCACGCGCCAGGGCGTCGGAATCGACGGCCTCCGAGTCGAGGCCTGCCTCCGACCCGATGGTGAGCTGCGCGAGCAGCGACGACATCTCGGCCCTGATGCTGTCCGGATCTGCGGACGACTGTTCGCCGGCCGCGTTCGGCCGGTGTTGTCCTGGGAGTGGAATCGACGCGCTCATCACCTCTCACGCTATCGGATGGGTCCGACCAACGCCCGCTCGCGGCCGACTGCACGAACCCGTGTCAACAACCCAACAACGAGCGCAGATCGGCGAGTCCATCCCCGTCGAAGCGAACGTCCGAGAATTCCGAACCCGACCACGCAATATCGAGGACGGCGAGCAGACCCTCGAAGGCATCCATCTCGGCAGCACCCTCGAACCGCACGGACAGGACCTCGTCGTCGATGCCGACCGTCCAGCCATCCTTACCGGCTACCTCGGACGCCGACTCGTCCTTGTTCAGAACCCCGAGATCACTACCGATGTGAGTGGGACGCAGGTGCTTCGGAGCACGAAGCAACTCTGCAGCGGTACTGACACCCGTCAGGACCAACAGCGACGGGAGGGCAGCTTCGTTCGCGCCTGCTATATCGGTATCGAGCCGGTCCCCGACCACGAGCGCCGACTTGGCACCACTTCGCTCGACGGCGTCACGCATGATGGGAGCCGCGGGCTTGCCTGCAACGATGGGCTCGACGTCGGTGGCATTGCGCACTGCTGCCACCATCGAACCGTTGCCGAGAACGAGGCCGCGCTCGGTCGGAAGAGTCGCATCGACGTTGGTCGCGACCCACAGCGCGCCCGCACGCACAGCCAGCACCGCCTCGGCCAACATGGGCCACCCTGTATCGACCGAATGTCCCTGAACCACCGCAACCGGCTGGTCGTCGGCAGAGCGCACCGGCGTCAATCCCACCTTCTCGATCTCGGTCGCCAAGGCGTCGGTACCGACGACGAGGACGCGTGAGCCAGGATCGAGTCTGTCCGCGAGTACTCGGGCTGCTGCTTCGGAACTGGTGACGACAAATTCCGCTGTGGTGTCGAAACCGAGTTCGCGGAGGTGTTCGGCGACATCGCTCGGTGCGCGACTGGCATTGTTGGTGACGAAGAACTGCTTCTCGGAACCACCCGAAAGCGCCTCCACTGCACCCGGAATGGGTTCCTTGCCGGCGTAGACGGTGCCGTCGAGGTCGAGCAGCAGAACGTCGTGGGCGTCGCGCAGTAATGTCACCGACTGCCCCCGGACAACTCCTCGACCCGCTCTTCTGCGTCGGTTTCTCCATCGACATCCGCCGCGGCAGCGTTGAGGAACCACTTCACACCTTCGTCGACGCGACCGGCAGCAACGAGCGCATCGGCGTAGACGTAGAACAGACGAGCCGCAGCCGTACCCGACCGGGACGCGTCGAGATCGGGAGTCTGGAGGGTGACGACGGCCTGGTCGTACTGGTTGAGATCCATGCGAGCGCCGGCAACGACGATCCGAAGTTCCGACGCCTCTTCACCGGTCAGTTCCCGCGCTTCGTCGCTGCGACCGAGTTCGATGGCCCGCTCGGGGCGCCCGAGTCCGCGTTCGCAGTCGGCCATGACCGCGATGAGGCCGGGGCCGCCGGCCATTCGACGTGCCGCCCGCAGTTCCGACAGAGCCTCCGCCCATTCACCCGCGTGATACGCCGCGATACCGGCTGTCTCGCGTACGACGGCAATGCGGCCGGCCCGCTGACGAGCAGCGCGCGCGTGCAGCAGCGCCAACTGCGGATCGTCGTCGAGCAGGCGGCTGGTCATCACGAGGTGACGGGCCACAGCAGTGGCATTGTTCTTGTCCAAGCTCAGCAGATCCCGGCGCACTGCCGGCTCCAGCTGCCCGGCTTCGACCTCGTCGGGCAGATCCGGCTCGTCTGGCCGCGGGGGTCGACGGTCGGACGATGCGCTGTTCCCGCGGCGATCGCCGGAGAACCCACCTTCCCCACCACGCCTGCGGGGAGGACCGTCCGAACGACGCGGGTCGGCGCGACGGTCCTGAGCGCGGGGGTTGCGATCTCGGGACTCGTTGGGGCGATTGCCACCGTCTGCTCGGGAGGGGCGACGATCGTTGTTGTCTTCCGACACGGGCGTCCTTTCGGATTTTCGGGTACAAACGCAAAAAGGGGACCCACCAAGTGGGTCCCCTTCTTACAACGGGTGTTCGGCGGTGTCCTACTCTCCCACACCCTGTCGAGTGCAGTACCATCGGCGCTGGAGGGCTTAGCTTCCGGGTTCGGAATGGGACCGGGCGTTTCCCCTCCGCTATGGCCGCCGTAACTCTGCG
>NZ_JABFAQ010000020.1:0-49297 GCF_017168275.1 Rhodococcus sp. KRD175
GTCGCTGTCCTGGAAGCGATGAAAATGGAAAACCCCGTCACCGCCCACAAAGCAGGCACCATCACCGGCCTGAGCGTCACCGCAGGCGACGCCATCACCCAAGGCACCGTCCTCGCAGAAATCAAGTGACACCGACGTTCGATGCCGAACGGATCGACCCCCGGGCGACTTTCGGCATCGAACGGCGGCGCGGATAGCGCTACCCTGTAGCAATGTCCGAGCTTCCGGAAATACGTATCGGTACCGCTGATCGGGAGAAGGCCCTCGATGTGCTGGGTCAGCACTTCAGCGAGGGCCGCCTGACGGTTCCCGAATTCGACGAGCGCAGTGCCACAATCGCTTCCGCGACGACGCGTGGACAGCTCGAATCGGTATTCGTCGACCTCCCCACCGCGTCCGGTACTGCGTCGCTCGCACGATCCGACGCCGACGCACCGGCCGTGAAGGACCGCGGAATCGATTGGGCTGCAGTAGTGATGCCGATCGTCATCTTCGGATCACTTGCTCTGTTCTTTCTCACCGATTTCGACCAAAAGTGGCTTTTCTTCCTTCTCATTCCGCTGGCCGGAGCCATCCTGTCTGCGGTAGGACATCCGGCGGACAAGAAGAAAAAGAAGAAGAAGCGTTGAAAGCGCTGCTGTTCGACGTCTTCGGCACCGTCGTCGATTGGCGCACGAGCATTGCCCGCGAGGTCTCCGAAATCTGCGGTCCGGGAGTCGACAGCTATCGGTTTGCCGATCGGTGGCGGAGCCTCTATCAACCGGCCATGGAACAGGTGCGGTCCGGTGAACGACCTTTCACTCGGTTGGACGTACTGCACCTGGAGTCCCTGCGAACGGTGCTCTCCGAGTTCGAGATCGACCTGGATGCGGACGCCACGACCGCACTCAATTTCGCGTGGCATCGACTGGAGCCGTGGCCCGATTCCGTTCCCGGGCTCACGCGGCTGCGCACCGAGTTCGTCGTAGCACCGCTCTCGAACGGCAACATCTCGCTGCTGCTGGACATGGCCAAGAATGCCGGCCTTCCCTGGGACGCCATCCTGGGCGCGGAACCGGTGCAGGCGTACAAGCCCATGCCCGACGCCTACCTACGTACCGCAGACGTCCTCGGGCTGCGTCCCGACGAGTGCATGATGGTTGCCGCACACAACAGCGACCTCGCCGCCGCAGCCGAGTGTGGCTTCGCCACCGCATTCGTCGCCCGCCCGCTGGAACACGGCCCGACGCAGACGTTCGACCTTGCTCCCGAAGCCGAGTGGACCTACAGCGCAGACTCGATCGAGTCCCTTGCCGACCGACTCAACTGCTGACAGACGCAGTTCAGAATCTCGCCGCCGGAACCAGTCGATCGGCCAGCCACCTGTTCACTTCAGCGTGCGATCGGAATCGCACGATCGTCAGGTCCGGTCGGCGCATGTTCAGTCGCCGTACTCGCTCGGCAGTCAGACGATGTGTGTTCCAGGCCCACCGGACGACGTGCTCGCGATCGAAAAATATGTGATGCAGTTTTGGCTCGATGTTGCCGTTCCACAGCACTGTTCGACCGACCCGACGACGGAGCGTGCGGAAGACGATCTGCCGCATCACCGTTCGACGAGGCAGATCGAGCCACAGGCAGAGGTCGGCCCGATCGGCGAGTCGATCCCGCACAACGCTGTACTGCCACTCGGTGACCCAGGCCGGGCGGGCGATGAACTCGTCCACGTCCTGCTCGAACGTGACACGGGGCGTCCAGTCAGGCCCGTGATATAGGCTGTCGATCTCGATGTGTTCGATTCCCAGAATCGATCCGAGACGAGCCGACAACGTGGTCTTACCGGAACCGGATGTCCCTGCCACCACGATTCGCGAGGGGCGACGCGATACCGCGTCGTTCGGTCCGAGAATCACGACTTTTTTCGCCCGCTACGGTTGGGCACAGAGCGCTACGATCGCGTCCGCCATGTTCTTCACGAAGTGTCGACGCGCCGTTTCGGGCAGCCGATCCAGTGAGAGGTACGGGTTCAGGTCTTCGAGCTCGACCAACAGCAGCGTTCCGTCGACGGTGCGGCATGCGTCCACCCGCGTGATTCCGTGGTCGATGTCGTTCCAGTCGACGAAACGTTGCGCGAACTCTTCGTCCTGAGCAGTACTCGAGTACGGCTCCAACTCCCAACGTCGGCCGGGGTCCGGAGCGTACAGGGCGTATTGCACTGTGCGGCCGATGAAGTAGAACGACACTTCGTAGACAAAATCGATCCGCGGCTGAATCAATCTGCCCGGCTCGACTTCCGACAGTTCGGCGCGTCCGATCTGACGCATGCCGATCGAGTCGGCACCCCATTTCGGTTTCACCACATAGGTATTCACCTCGGGTAAGCGCGAGACGCCCCGCGGATCGTCGACGGTAGGTATGACCGGAAAACCATCTGCGAAAAGATCGACCAGGTACTGCTTGCCTCTCTGGTCGCCTTTGCCGGTCAGCTGGGTGAAAACCTTCGTGCCGTTCTCGCGCGCATGGCGAGCAAACGCGTCGAACGCGTCCTGGTATCCCAGCACAGGTCCGGAGTTCCGGACGACGACAGCATCGAAGCCATCCATCAGTGCCAGCGCATCGAGCGGGTGACACAGCGCGATGTCGACCCACTCACGGAGCTGCGAAGACAAGAAGATGTCTTCGTCGCAGTAGCGTCGGCCCTTAGACAGATACGCCAAGTCGGTCACGAACAGAACGCGTGGACGGGGTGCGCACATCGGGCAGATCCTACCGGTCTCGAGATGTCACGATGTTCGCTTGCGCGCCATCAGAAATGCCTGCGATGTCGACTCGTATCCCATCGGAGCTCGATGCACGCGGACGTCCACCTCGAAGTTCGCCTCGACGAGCATGCCCGCGACCGCGTCCGGGTCGAGTCGATACGCGTCGTACGAGACGGAGTGTCCGTACACCTGTTCCAGTCGCACCCGCTCGTCCCCGGATTGAAATGCCAACAGCAGCAGTCCATCCGGACGCAGCACCCGATGCAGTTCGGCGAACACCTGCGGCAGCTGGGCCGGCGGGGTGTGGATGATCGAATACCAGGCGACGATTCCCGAGACGGTGCAGTAGCCCATGTCGAGCGACTGCATCGCGCCGACGACGAAACGCACGTCCGGAAATTCACGACGCGCAACGTCGATCATGCTGGGCGACAGATCGATTCCGGTCATGGCCAGACCCAGGCATCGTAGATGGCCCGCGATGCGCCCCGATCCGCATCCCACGTCGACTACGACCCCAGCGTCGACACGCTCGGCGAATGTGGCCAGCAGCGCCTTTTCCAGATGCTTGCCGTCCAGCTCGTCGCGAACCAGGTCCGCGTAGCTTTCTGCGACGGTGTCGTATGCCGCCCTCGTCATCGAAACGTGCTGCTGTTCGTCCACAACCGTCACGGTACAGACTCGCCCGGTTCGGCCAGGTACGAGCGCGTCAGCATCTCGAAGAAGTGGCCGGTGGGGTCGCGAAAGTACACCCCTCGACCGCCATGATCGGTGTTGATTACCCCGGGCCGAGTCATCCGTGGATCGGCCCAGTGTTCGACGCCCATACCGACGAGCCGTGTGTAGGCGGCGTCGAAGAGGTCGTCGGTGACTCTGAATGCGTAGTGCTGGAATTGAATGTCATCCATCGGTGGTTCGGCGAACTGAATCAACGTCCCGTCGGTGAGTTGTACGTTGACGAACGGGCCCCACGAGGGTGCCTCCGGCAGGTCGAACAGTTCGCGAAAGAACGCCGCCGACGCAGAACTGTTCTTCGCAGCAATGATGGTGTGATCGAACGAAACGGACATGCGCTGCCTCCTGGGCAGTACGACGCCTCCATGCCTGACGCAGTCCGTCATAGACACGCGACGCTGCGCCAGATGGTTCCACGAGGCACTGTGGTGCGTCAACCCTTTGTGCGCGTTTTGCGAACCCCGGGGTACGCAAAACGCGCACGACAGGATGGTGTGTCGACCGGTGAATTCACGGGCGAGCACCGGTCTTTTTCAGTGACAGCATTGCCGAGGAGAGGAACCCCGCATGGTCGGTCGACTTCTGTTCGTTCACGGTGCCGGCGGATTCGTCGACGACGCGGAGCTGGCGCACGGGTTGGCTGGAGCTCTGCGTCTCGAACTTCGGATGCCGGAGCTGTCCGACACCGCCATGGGTTTCGAGGACTGGGCCGAACCGGTTAGGCAGCACCTGGACCGGCTCGGACCCGACGATGCGGTGATTGCGCATTCCTTCGGCGCATCGATCCTCGTCAGGGTCTTGACAGAACATCGCCGGGAATGGCCCGCGCGGGCCATTCTGTTGGCGATGCCGGACTGGACTCCGCGTGGGTGGGACATCGCCGACTACGCGTTCACCGACCGAGAGCCCGAGACCGACCTGATGCTCGTCCACTGCCGAGACGACGACGTGGTTCCCATTTCTCATCTGGCGCTGAACTCGAAGGCGCTCCCGTCGGCGACGGTGGTCGAGTTCCCGACCGGTGGTCATCAGTTCGACGGCATGATCGACGCCATTGCCGCCGAGGTCCTTTGACCGAGCGTCCCCGCGGGGACGCTTCTACTGGCTCCGGTCCTCGTAGTCGATGGGGAGGCGGGCTCGGTCGCACATGCAGACTGGGTGTCCGCTCACCGTGCACCGGACACAGCGCCTTCGTAGAGTCCAGTCCCGAGTGGACGAGAGGCGTCCGCTCACCGGTAGTCGTGGTCGATTCCCGTTGCCCATTGCGAACATTCGACGGCGATCACGTCGTCCCTCCCCCGCAAGAACTCCCGCGCCCCCGAGTCTCCCGACGCCGATGCCGCGGCCTCCTCGAGGTGTCGACGCGCCAGAACGACCGGGTGACCCGGACGGCCATCGAACACGGCGCGGGCGAGACCGGTCTCGTGCGCGGCGTCGAGGACTGCCCGCACCACGTCGGACCCGACATCCGGGGTGTCGACCACGTGCAGCACTGCGTACGCCGCATCCGATGCTGCTTCGAGCCCGGCGGTGAAGGATGCGCTCATTCCCTGCTCCCAGTGGGGAGCGTGTACTGCGGTGGCGCCATCGGGCACAGTGACGTCGGCCGCGCCCAGTACAACGATCACCTGGTCACAACCACCATCGGTCAGTGCCTGCACAGCCGTGCGAAGCCACAACCCGTCGTGAGCGAGCACTTTGGGCGATCCGTATCGCGTTCCGGCACCTGCAGCCAGGACCACTCCCGCGACAGCGTCGGACATCGTCACTCCTTCTGTCGTCCTGCCAGGTCTTGGATGATCGCACAACACGCGCCTCGAGCGCGGCGGAAACTTTGTGCTCGCTCGACTGGCGGCAGCGGTCGCAATGACCGATTCTTGGTGCACTTCTCCTGCAGCGTCGCAGGAATCCACCCTGTTGCGTCCGCGAGGTGCCCACCGATGTCCGTCAAGCCCATCACACGCAAGCGCGTCCATCCCGTCGACGAAGTGCTTCCTGTTCCCAAATTGGCCGCGTACGGGTTTCAACACGTGGTCGCGTTCTACGCCGGTGCCGTTCTCGTACCGATCATGATCGGCAGCGCAATCGGGCTGACCAACGAACAGCTGATCCATCTCATCAACGCGGACCTGTTCACCTGCGGTATCGCGTCGATCATTCAGTCGGTCGGGTTCTGGAAGATCGGTGTCCGGCTCCCACTTCTGCAGGGCGTCACATTCGCCGGTGTGTCGCCGGTGATCGCGATCGCACTGGCCAACGGCGGCGGCACCGAGGGGTTGCTGTACGTCTACGGTGCCGTCATCGTCGCCGGTCTGGTCACGTTCTTCATGGCACCGTACTTCAGTAGGCTGCTGCGCTTCTTCCCACCGGTGGTGACCGGAACCGTCATCACGATCATCGGCGTCGCGTTGCTGCCGGTAGCGGTCAACGATGCGGTGACCAATCCTGCGACACACGAACAGGATCCGACCAACGGTCGATGGATGGCGTACGCGATCGGCACGCTGCTGATCATCGTGCTGATCCAACGGTTCTTCAAGGGCTTCATGGCCACCATCGCCGTCTTGCTCGGTCTGGTCATCGGCAGTGCCGTCGCATTCGTGTTGGGCGACATGAACTTCGACGGCACCGCGGAAGCATCGTGGGTCGGATTCACCCAGCCCTTCCTGTTCGGTGTGCCCAAATTCAGTGTCGTCGCCATCATTTCGATGATCGTCGTCATGCTCATCATCGCGGTCGAAACCACCGGCAGTGTCTATGCGACGGGTGAGATCGTCGGCAAGCGCATCAAGAAGGACGACATCGCTGCCACGCTGCGGGCCGATGGAGTCGCCACCGTCATCGGCGGCACGTTCAACTCGTTCCCGTACACGGCATTCTCGGAGAACGTCGGCCTGGTCCGACTGACCGGTGTGCGTAGTCGGTGGGTGGTCGCCAGCGCGGGCGGCATCATGATTCTGCTCGGTCTGCTGCCGAAGACGGCGGCCGTCGTCGCCTCCATCCCGCCACCGGTACTGGGCGGTGCCGCACTGGCCCTGTTCGCGACGGTCGCCGTCGTCGGAATCCAGACTCTGTCGAAGGTGGACTTCACCGACCATCGCAACTTGATCATCGTCGCCACCAGTCTCGGACTGGCGATGCTCGTCACCATCCAACCCACCGTTTCGCAGGGCGTACCGGATTGGCTCGAGATGCTGTTCGGCAGCGGAATCGTCCTGGGCGCCGTCTCTGCCATCGTCCTCAACATCCTGTTCTTCCACATCGGAAATCGTGGTCAGGCCGTGGCCGGCGGTCCGGGTGCAGGTATCACCCTCGACCGGGTCAACGAGATGTCGGCCGAGGAGTTCGCCGCCACGTTCGGCGGTCTGGTGCAGGGCACCCCGTGGGTCGTCGAGCGTGCGTATCAGCAGCGCCCGTTCGCCGACGCCCACGGTCTACGTGAGGCATTCCAGGAAGCACTGTTGGCCGGTACCACCGAGGAACAGATCGAGCTGATCAACAGCTACCCCGACCTCGGCAGCGAGGATGCGATGGGCACCCTCAACGCTGCCGATCACGTCGGATTGTCCAACCTCGAGGAGGACGAACACGAGAACATCGTTCAGCTCGCCGCCGAGTATCGGCGACACTTCGGATTCCCGTTGGTGATCTGCGCCCGAGAGACCGAACGGTACGATCGAGTTCTGGCCAACGGATGGTCGCGGGTGGAGAATGCGCCGTCGGCGGAGCGATCTTTCGCGATGATCGAAATCGCCAAGATCGCGAACTATCGGTTCGACGATCTGGTTGCGGACGCCAACCCCATAGCGGCCGCGCGGTTCGGCCGGATCAACGACTTCAGATAGCGAGCGAGATGTGCTGCACGAATGGATAGGACTCGACGGGTTCAACAAGCTCTCCGATCGACAGGCGATGCATGCACTGTTCGAGTGCTGCGCGTCCTCGATCTGGGCCCGTCGAGTCGCCCAGGGTAGACCGTTCGCCAGCCGAGACTCTTTGTTGGACAGAGCAGATCGGGTACTTGCCGAGCTGCCGGAGGCCGAGATAGATCATGCACTCGACGGCCATCCCCGGATCGGGGGCACTGCGGACAACCCGTCGTCGAAGCGTGAGCAGGCCGCAGTGACCACTGCGGGCACCGAAGTACGCGAGAAGTTGGCGGCGGGAAACCGCGCGTACGAGGACAAGTTCGGGCACGTGTATCTGGTGTGCGCGACCGGCAGGTCGGCCGAGGAGTTGCTCGCTATCCTCGAGGAGAGGCTCGACAACGATGCCGAAACCGAAAGACGGGTGCTCCGCGTGGAACTGGCCAAGATCAACCGAATTCGCCTCGGCCGCGTGCTGGGACCGACGCAGTGACCGGGCTGTCCACGCACGTGCTCGACGCCACGGCCGGCACACCGGCGGTCGGCATGCGCGTGCGGCTGTTCCATTCCGAACAGGGCGAGATATCGACAGCCACCACCGACGGAGACGGCCGCATCGGTGAGGTGATTCCCGGACCTGTCGAACCGGGCGTGTACCGGCTCTCGTTCGACACGGAATCGTATTTCGAGGCGACCTCGACCCCGAGCTTCTACCCCGAGGTGTCCGTCTCCTTCACCGTCATCGACCCCGACGCCCACTATCACGTGCCGTTGTTGTTGTCCCCCTTCGCATATTCGACCTATCGCGGGAGCTGACATGACCGACCTGACCGGAAAGATCGTTCTGGGAGCGAATCAGTACGGCAAAGCCGAGAACCGGGTGGTGCGGATCTATCGAGATTCTCCGCGGCACGAGATCCACGACATCAACGTATCGAGTGCGCTGCGTGGCGATTTCTCTGCCGCACACCTGGCCGGCGATCAGTCCGCCGTTCTGCCCACCGACACCCAGAAGCAGACCGCGTACGCGTATGCCAAGACCAAGGGTCTGCTCCACCTGGAGAGCTACGGGCTCGACCTCGCGCGTCACTACGTCGACGACGTCGAGCCCGTCGACGGTGCCCGTATCGAACTCGAGGAGTACGCCTGGGCGCGTGCGGTCGTCGACGGCGTCGAGCACGACCACACGTGGACCCGCAAGGGCGAGGAAATTCGCACCTCGGCCGTCACGGTCGAGGGTAAGGGCGAGGCGCAGCGAACCTGGGTCGTCAGCGGTTTCAAGGAGATGGTGATTCTCAAGTCGACGGGTTCGGAGTTCCACGGCTTCCTCGAGGACGATCTGACGATTCTCGAGCCCACGACCGACCGAGTGATGGCGACGTCGCTGACAGCGCAGTGGCGCTACACCACAACCGATGTCGAGTGGGATGCGGTGTACGCGGGCGTCAAGGCCGCGATGATCGAGCGATTCGCCAACCTGCAGTCGCTGGCTCTTCAGCAGACCCTGTACGCCATGGGCGAGGCGGCACTGGAGAAGTATCCGTTCATTGCCGAGATCTCGATGTCGGCCCCCAACAAGCACCACTTCGTCTACGACTTGGGCAAGTTCGGCATCGAGAACAACCTGGAGGTGTTCAACGCCGACGATCGGCCCTACGGTCTGATTCAGGCAACGGTCGAACGAGAGGACGCTCCGGACGCCGGAAGTGCTTGGCGCACATACTCCGTCGTCGGGTAACACATTGTGCTCACGTGTGCAGTGCCGCGGACCATTCCACCAGGGGGCTCAGAGCACGCCAGGCGTCGCGTACTTTCGTTGCTGCCTTGGGGCTTTCGAGCCACGCGGGTGAGCCGAAATGTTTGCCGGCAGTCAACGTCTTGTGCCGCAGCAGATCGATGCGCGGATGGTCGACCTCGTAGCCCCGCGGCTTGGTCTTGAGCGTGTCGCCGCCGATCTCGAACCCGGATTTCGTCAGCGTGGCCAGTAGCGCCTCGAGTTCGGCTCCGCGTACGTCGTCGTCGACGGTCTTGCGGAAACGCGCGATCGAGTCCGGGGAGCTGTTGTAGAAGCCGCCTGCGACGAACAATCCGGCGGGATCGATCTGGACGTAGTAGCCGAGGCTGTCGCCCCGTGCGACGAACCCGCCCTGGTGACTCTTGTACGGGGTCTTGTCTTTCGAGAATCGAACGTCCCGGTACGGCCGAAACAGTTTGGCGCTACCGAATTCGGGTTCCAGGTACGCCAGCAACGCGGTCATCGGTGCCTTGACGGCACTGTCGTAGACGTCCTTGTGTTCGTTCCACCAGAGTTTGCTGTTGTCGGCTTCGAGGTCTTCGTAGAAGTCCAGGGCGGTGAAGGGGATTCCGGTGAAGCCTGCAGTCATTTCCCCATTATGCAGCGCCGTGGGCCGACGCCCGAGGCATGGATTGCAGGGCGAGGTAGACATCCAGTCTGTCCGCAGTGGAGCCGAGATCTCGCCCCAGCAGTTCCTCCACGCGTTTGATGCGATATCGGACGGTGTTGAGATGGACGTGCATCGACTCTGCGGTTCGATGCCAGGACCCTCCGTTGGCCAGAAACTCCCGCAGCGTGTCGGTCAGGTCGGCGTCGGTGCGTCGGTCGTGCTCGAGCAGCGGCGCGAGGACGTGCTCGACGAACGATTTTCGTACGTCGTCGGGAAGCGCCGACATCATCGATACTGCCGAGGTCGGCTTGGTGCCTGCGGTGACCGTCACCGCCGCGGATCCCTGCCTGCTGAGTTCGAGAGCGTGCCGAGCCGACCTCAGTGCGCCGTCGATGGTCAGCCCGGTGGCCACGGCGCTCACGCCCACATGTATTCGGCTGGGTCCGATTCCAGAGCGCAACCGGGACAGCCGAATGCGGATGGTCTGCGCGAACAGTGTGTCGTCGGTATTGACGACTGCGACGATGTCGCCGTGTGCGCTGCATCCGACACACCCACCGCCGAACGAGGTCAGGGTGTCACCGACGACGGATCGGAGCATCTCTCGCAGGTCGACGCGACCGCTGTGGGCAACTCTGACGACGACGAGCGGCCTGTCGGGGTCGACTCCTGCCTGGCGCAGCCTCGTCAGTGCCTCGAATCCGGTGCTGTCGTGTTCGATCAACGCCACCGCCTGTTCTGCGATCTCACGCCGCACCAGCCGTCCTTCTTCACGCCGGGCACGATCGAGCGCGGCGATGGCTGCGAGTTGCCCGAACGCCTCGGAGACGTCGGGAGAGAACGAATCCATGTCTCCGGCCACAGCCAGGAACCATCGCGTGGTGCGCTGTACGAGCGATGGCCCGACGCCGAAGACACTGTAGGTCGAGCCATCAGCGAGAACGGTTGTCGTAGGAAGTGTTTCGGATGAGAGTGCCGCGTGCGTCAAGGTGTCGACATCGGCGTCGGACAAAGCAGATGCCTCGGTGACCAACCGACGCCCGGTGGCGGTGTAGATCAGGCACGCCATTCCCGTTTCTCTGGAGATGTGCAGTGTTAGTTCGTCGAGGGCTCTGCCGTCGGCGACCGCGGTGAGCAACTGGCGTTGGCGCACGAGCGAATTGTTCAGCGAGGCAATTCGATCACCGGTGACCCGGCCGACGAGAAATTCGGTGACCTCACCGAACGACACCGTGTCGGGAACAGCGAGGAGCGGCAGACCGTGTCGCGCGCATGCGTCGACGAGATCGAGCGGAATGTGTCCGAGCAACCCCTCCCCCCGCGGCCAATGCCGTCGCACCGGATTCGGCCACCGATCGAATGAACACTTCGCTGTCGTCGGGCGTGCGCCGCCATACGAGTCCGGTGATGACCAACTCGCCGCCCGCGATGTATCGGGACGGGTCGGGTAGGTCGGTGGTGAACGTCCACCGCAGGGTACGTCCGAGGGCGTCGCGATCGGAGGTGAGCAATCGGATGCCCAGGTGCGAGGCATCGAGTAGGTCTCCGACGTACATCGCTGAACCTCCCGCCTCGTGTGTTCGGCCGTGCCGGAGGCAAAGATAAGCGCGGGTTGTTTCCGCCGAGTTTCGGGCGTATCGCGTGAGCACCGAGATCGGTAACAGAAAGTCACTACAGTTCGAGAAGGCGCACCGGGCGGTGAATCCGGGCCGGCGAGAATGAGGTGAACGAAGCCATGGATCTCGGCACTGTCGATCGTGTTCTGCTTCCCCGCTCGCGTGCGGATCTGCCGCCGGGCAGCGCGGACGCCGCGGTAGTTGCGGGCGGCACGTGGCTGTTCTCGGAGAAACAGGACCACCTGACCACCCTGATCGACATCACGGCCCTGGGATGGGAGCCGTTGATCGTCGACGAGAACGGACTCGGGATCGCAGCGACGTGCACGATCGAGACTCTGGCTCGATTCGAGTCCGCCTTCCCCGCAACCACCTTGTTCCCTCGGTGTGCAGCCGCCCTGCTGGCCTCGTTCAAGATCTGGAAGACCGCCACAGTCGGCGGAAACGTAGCGCTCGCCCTGCCTGCCGGAGCCATGATTTCGTTGACTGCCGCCCTGGACGGCGTCGCAGAGGTGTGGTCGGCACACGGCCCCGAGCACGACTACCGTCTGCCGATCGACCAGCTGGTCGTCGGCCCCCAGACCACGGTGCTCCGACCCGGGGATGTGCTGCGCAGCATCGACGTTCCGCGGCACGCCCTCGAGTCGAGAACGGCGATGCGCACGCTGTCGCTCTCACCTCTCGGCCGATCGGCGGCAGTGGTGATCGGCCGCGTCGACCCCGACGGCACATTCGTGTTGACCGTCACCGCGTCGACCGTTCGTCCGTTCGTGCTTCGGCTTTCGGCCGTGCCGACGGCGCACGAGCTCGACGACGCCCTTGCCGACACTATCGGCCCGCAGCACTGGTACGACGATCCCCATGGTGCGCCGGATTGGCGTCGACACATCAGTTGCGCTGCGGCGCAGTCCATTCGCGAGGAGCTGTCATGATCGTCGACATCAACGGCGTACCGACCGAGGTTGCCGCGCGACCGGGTCAATGTCTGCGCACTTTGCTCCGCGAACACGACCGTTTCGAGGTCAAGAAGGGCTGCGACGCCGGTGACTGCGGCGCATGCACGGTCCTCGTCGACGGAGAACCGATGCACTCGTGCATATTTCCCGCCTACCGTGCCGCCGACAGGTCCGTCACCACCGTGGCCGGGCTCGGCACCCCGCAGGATCTGCACCCGATGCAGCGCCGGTTCGTCGAGGCCGCCGGATTCCAATGCGGGTTCTGTACGGCCGGGATGGTCGTGACCGCGTCGACCCTGACCGCGGACGACAGGGACGAGCTGCCGGCAAGACTGAAGGGAAACCTGTGTCGCTGCACCGGGTATCGCGCCATTTCCGATGCCGTGTGCGGGGTGGTCAACACCGAGGAGGTGGCCGACGGTCCGGCATGCGGGCGTTCGCTCGAAGCCCCCGCAAGCACACGGATAGTCACCGGAACCGAGCCGTACACGCTCGATCACTCCCCGCCCGGGCTGCTGCACGCCAGCGTTCTCGGCAGTCCGCATGCCCACGCGCGGATCGTCTCCATCGATACCACGGCCGCGGAGCAGGTTCCGGGCGTGCAGCTGGTGCTCACCTCGAAAGACAGCCCGGCGGTGTCATTTTCCACGGCCAGACACGACAGCCGCGTCGACGACCCCGACGACACCCGGGTACTCGACACCGTCGTCCGGTTCATCGGCCAACGTGTGGCGATCGTGGTCGCGGAGTCGATCGCCGCCGCACAGGCGGGCTGCCGCGCCCTCATCGTCGAGTACGAGGTGCTACCCGCCGTGTTCGACCCCGAGTCGGCACTCGCCCCGGACGCACCGAAGATCCACGGCGACAAGGACACATCGGCGCGGATCGCCGACCCGTCCCGAAACCTGGTGGCCGAACTGTACGGCAGCACCGGATACGTCGACGCCGCGGTACGTGATGCAGCAGCGGTGGTCACCGGGCGATGGACGACTCAGCGAATTCAGCACGTGCACTTGGAAACTCATGGCACCATCGGTTGGCTGGACGCCGACGGCCGGCTTCATCTGCGCACCAGCACCCAGGTTCCCTACCTGGTGCGCGACGAAATATGCGAGATCTTCGGCCTCCCCCGGGATCGTGTCCGCGTGTTCACCGCACGGGTGGGTGGCGGCTTCGGCGGCAAACAGGAACTACTGACCGAGGACGTCGTCGCGCTGGCCGTTCTGCGGACCGGTCGGCCGGTGCAGTTCGAGTTCACCCGCACGGACGAGTTCACGGTCGCACCGTGCCGACACCCGTTTCGCGTCGACGTCACCGCCGCCGCGAGCGCCGACGGCGTGTTGACCGCACTGTCGATCGACGTGCTGACCGACGCCGGGGCGTACGGCAATCACAGTGCCGGAGTGATGTTTCACGGGTGCGGCGAATCGGTGGCGATCTACCGGTGCGCCAACAAGCGGGTCGACGCGAAGACCGTGTACACCAACAACATTCCATCGGGTGCCTTCCGCGGCTACGGACTGGGGCAGGTCATGTTCGCGATCGAATCGGCCCTCGACGATCTCGCCCGAGAGCTCGATATCGACCCGTTCGAGTTCCGCCGCCGCAATGTCATCGTTCCCGGCGACGAGATCGTCGCCGCGCACCGCGAAGGCGACGACCTGCAATTCGGCAGCTACGGTCTCGATCAGTGCATCGACCTCGCCGAGAACGCCATCAGGCAAGGCAACGGCGAGCCTGCGCCGCCCGGCTGGAAGATCGGTGAAGGAATGGCGGTGGCCATGATCGCCACCATTCCGCCCCGTGGCCACCGCGCCGAGGCCACCGCGTCGCTGCTGCCCGAGGGCGGCTACGAGATACGCGTCGGAACAGCGGAGTTCGGAAACGGGACCACCACCGTCCACACCCAGATCGCGGCCAGCGAGCTGTGCACGTCGGTCGACCGCATCCGCGTCGTGCAGTCCGATACCGACTCGGTCACCTACGACACCGGTGCGTTCGGCTCGGCGGGGACCGTCGTCGCAGGCAAGGCGCTCTACGCGGCGGTGCGCGGGTTGTCGGCCCGCATCGTCGAGGTCGCTGCCACCGCGACCGGGCACCGCCCTTCGAACTGCACGTTGGGGCCCGAGGGGGTGCGGTGCGGAGATCGCTTCGTCCCGTTGGACGACGTACTGGCATCGGCGGGCGGCACGTTGACGGCAAGCGGCAACAGCGGCGGACTCCCGCGATCACTGGCGTTCAACGTGCAGGCATTTCGGGTGGCGGTCGACGAAGCGACCGGTACGGTCGCGATCCTCCAGTCGGTGCAGAGCGCCGACGCAGGCACCGTGATGAACCCGCAGCAGTGCCGGGGCCAGGTCGAAGGCGGTGTCGCGCAGGCCATCGGCAGCGCACTGTACGAGGAGATGCGCACCGACGGTGCGGGGCGGATCACCACCGACTCCATTCGGAGTTATCACGTCCCCCAGTTCGCGGACATTCCACGAACCCAGGTGCTGTTCGCGGACACCTACGACCGATTGGGCCCGTTCGGCGCGAAGTCGATGAGCGAGTCACCGTACAACCCCGTCGCCCCCGCACTGGCCAACGCGATCCGTGACGCGGTGGGAGTGCGCTTGCACCACTTGCCCATGTCCTCGGACCGCGTCTGGCGAGCGGTCAACGATCGTAGAACGTCTGCAGAATGATCGTGCTGCGCGTCTGCACGTGCGCCGTGGCGCGAATTTCCTGCAGTAGATGTTCGAGGGCGCGCGGCGACTCGACGCGCACCATCAGGACGTAGCTCTCCTCGCCGGCAACCGAGTGACACGACTCGATGGCGGTCAGATGCTTCAGTCGTGCGGGGGCGTCGTCCGGCCGAGCCGGATCGATCGGAGTGATCGCGACGAACGCCGACAACGGACGCCCCAGAGCTTCGGGATCGACCTGCGCCGTATAACCGCGAATGACTCGTCGCGACTCCAGGCGTCGAACTCGCGACTGAACAGCCGACACGGACAGAGACGCCTTCTCTGCCAACGTCGCCAACGTCGCGCGGCCGTCCGAGATCAATTCGTCGACGATCAGGCGGTCGACGCGATCGAGGTTTTCACTCACGTGCGCAATCTAGCTCAGATCCCCGCCGATGCCCCTCTGCCCGCACGAGACATGACCCTCTGCTCACACGAACAGCGGGGGCAGGGCCAGAACCATGACCGCCGACCAGCTGACATGCGTCAGGATCGGTGCCAGAATTCCGCCCGATGCCCGACGTTGCAGCCCCATCACGTAACCGAGCAGCACGGCGGCGAAGCCGAGCATCGGGTTGCCGGACGCGAGGGTGGCGATGGTGTAGACGACTGTCGAGATGATCACCGGATGTTTGACTCCGATGGCTGAGTACAAGGCTCCTCGGAAGAAGATCTCCTCGGCGACACCGTTGAGCAACGCGATGAACACGATCAGTACCAGCGACCCCACTCGGGCGTGTGCGAGCACGTTCTCGGTGAAATCGGCGAGCGGCGGAATCTGACGGACGACGAGGCCGCCGAGCATGAACACGCCACCGACGGCGAGACCGATGAGGATGGGGGTGACGATCGGCCGCCGGATGGACCCGCCCACCTTGATCCGTCCGAGGTGCAGCGGCCCCGACAGACATCCACCGATGATCCACACTGCGGCCAACACGAGCGTCAATGCGTAGAACGACGGGTCACCCGGTTCCACCTTGAGCGAGAAATACAGCACCGTCGCCCCGATCACCAGTGTGATCAGCACGATGATGCGCCGTTTCCTGAACGCCGCGTCGGACTCCCGATGGTCTCGCTCGACAGGATCGACCAGAGCGGACTTCATCACGTTCAGCGCGGTCGTCGACCACGTTGCCATCATGCCTCCTCGGTATCGGTCAGTCGGCGCACGACCGACTTCGCGCGTCGGTTCACACTCGCAGCCACATCGAGGTTGGTACGCACTGCTGCTGCCACGGGCTTCGATGCCAGCAGTCGACGGCCGCCCAGAGCCTCGACCAGACCCCAGGTGCGGTCCGAGGACGCTGCCACGCCGTGCCGCCGGACGCCGAGCGCATCTCCGCCGCTCCATGCTGCGTCGGTGTTCGCCAGTCGCAGCGGGTCCTTCAGTGCACAGACCCCGGGCGGCTCGCCCACGGTTCCTCGCACGCTACGGGCCATGGCGTCTGCGATGGTGGTCAGACCACGGGGCGGATCGGGGACGAGATCCCGAATCCGGCTCTCCGACGTGGTCATCGTGTTGTGCAGTGAACCGACCAGATCCTCGGCGAGCCCGGCGGGCACAGGAATGATCTTTCCGATCACCTTGCCGGCGAGTGACGTCGGAACGAGCGGTACCGGTATCCCGATGCGCTGCAGCCCGGCGGCTTCGACGTAGGCGAACACCAGGTCGCGGTACGGGACCACGTCCGGGCCGCCGATGTCGTAGGAACCTGCTGGGACGGTGTCGGTATCGGCCGACGCCACCAGGTAGTGCAGTACGTCGTCGACTGCTATCGGTTGAACGGGCTCGGCGAGCCAGCTCGGCAACGGCAGCACAGGCAGGCGGTCCGCCAGATAGCGGAGCATCTCGTACGACGTGGAGCCGGCACCCATGACGATCGCCGCTCGCAACCACACCAGGTCGATGCCGTCCACCGTCAGCGCCTCACCGACGTCGGCGCGACTGGCCAGGTGCTCCGACAGGTGGGCGTCGTCGGGGACGAAGCCGCCCAGGTACACGATTCGACGCACTCCCGCTCGCGCGGCGGCCGCGGCGAACTGCTCGGCGGACGTCCGGTCCTGGGCACGGTAGTCGGCTTCGCCGATCGCATGGACGAGGTAGTAGGCGACATCGATGTCGCCCGACTCTGCGAAGGCCGCGGCACAGGATTGTTCGTCCGTGACGTCGAGCGACACCGCGGTCACGGAATCGTAGAAGTCGAAAGTGCGCAGGTTCTTCGGAGTCCGAGACCCGACGACGACGTCCGTGTCGTCTGCCAACAGGGCCGCCACCAGCCGAGATCCGATGTACCCGCTGGCACCGGTCACGAGGACTCTCATGCGTCGAGGCTAACGGCAGTCGGGGCGTTGCGTCGGTATGGCATTGTCGCTCCTATGGCTCTCGTGTTGGCAGGTGTGGTCCTCCCCGACCCTCTCGGTACCGAAACGGTGCTTCGGCGAGGAGCCGCAGTGGCGCGGGCCGGTGTGAGCTGGATGTTCACCACGGCCGATTTCGCGCTTACCCTGCCCGGCAGAATCGAAGCACTGCTGAGCCGTATAGAGACATTGATGACACGAATCGACCATGTGATCGATTCGGCCGATGCCGTGGTTGCTCATGTACAACGGACGACCGGTGCCGCGGACACCGTGGTCGCGTCGGCATCGGCCGCCTCGCATACGGCGTTGGAGCTGATCGAGATGTTCGATCCCATCGCCAAGAAGTCCGAGCCGATGGCGCGACGCTTCGTCGACAACCTGTCCGACGCCGAGGTCGACGCAGCGATCGCCATGGTCGATCAGCTTCCCGGACTCCTCGACCACATGGAAGCTCTACTCCCCATCCTCGCGACCCTCGATACGGTCTCCCCCGAGATCCACGAGCTTCTCGGAGTGACGAAGGACGTCAGGCGCGCCGTCATCGGCATCCCCGGATTCAAGTTCTTCCGCAACCGGGGCGAGGACAAGTTGAACGACGAGATGGAAGACGAACAGCGCTAGTCGCTATTTGACGAACGCGAAATCTTCACCTGCGTGGAAACGGGCCAGGGTCTCCGAAATGGACCGCCGTGATGGCGGATGAAATGCGAACGCGTGCAATGCTGCTGCGACGTAAGCGATTTTGGGTGACTTGATGAAGCCGATCCCGCCCACTGATTCGATGGCGGCCGAACTGCTGCGCACCAGTGCGTCACGAATCGCGATGCGGTTGAACAGCAACTTCACCGAGATGTCCTGTCCGCGTTCACCTTCGTCGAAGGCACGGGCCACGTTCTCGATTGCCGCCATGGACACCTCGAGTTCGGCCGCCGCTCGAACGTAGCCTTCGTAGTCACCCTTGTCCTGCTCGATCATCCGCTCGAGCAGAGAGGTCGCGGCGCCGATGTAGTTGGCGGAGATCAGCATCCCGAACCAGAGGTAGCCGGTCATCTCGTGCACGCCATCGGGATCGTCGTCCTTGTTGGGTAGGACGAGGCTTGCCGGTACTTCGACGTCTTCGAGTAACACTTCCTCGCTCTGCGCGCCGGCCAGAATGTCGGTGGTCCAGAACGGCTTCACACTCATACCCGGAAGGCCGGCCGGAATCAGCGCGACGGCGCGGTCACCAGAGTCGATCTCGACGCTGCAGGTCAGCAAGTCCATCGAACGTGCCAGACTGCACGGCTTCTTGCTTCCGTTGACGATGTAGTTGTCGCCCTTCTTCACGGCGGTCATCGTCGGAATGAACACACTCCCGCCGGTGACGCCCTCGGAGAACCCGGAAGCGACGATCGCCTTCTGGTCGACCAATCCCTTGATCAATGCTCGGTCGTCGTCGGTGGCACCACGAGCGAATTCGGTCAGGGACGCGAGTGAGAGATGGTGCATCGTGGTTCCCGCGCCCAGAGAGGGTGAGCGAGACCCGATGGCCCTTTGCGCCCGAACCGCGTCGATGGCCGGAGCACCGAGACCACCCAGTTCGCCCGGGACCACCAAGCCGGTACCGCCGAATTCCCGAAACTTGTCGATCGCGTCCGAATCGCGGGACTCCAGTCGGTCCAGTGGGGTTGTGTCCAGATAGTGCAACAAACCCGGCATGTACTTCTCGAGCGTTTTTCTTTCGCGCACCATTAATCCAGTCACTGTTCATCTCCTTGTGTCACTAATCGATTGTGTGCCACTGATTGATTGCGGCGTCGTTCAATTTGTACCATCAGTCGACCTGGACAAATCAGTCGAATATCGGCATGGACAGCGGGAGAGCAGGTGAATTCGCGCTGGACCCCGACAATACCCCGCCACCTGCGGCGATAAACTAAAGGTCTCGTAAAGTTTATCCCTCGAAAGAAACCGAAGTTATTTTTCGGTGCGTATTTACCAACCGATTTCCGTCGCAAGAGCATCTTTTGAAACGCTGAATATTCTTCTGCCGAATACCAATCGCCCGCGCCGCCCGCTCCGAATGAACTCATGAATTCGCGACAATCCACAATCGACTCTGTGAGGAGTTCTGGTACACGATGGTTGTCAACAGATTGATGAAACGACTCGGCGGAGACGAGCGCGTGGATTTGCTGCGCGCTGTTCGAGACGCCGATGTGGTCCCGTACTTCCGCAAGATGGAATCGGCCGTTGCCCCGGTCGTTCGCGTCGAGGGCCGGGACAAGATCATGCTCGGATCCAACAATTACCTCGGCATTGCCGACCATCCCAAGGTTGTCGAGGGTGCCCAGCACGCGCTCGACACATTCGGCAGCGCAGTCACCGGAAGTCGTTTGCTCAACGGCACTCTGGACCTCCACCTCGAACTCGAGCACGAGATCGCCCAGTGGCACGGAACGGACGACGCACTCGTCTTCACCACGGGCTACCAGACGAACCTCGGAACGATCAGTGCGATCGTCGGCCCCGGTGACACGGTGATCGTCGATTCGGCTGCCCACGCATCGATCCGCGACGGCAGCACTCTCTCGGGCGCGTCGGTGGTCAAGTTCAAGCACAACGACATGGCCGATCTCGAAGCCAAACTCCAGCAACCCGTCGTCGACGACGGAGCCGTGCTGGTCATCGTCGACGGTCTGTACTCCATGGAGGGCGACCTGGCACCGCTCGACGTCGTCTCCGAGCTGTGTATCCGCTATCACGCAGCGCTGATGGTCGACGAAGCCCACAGCCTCGGCGTCTACGGGCCCGAACTCACCGGAGCGGCAGAGCTGTTCGGCATCACCAAGGACGTCGACGTCACGATGGCGTCGCTCTCGAAGAGCCCCAGTTCCACCGGCGGGTTCGTGACCGGCTCGAGCGACTTGATCGACACCCTCCGGGTCAAGGCCCGCGCCTTCCTGTTCACGACCTCCGGTGTGCCTGCTGCGGTGGGTGCCGCATTGGCTTCCGTCCGCCTGATCCGAAGCGACGAGGGCAAGGATCGGGCTCGGCGCGTACTCGACAACGCCGAGATCCTGCGCGGCGGACTACAATCGGCCGGCCTCGACGTGGCAGGCCGCTCGTCCACACCCCACGGCGATACGGCCGCCCCCATCGTCTCACTCCACATCGGCGACGACCTCGTGGCCATGAGTCTGTGGAAGAACCTCTACGACCGTGGCATCTTCACCAGCGCTGCCTTGCATCCCGCCGTGCCGAAATCCGGTGCCATACTTCGCCTGTGCGTGATGGCAACGCACACCGAAGAACACCTGTCGACCGCCACGGAACAGATCATCGAGGCCGTAGCGGAGCTGCCCTCATGAGTGAGCGCCACCGCGGCGTGCGTATCGCGGTCACCGGAGCCACCAGTGACTTCGCGGCCGCGATTCTCCCGAGGCTGTTCGAGGATCCCGAGGTGGACGCGGTCGTCGGGATAGCCCGTCGCCCAGCCCGAATCACGCACCCGAAGTTCACCTCGCTCCGCTCGGACATTCGCTCTCCCGACCTCGAGGAGACGCTCGCCGAGTGCGACGTCGTGCTGCACTTGGCGTTCGTGGTCGAGGAGCTCAAAGACAAGACCGAGACCCACGACATCAACCTGCGCGGGTCACGCAACGTCATCGATTCGGCATATCGAGCAGGCGTGGGGAGAGTGGTGATCGCGTCCAGCATCAACGCGTACGGTGCCGACATAGCTCCGGAGCCGCTCACCGAGAACAGTTATCCCGCAGGCGATCCCAATCGCTATTACTTCTACGACAAAGCCGAGGTGGAACATTACGCGGAGTGGTGGCTGCGTAGGCACCCCGGTGAGATGACCATCTCCATGTTGCGGTGCACGTACATCGTCGGGCCCGACTTCGCCAACGACGGGATCGACCAGTTCACCGGGCCGATCGGCGCGTTCCCGGAAGCGGATCGGGCCTCGTACCAATTCTTGTTCCAGGACGACATGGCCGACGCCTTCCACCGCGCGGCCAAGACCGACCTCGTCGGTCCGTACAACCTGGGTCCGGTGGACTGGGTCGGCGTGCGCGAACTCGC
This sequence comes from Rhodococcus sp. KRD175, assembly GCF_017168275.1. Taxonomy (NCBI): domain Bacteria; kingdom Bacillati; phylum Actinomycetota; class Actinomycetes; order Mycobacteriales; family Nocardiaceae; genus Rhodococcus; species Rhodococcus sp. KRD175. The sequence continues at coordinate 21,484 of NZ_JABFAQ010000020.1, forward strand.
TGCGATGCAGGGCCAGTTGATGTTCGACGTTCCACAGAAAGCGGCGACGCGTATCGCGAACATCGCCTTCGCCCTCGGCCTCACGCCGTTCTCCGGGCAGTGGGTCACGCCCGGAGAGCCCATCGTCGATTCGACCGCGCTCGGTGCCGCCACCGGTTGGTCACCCACCCTCACCTCCCACGAGGCTGCCGCCGTGATGATTCTGCTGCAGGGCAAGTCGCTGCTGAGGAGTCAGGACGCCCTCGAACGCGACCTCGCCTGCGAGGCAGCGTTGCGGCCGGCCTCCGACGCGGTCGCGCTCGCCCGCGCAGACGTCGCCGGCCTCGATGTCGTGCACCGGCAGCTCGACATCGCCGGCGGGCGAGTACACATCGAAGTACACCGATCGGCGACGGCCACCGACCAGTCGGTGGTGCTGGTTGCCGATACCGGTCTGCATGCCCGCTACCTGACACCCGTGGCCGCCGAGATCGCACGGGCAGGCGTCGACGTGGTGGTACTGGATCTCCCCGGCCACGGCCTGAGCACCGGGCTGCGCGGTCGATCATCGGCCACCCAGACCGTGGACGCTGTCGACGCCGCACTGCGCTTCGCTCGCACGCACCTCGACACCGCCCCCATTGCGCTGCGCAGCGGAGTCCGGCACGCGACCGACACCCTGGTCGGCGGCGTGCGTCGGCGCGCAACCGGGTGGACGACACTCGAGGAACCGAAGTGCCCCGACGGGCTGTTGCCTTCTCGAGTTCGCGTCGACGGCACAGCTGCGCTTCCGTTCGTGTCCACTGCGGCGGACGCTCTGGCCTACTGCGCCAGGACGATCGGACTCAGCGCCACCAGCTGAGCCTGCTGCGAACGCGCGCGAACCACGATGCACCGTCGTGGTCCGCCGCCGAGGGCCGGCCCGACGTCACAGCCGACTCCGCGTCGTGCTGTCTTTCCAGGCGGTCGACCTCGGCTCGATTGGTACGCCACCGGGACACCCACGTCTCGACATCCACGGGGCCGAGCGGCACGATCGGCGGGGTAGGAAAGCGAATCCAGTCGACGATGCGAGCGTTGAGCTCGTCCAACACGTCTCGTACGGACTCCTCGCGCCGGAGACCGATCAACGTCGAGGGCAGCCGCTCGATCTCTTTGCGCAACGCCAACGCCGTGGGCAAGAGCGCATCGACCGGCAGGTTCTCTCGCCTCAGATAGCCGCGAACCCACCACAGTTCGTCGTCGGAATCGCCCATCGGGATGGGTTTACCGGTGCCGTCGAGTCCTTCGAATGCGCCGGCGTCCTGCGCCTCGCGGATCTGTTTGTCGACCCAGGACTCGAACGTGACTCCTGGCTTCTTGCGTTCGGTCACTCCATCGACTGTAGAACCGGCCGCGCGCGTTCGCCAGGTGCGCCCGAGACGAGTGAGCCCCGACCCCTGCAGGGGTCGGGGCTCACTCGAATGCGTCGGCTCAGCCGTATTCGGCGACCAAGCGGTCGAACTCGTCACGGTCGATCACTTGAGGCTCGTTGATGGCCAGCGCTTGGGCGTACTTGCTCGCCAAGTGGTAATCCCGGCCGAGTGGACCGTGCTCGGCGTCGTCCTCGTCCGATTGGATGCTTGCACCCGGCGGCACCTCGTTCTGCAGGCCGTTCGTCTTGCTGCCGAGCAGTGCGTCGAGTTTCGCGGAAATCTTCTGCATGATCTCTTGGTCGTCGGTCATGGCCACCGGGTACCCGAATCGGGCGAAACGACACCGCAGCGCACGAGCTTCGCGCTCCGGGGTTACCTGTCGGTGCCTCGGGGCATGATGGTGGGATGGCCACGCACAGTATCGGCACCGACATCATGGAGAAGCTGTCGCGGCCGACTCGCGAGTGGTTCAACGGCGCATTTCCGGCCCCCACGTCGGCGCAACTCGGTGCGTGGTCGTCCATTTCCAGCGGATCGCACACCCTGGTGGTCGCGCCGACCGGCTCGGGCAAAACACTGTCGGCATTCCTGTGGGCCCTCGACGAGCTGGCCCAGCTGGGTGCGGACAGCACCCGCAAGACCAAGGTGCTCTACATATCGCCGCTCAAGGCTCTGGCAGTGGACGTCGAGCGCAACCTGCGAGCTCCGTTGGTCGGCATCACCCAGACGGCCAAGCGTCTCGGTCTGAACCCGCCGGAGATCTCCGTCGGAGTCCGCTCGGGCGACACCAGCGCTGCCGATCGCCGGACCATGATCAAGACTCCGCCGGACATTCTGATCACCACTCCCGAGTCTCTGTTCCTCATGCTCACCTCTGCGGCGCGGGACATCCTGGCCGAGGTCGATACGGTGATCGTCGACGAGGTGCACGCCGTCGCAGGCACGAAGCGTGGCGCGCACCTCGGGGTGTCCCTCGAGCGGCTCGACGCGATGCTGGACAAGCCCGCGCAACGCATCGGCCTGTCCGCGACGGTGCGCCCCCACGAGGAAGTGGGCCGATTCCTCGCCGGTGCCGCTCCCATCGAGATCGTCGCCCCACCCGCTCCGAAGACTTTCGACCTGACGGTTCAGGTGCCCGTGGAGGACATGACCGAACTCGGCGTCACCGACCCGAATGCGGACACCTCCGCCGCTCCCCCGGCTCAGGGATCGATCTGGCCGCACGTCGAGGAGAAGATGGTCGATCTCATCCTCGAGCACAAATCGTGCATCGTCTTCGCCAACTCGCGCCGGCTCGCGGAACGACTCACCGCGCGGCTCAACGAGGTGTACGCCGAACGTATCGGCGGCGGAGTCGATACCGAGCACAAACCACCATCTCAGGTGGGCACCGCATCCGACGTCAACCACGGCGCCGATCCTCTGCTGGCACGGGCCCACCACGGCAGTGTCAGCAAGGATCAGCGCGCGCTGATCGAAGACGATCTGAAGACCGGTCGTCTGCGCTGCGTTGTGGCCACCAGCAGCCTGGAGCTCGGAATCGACATGGGCGCAGTCGATCTGGTAGTCCAGGTCGAGGCACCGCCGTCGGTGGCCAGTGGCCTGCAGCGCGTCGGTCGCGCCGGCCACCAGGTGGGCGAGATCTCCAAGGGCGTGCTGTTCCCCAAGCACCGCACCGATCTCATCCATTGCGCGGTCACCGTCGAACGCATGACGTCGGGCAAGATCGAGGCCCTCTTCGTCCCGGCCAATCCCCTCGACGTCCTCGCCCAGCAAACCGTCGCAGCGTGCGCACTCGAACCCATCGACGCCGAGGACTGGTTCGAATCAGTCCGTCGCACCGGCAGTTTCGCCACTCTGCCCAGATCTGCCTACGAGTCGACACTCGACCTGCTCTCGGGCCGTTACCCGTCGGACGAGTTCGCCGAACTACGGCCACGGCTCGTGTGGGACCGCGACGCCAACACCCTCACCGGCCGTCCCGGGTCGCAGCGACTGGCCGTCACGTCCGGCGGTACCATCCCCGACCGCGGCCTGTTCACCGTCTACATGGTGGGCGAAAAGCAGTCTCGGGTAGGCGAACTCGACGAGGAGATGGTCTACGAATCGCGAGTGGGCGACGTGTTCGCACTCGGTGCCACCAGCTGGCGCATCGAAGAGATCACGCACGACCGGGTGTTGGTCAGTCCCGCATACGGCCAACCGGGCAGGCTGCCGTTCTGGCACGGCGACGGCCTCGGTCGACCGGCCGAATTGGGCCGGGCCCTGGGCGAGTTTCTGCGGAGCACCACCGACCGCAGCAACCTGGCCGAGCGGCTGAGCGCGGACGGTCTCGACGCCAACGCTGTCAACAACCTGATCGCTTTGCTCGACGAACAGTTGGAGGCCACCGGCCAACTGCCCACCGACAAGACGATGATCGTCGAGCGCTTTCGCGACGAACTCGGCGACTGGCGATTGGTGCTGCACTCCACCTACGGTCAGCAGGTACACGCGCCGTGGGCCCTCGCGGTCGGCGCGAGGCTGATCGAGCGATACGGCATCGACGCCGCCCCCACGGCATCCGACGACGGCATCATCGTCCGGCTTCCCGATACCGACGACCAGCCGCCGGGCGCGGAACTGTTCGTGTTCGAGCGCGACGAGATCGCCGACATCGTCACCGAGCAGGTCGGTGGATCGGCATTGTTCGCGTCGAGATTTCGCGAATGTGCCGCTCGCGCACTGCTTCTGCCCCGCCGCAACCCCGGCAAGCGGGCACCACTGTGGCAACAACGGCAGCGTTCGGCACAGCTGCTCGACGTCGCTCGTAAATACCCCACGTTCCCAATCCTGCTCGAAACCGTGCGCGAGTGCCTGCAGGACGTCTACGACCTCCCCGCCCTCGAAGACATCCTGGCCCGCATCGGCCGACGCCAGATCAGGATCGTCGACGTCGAGACGCCGTCACCGTCACCGTTCGCGAATTCGTTGCTGTTCAACTACGTCGGCGCTTTCATGTATGAGGGCGACAGCCCGCTCGCCGAACGCCGGGCCGCCGCACTGTCTCTCGATTCGGCGCTGCTGGCCGAGTTGCTCGGACGCGTCGAGCTGCGAGAGTTGCTGGACGACAGCGTCATCACCACCACCGAGCTCGAGTTGCAGCGACTGCCCGAGGACAGACACGCCAAGGACATCGAGGGTGTTGCGGATCTGCTGCGGCTGCTCGGTCCGCTGACCGCCACGGAAGTCGGACAGCGCACCAACGGCGACGAATATCCGCAGTGGCTCGCCGAGTTGGCCGATGCAAAGCGGGCAATGGAAGTTTCGTTCGCCGGCCAGAACTGGTGGACGGCCATCGAGGACGCGGCTCGCTTGCGCGATGCACTCGGTGTTCCGCTACCGATCGGCACTCCCGCCGCGTTCATCGAGCCCGTCGACGACCCACTCGTCGACCTGATCAGCCGGTACGCCCGAACCCACGGACCGTTCACCCTCGACGACGCAGCAGCGCGGTTCGGCGTCGGTACCGCCGTGGTGCGTGACGTCCTGCGCCGACTGGCCGTCGACAAGCGCGTCGTCGAAGGCGAATTTCGTCCCGGTGCCACGGGCAGCGAATGGTGCGACGCGGAGGTTCTTCGGCGATTGCGGCGGCGATCTCTGGCGGCGGCACGGCAGGAAGTCGAACCCGTGTCCACCGCCACGCTCGGCCGCTTCCTGCCGGCGTGGCAGCACGTGGACAGTCGTCGGTTGAGCGGGATCGACGGTGTGGCAACGGTCATCGAACAGCTTGCGGGCGTGCCCGTTCCGGCGTCGGCGTGGGAATCTCTCGTGCTCGCCTCCCGGGTGAGCGACTACAGCCCCGCCATGCTCGACGAGTTGACCTCGACCGGCGAGGTGTTGTGGGCGGGGCACGGTGCAATCTCGTCCAAAGACGGTTGGGTGAGCCTGCACATTGCCGATACCGCGCCGCTGACTCTGGTGCCCGCCGCCGAATCCGACCTGTCCGAGTTGCAGATTCGCATTCAGGACGCAGTCGCCGGCGGCGGTGCGTACTTCTTCCGCCAGCTCTCCGACACCGTCGGCAGCACCGACGACACGGCTCTGCAGGCTGCGCTCTGGGAGTTGGTGTGGGCCGGACTACTGAGCAACGACACGTTCGCGCCACTGCGGGCTCTGTTGAACTCGACGGCCACCCGCTCCGCCCCGAGTCATCGAGCACCGCGTCGAACCCCGCGCCTGCGTTCCTACCGTCAGTTCGAGCGGCCGTCCCTGCCCACCCGCACCGGCCCCCCGACGGCCGGCGGCCGATGGTCGCGATTGCCCGAACTCGAACCGGACCTCACCGTCCGGGCTCATGCCACCGCAGATGTACTTCTCGAACGCTATGGCGTGGTGACCCGCGGTTCGGTCATGAACGAAGGTGTCCCCGGCGGATTCGCCACGATGTACAAGGTGCTGACGGGGTTCGAGGATTCGGGTCGCTGCCGCCGCGGCTATTTCGTCGATTCGCTGGGCGGCGCTCAGTTCTCCACCTCCGACGTCGTCGACCGTTTGCGCAGCTACGACGAACCGAAGAAGAACGCCACCGCCGTCGTACTCGCGTCCTGCGATCCGGCCAACCCGTACGGCGGAGCACTGCCCTGGCCGAAGGCCGGCGGCGAAGACACCGACGACACGACGAAGCACCGGCCGGGTCGCAAGGCGGGAGCGCTGGTCGTACTTGTTCGTGGGGAGTTGACGATGTTCGTCGAACGTGGCGGGAAGTCGGTGCTGACCTTCGGCGACAACACCGAGGACATCGCTTCTGCAGCAACGGCATTGGCGACCACGGTCAAGCGCGGCGGGGTGGACAAGTTACTGGTCGAACGGATCAACGGTCACGACATCCACGGCACGGACTTCTCCAAGACGTTGACCGCGGCCGGTTTCTCGGCGACTCCCCGCGGACTACGCCTGCGGCGCTGAGGCACCGCACCACTGACGAAGAAGAGAACCGAAGAACGAGAGAGGACGTAGATGCCCGAGGGCGATACCGTCTGGCGCGCCGCCAACACTCTGCGGGCAGCGCTCGAGGGCCAGCAGCTCACTGCCTGCGACATTCGTGTACCCCGTTACGCCACAGTCGACTTCACCGGCGAAACGGTCGAGTCTGTCGCGTCGAGGGGCAAACACCTGCTGATCAGAGTGGGCGGCTACTCGATCCACTCGCACCTGAAGATGGAAGGCACCTGGCACGTTTACGCACTGGGGGCTCGCTGGCGTCGTCCGGCCTTCCAAGCGCGGATCATTCTGAACACCGAGAAGGCGCAGGCCATCGGATTCGAGCTGGGCGTGCTGGAGATCCTCGAGAACGAGGACGACGCTGTCGGCTATCTCGGACCGGATCTACTCGGACCCGACTGGGACCCAGGTGTCGCCCTGACCAATCTGGAGTCGGACCCCGGCCGACCGATCGGCCTGGCCCTGCTCGATCAGCGCAACATAGCCGGACTCGGCAATGTCTACCGCAACGAGATCTGCTTCCTTCGCGGAGTCGATCCCCGCACGCCGGTCGAGGACTCCGGAGACCTGAAGAAGATGATCGACCTGTCCTTCCGCACCATCACCGCCAACAAGAATCGCAATCAGCGCGTCACCACCGGGGATCGTCGCGCGGGCCGTCACTTCTGGGTGTACGGCCGTGAGAACAAGCCGTGCAGGCGGTGCGGTACCACCATCGAGTTCGGACTGATCGGCGACAACCCACTCGAAGAACGGCAGATCTACTACTGCCCGCACTGCCAGAGATGACCGGCCTTCACAGAGCTTCGTCAGGTGAGACCAAGCCTGCTCACAGCTTCGCCGATCACCATGGATCGTATGTTGACACTTGCGATACTCACCCTGCTGGTCATGGCTGTCTCCGGCGCGACGGCTGCTCGCGCACCGCGGACGCTGGTTCGGGTTCCGTGACTCAGAGGGTCCGGACGGGTTCGAGAATCTCCTGACGCGCTTCGGGGGCGACGACGCGCAGAGCGTCGGCAGATTCGTCGTCCGGCTGACGCTGCGACGCGATCTCGGCCTCGACCCGAGCCCGGTACGTGTCGACCTCACGGTCGACCGTGGCCTCGTCCCAACCCAGGATCGGGGCAATGAGTGCTGCGACCTGACCCGCGCAGTTCATCCCACGATGCGAGTACTCGATGGAAATCCGGGTGCGCCGCGACAGCACGTCCTCGAGGTGCAGTGCGCCCTCGGCCGCAGCGGCATAGACCACCTCGACCTGCAGATAAGCGGGCGCGTCGGTCAACGGTTGCAGCAGTTCGGGTTTGCCGTCCGCCATGGCCAGCACCTCGTCGATCAGCGAGCCGTATCGGTCCAGCAGATGAGTCACTCGGTGCGGATGCAGCCCGTGTACTTCGCCCAGGTGCGGGGCCTGATTGACCAGCGCGAAGTAACCGTCCGCGCCGACGAGCGGCACCTTCTCGGTGATCGACGACGCCACCCGCGCCGGGATGTCCTCGGCCGCGAGATCCACTGCGTCCTCGGCCATCACCCGGTAGGTCGTGTACTTGCCACCTGCGATGGCAATGAGTCCCGGTGCCACCCGCGCCACCGCGTGCTCACGGGACAGCTTGGACGTCTCGTCGCTCTCACCCGCCAGTAGCGGCCGCAATCCCGCGTAGACGCCGTCGATGTCGTCGTGCGTGAGCGGCGTGACGAGCACCCCGTTGACTTCGCCGAGAATGTAGTCGATATCGGCTTTGGTCGCGGCGGGGTGCGCGAGATCGAGGTTCCAGTCGGTATCGGTGGTGCCGATGATCCAGTGCGCGCCCCACGGAATGATGAACAGCACGGACTTCTCGGTGCGCAGAATGATCGCGGCTTCGCTGACGATCCGATCGCGCGGCACCACGATGTGCACACCCTTCGAGGCCCGTACTCGGAAGCGACCACGCATGTTCGACAGCGACTGAATTTCGTCTGTCCACACGCCCGTGGCGTTGATCACCACGTGCGCACGCACCTCGGTGGTGGCCCCGGTCTCCGAATCTCGTACTCGCACACCGGAAACACGGTCGGCTTCACGGAGGAACCCCACGACCTGAGTGGACGTACGCACCACTGCGCCGTAGTGGGCTGCCGTTCTGGCGACGGTCATCGTGTGCCGCGCGTCGTCGACGACGGTGTCGTAGTACCGAATTCCGCCGATCAGCGATTTCCGTTTGAGGCCGGGCGACATCCGCAGGGCACCCGAACGGGTCAGATGCTTCTGTTGCGGAACCGATTTGGCACCGCCCATCCGGTCGTACAGAAAGATACCCGCCGCGATGTACGGGCGCTCCCACCCCCGATGGGTGAGGGGGAACAGGAATTTCAGCGGTTTGACCAGATGCGGCGCGAGTGTGGAGAGCGAGAGTTCACGTTCGTGCAGCGCCTCACGGACGAGTCCGAACTCGAGTTGTTCGAGGTAGCGAAGGCCACCGTGGAACATCTTGGACGAGCGAGAGGACGTGCCCGACGCGTAGTCACGCGCCTCCACGAGCGCCACCTTCAGGCCTCGTGTTGCCGCGTCGAGCGCGGCACCCGAACCCACGACGCCACCGCCGACGACCACGACGTCGAATTGTTCGCGTCCGAGCTGGTCCCACGCCTCCACCCGTTGGGTGGGTCCGAGGAACTTCGTGTTCGATCGGTTGCTCACTGGTCGCTCCCTGTCCTCGAAAATTCCTCGCGATGTCTCCCATGTCAGGCTACCGCCCCAGGTCGGCCGAGCGCAGAACCAGCGCAGGCTGGTCGCGGTTCAGCTCCGCCGTGTGATCGACGCATGTGCCGCGCTCAGCCGCCGCACCGCATCGTTCAGCACCTCCGGTGTGGAGCCGGCGAAGCTCAGCCTCAGCGAGTGGCGGAAGCACTCGGCCGACGTGGAGGTTGCAGCGCGCACGAACGCGCTACCCGGCACGAACGCGACGCCGTGCGCGAGCGCCGCAGCGAGCAGCTCGGTGGTATCGGTCCCGTCGCGAAAGGTCGCCCACGCGAACATTCCACCTGTGGGTCGCGAGACGTCCAGCGCCGAACCGAATTCCCCGGACAGAGCGCTCGTCAATGCGTCTGCGCGACAACCGTACTCGCGCCGAAGATCGGTCAGGTGGTCCGCCAGCCACTCGGTGTCGCCCAGCAGGTCGGCCGCCATCAGCTGTGTCAGCGAGGAACCGCACAGATCGGCACCCTGTTTGAGCAGTTCCACCGCCGCGCACACTCGGGGCGGGGCAACGAACCATCCCACGCGCAGAGTCGGCGCCAGGATCTTCGACGCGCTCGACAACCTGACGACCCGATCGCTGTGGCACGCAATCGGCGAAGGAGGCGGTCCGGATTCGATTGTGTCGAACCAGATCTCGCCGTAGGGATCGTCCTCGATGATCCAGAATCCGTACCGGTCGGCCAGGGCCGCCAGTCGGCGACGGCGAGCCTCGGTCATCGTCACGCCGCGGGGGTTGTGAAAGTTGGCGACCGTATGGACCACCGCGGGCCGCAGGCCGGCGAGCAGCCGCGCTTCGAGCTCGTCGACATCCATCCCGCCATCGGTGATGGGGATGGATTCGATCTGTGCCTCGGCAATCGAAAACACCTGCAGCGCTCCGGTATACGCCGGCTCGTCGACCACCACGACGGCACCCGGGTCGATCAGCGCCTGCGCGAGCAGTGTCAGGGCCTGCTGCGATCCGTGCGTCACAACGACGGTGTCAGTCGGAACCGTCACTCCCCCGCGCACGGCGCTCTCTCTGGCGGCGATCACGTTGCGCAGTGTGCGGTGGCCGGGGGTCTCGCAGTACTGCACTGCGTCGGAGTGTCGCAGCACTGCGTCCGCTGCGGCAGCGATGCGGTCGACCGGTATGAGATCTGTGGCCGGTAAACCGCCGGCCAGGCTGATGATCTCGTTGCGAGCGGTCAGGGCCAGAAGGTCGCGGATGGCCGAGCTGTCGAGTGTTGCGGTGCGTCGGGCCAAGCCGGCAGGCGGATGAATCGAAGACACGAAAGAGACTCCAGGGCAGCAGGGACGGGAAGAACGGCCCGCGGATCCGCAGAGTCGAAGAGAGAGCGGACGGGTGTGTCCGCTCTCTCGACTATGTCATGTGCGTCCGAAATATGAAACGCACTTCTCACATTGTGAAATCAGTCCAGGTCGTCGTGCGCCATCAACTGACGCGCGGCCTCGATGACCGAACCCGACAGCGACGGATAGACCGAGAACGTGTTGGCCAGGTCGTTCACCGACAGATTGTTCTGCACGGCCATCGCGATCGGAAGAATCAACTCCGATGCGCTCGGAGCAACCACCACGCCACCGATGACCACACCGGTGGCGGGGCGACAGAAAATCTTGACGAAACCACGCTTGAGACCACTCATCTTCGCTCGCGGGTTGGTCGTCAACGGCAACATCACCGTGCGTGCCGGTACGTCGCCTGCATCGATCGCGGACTGTGCGACGCCGACCGATGCGATCTCGGGCCGCGTGAACACCGCCGACGCCACGGTCTTGAGCTTGATGGGACTGACGGCCTGGCCCAGGGCGTGGTACATCGCGATGCGTCCCTGCATCGCGGCCACCGACGCCAACGGCAGCAGACCCGTGCAGTCACCCGCCGCGTAGATGCCCGCGACCGCGGTACGAGACACGCGGTCGACACGCAGGTATCCACCCTTGTCGAGTTCGATGCCCACCTTTTCGAGTCCGAGACCGGAGGTGTTTGGAACGGAACCGACAGTCATCAGCGCGTGGCTGCCCTCGACGGTGCGCCCGTCGGACAGCGTGACGACGATGCCGTCGTCGGTGCGGACGACCGAGTCTGCGCGGGCATGCTTGACGAGGGTGACGCCACGTTCGTTGAACGCGTCTTCGAGCACCAGGGCAGCGTCCTCGTCCTCGTGCGGGAGGACGCGATCGCGGCTCGATACCGCGGTGACCTTGACGCCCATCTCGGTGTAGGCCGAGACGAACTCGGCACCGGTCACACCGGATCCCACGACGACGAGGTGTTCGGGCAGTGCTTCGAGGTCGTACAACTGACGCCAGTTGAGAATGCGTTCGCCGTCCGGCTCGGCACCCTTGACGACGCGGGGGCGCGCTCCGGTGGCGACGAGGACGACATCGGCGTCGAGAATTCGCTCCTCGCCGTCGGCCAACACCGCCTTGATCTGATGCGAGGCCAATCCGACGTGCGTGTCGATCATCTCGGCGCGACCGGCCAGTATTTCGACGCCCACCGAGGTGACCCGGTGCGCGATGTCGGTGGACTGCGCCTGCGCGAGGCTCTTCACTCGCGAATGAATCTGGGGCAGCGCGACGGCTGCCTGTGATGGGTCGAGTGAGATTCCGAGGTCGCTCGCGCGACGCATCTCGGTGCGAATGCCGGTCGAGGCGATGAACGTCTTCGACGGCACGCAGTCCCACAGAACGCACGCACCACCGATGCCGTCGGAATCGACGAGCGTCACCTGTCCGCCGTGCTGCGCCGCCACCAATGCTGCTTCGTACCCTGCCGGACCACCACCGATGATCACAATCCGGGTCATTGATCCTCTTCTCGCGTGCTGAAATCTTTGTACTGTGTCACGTCAACGGTATTGCAGTGTCCGGTTCCGCGCGTCGGTAAGGCTAGCTTCACTCCACCCGTCGCTCGGCGTACCTGCGACGACGCACCGAAACACCACCACGGGGCGTCAACGGGCGGCGATACGGTTTAGGCTGGCCGACGTGCCAATTTATGCCGCCTACGGATCGAACATGCATCCGGAGCAGATGTTGCAGCGTTGCCCCCACTCACCGCTGTCGGGAACCGGGTGGCTGCACGGGTGGCGCTTGACCTTCGGCGGTGGCGACATCGGCTGGGAGGGCGCGCTCGCCACGATCGTCGAGGACCCGGACTCACAGGTCTTCGTGGTGCTCTACGACGTCTCCGATGAGGACGAGGAGAGCCTGGATCGGTGGGAGGGCTCGGAGCTCGGCATCCACCGCAAGATCCGGCTGCGCATCGAGACCGGAGGCGAGCCGGTCCTGGCGTGGCTCTACGTTCTCGACGCCTACGAGGGTGGCCTACCGTCGGCACGCTACCTCGGAGTCATGGCCGAGGCCGCCGAAATTGCCGGTGCCCCAGCCGAATACGTGCGCGACCTACGCACCAGGAACAGCCGCAACGTAGGACCCGGTACAGCCTCGTAGCCAGAAGGACAGATCAGAAGTAGTTCTTCATCACCGACGCCACCCAAGCCGGCTCGGTCACTTCTTCACGTGTCGGAACCATGGACTGAAGGAACGGCTTGACGTCGAATATCGGTGACCCGTCGATCGCGTCGAGACCGCGGACCCGGATGCGCAGACCTTGGACCTCGACGATCTCGCACCGCGACACTCCGAGGTGATTCGGCCGGTCCTTGACGCGTTGCGCCAAGACGCCAACCCGAGGGAGCGTCGTATCACCGCGGGGGTGGCGCGAGCCGAGTGTCGTCGAGTCCGGATCGCACAGGTGGAACCGATAGACGACCTCGAGGTGAGAGAACTCCTCGAGCCCGAGAGTCGCATCGGCGTCCAGCACGGTCTCGTCCAGTTCGATCACGGACACGACTTCACCCCAGTTGTCGTCCACCACCTCTGCGCGATCGGAGCGAACGACCCCGATCGGTGAGACCGCGAAATCCACGGTTACCCCTCCGCTAGTTCGGGTCCAATGCGATTCCGGTCATCACTTTCACACCCACGGCCAAGGCTCGCTCGTCGAGGTCGAATGTCGGCTGATGGATGTCGAGTTGCGGACCGGTCCCCGACCACACGCCCAGTCGGGCCATCGCTCCCGGCACGTTCTCCAAGTACCACGAGAAGTCCTCGCCACCACCGGACTGCGCGGTGTCGGCCAACGCCGCCGGCCCCACTCGGCCGATGGCCTTTTCGAAGGTGGCCGTGGACGCCGGGTCGTTCACCACAGGCGGTACGCCGCGACGGTAGTGCAGCTCGAAGCGCACCCCGGTCGGTGCCAGCAGACCGGTGACGATCTCGGAAACGAGCGGCTCGAGCAGCGCCCACGTTTCGTGGTCGCCGGTCCGTACTGTTCCGGTGAGCATGCCGGTCTGCGGAATGGCGTTGGGGGCCTGCCCCGCCACGACCGCGCCCCAGACCATCACTGTGCTGGTTCGCGGATCGATTCGTCTGCTCAACATGCCGGGCAGCCCGGTGATGACGGTGCCCAACGCGTAGACCAGATCGGTCGTCAGATGCGGCCTCGACGTGTGCCCGCCCGGCGAGTCCAGACGCAATTCGACGGTGTCGGCGGCGGAGGTGATGGCCCCGACACGCACTCCCACCTGCCCCACCTCGAGCCGAGGATCGCAGTGCAACGCGAAAATCTTCGACACCCCGTCGAGCGCACCCGCGGCAACGGCGTCGAGTGCACCGCCCGGCATGACCTCCTCGGCAGGTTGGAAGATCAGCCGAACGCCATGTTGCAGGTCCGGCAGCGACGCCAGCGCGAGTCCGGTCGCCAGCAGCACCGTGGTGTGCGCATCGTGCCCGCACGCGTGGGACACGCCGGGAACCGTCGACGTGTACGGCGCACCGGTGATCTCCTGCAGCGGCAACGCGTCCATGTCCGCGCGCAGTGCGACGCGTGGGCCGTCGGGACCGATATCGCAGATCAAGCCCGTGCCACCGGGCAGAGGTTTGGGTGACAGGCCTGCCGCCGAGAGCTGCTCCATGACGAACGCCGTCGTAGCGAATTCACGACGGGCCAGTTCCGGATGGGCGTGAATGTGCCGACGCCACAGGGACAGATCTTCTGTGTGAGCCTGAATCCACCGATCGATCGCGGCTTCACGTGAACTCATCGCTGCGCCGCCGATCGAGCGTTCACACCGTCGAGCAGACGCGCCCGGGTCTGTGGATCGGCTGCGGCGCGAGCGGCCGTTCCGGCGAGGGCGAGAGCACCGTCGAGCAGTGCACGATCGGCGGACTCGGTGACACACGCGGCGGCGAACTCCGGTTGATGCGTCACCGCCCCTCCGGCATCGAGGCCGACGACGGGGTGGATTCCGGGTAGAACATTCGTCACGTTTCCCATGTCAGTGCTGCCCAACGGGCGAAATCCTTCCAAATCCGGCGCCAAGGGCGACCGTCCCAATGATTCGATTTCCTGACGAAATGCCGCCACCAGCCACGAATCCGGGGTCAGGGCCGAGTATGTCGGCGACACCGTGCGGATTTCGTGTGTGCATCCGGTGGCAATGGCACCCGCCTCGAAACAGGCGAACGTCTTCTTCGTCAGCGCCTCGAGTGACTCGGTGCTGTTCGCGCGAAGATAGTAGAGCAATTCGGCATGTCCGGGCACGATGTTCGGCGCGACGCCGCCGTCGCTGACGATGCCGTGCAGTTGCTGGCCGGGCGAGAGGTGCTGCCGAATGAGCCCGAGCGCCACCTGTGCGACGGTGACGGCATCGCCCGCGTTGATTCCCCACTCGGGGGCGGCCGACGCATGGGCAGCGCGGCCGGTGAATTTGACGGCAACGTCGGCCAATGCCAGCGACGTCGCGCCCACGATGTCGAACGGGCCCGGATGCACCATCAGTGCGGCACCGATGTCGTCGAAGACGCCGCGCTCGAGCATCAGGACCTTGCCACCGCCCGTTTCCTCGGCAGGGGTGCCGAGCACTCGGACCGTGATGCCGAGCGCATCGGCCACCGGCGCGAGCGCCAGGGCGGCAGCCACCGCGGACGCGGCGATGATGTTGTGGCCGCAGGCATGACCGATCTCGGGCAACGCGTCGTACTCCGCGCAGATTCCGATCACGAGCTCGCCGCTACCCACCGACGCGGTGAATGCGGTGTCGATGCCGGCGACCCCGGATTCGATCTCGAAATGGTGGGCGCGAAGCGTGTCGAGGACCTTCGCAACGCTGCGGTATTCCTCGAACGCCAGTTCCGGTTCTGCGTGAATCGAGTGCGACAGCGCAACCACTTCGTCGGTTGCGTGAGCGAGCGCGCGGCCGATCTCCTCGCCCACGGCGGCACTGTTCGGTTCGTCGATCACGAGAGACAGTGTGTCACTAGCGCGGCGGCGTGTCGGAACGGCTGTGCCGACTCCGAGCCCGAACAGTGCCGGACGAGGCTAGTTGCCGAAGCTGAAGTTGCTGTCGTCCGTCGGCGTCGTCAGCGCAGCGAGCAGGTCCACGTGCATCCGACTCTTGATGCCGGCCAGGTTCGCTCCCCGGGTGCTGGTCAGCGCCGCCGCCTTGGCAACGGCGTCGGAGACCACCGATTCCTCGGACGCGGTGGCCTCGACGATTCCTGCGGCCACCGCATCGGCCCCGCCGTAACGACGGCCGGTCAGCATCGCCTCGACGGCGGTCTGCTTGGGCAGCCTGGAGTTGATCAGGGCAGACATGCCGACGGTGAACGGCATGTTGAGGTTGACCTCCGGCAGGCAGTAGAAGCCTCGGTCTGCGCGCTGGATGCGGAAATCCTGCGATGTTGCGAACATCGCGCCGGCACCGAACGCATGGCCCTGCACCGCTGCGACCGTGGGCATCGGGAACGCCAGCAGCCGCGTGTAGAGCGTGTGCACGCGGTCGAGGTACCAGGTGATCCGGTCCAGGTTCGCGAACAGCCAATCGGTATCGAGTCCGTTGCTGTAGAACTTGCCTGCCGAGGTGGTGACCAGCGCGGCCGGACCGGTCGATGCCTCGACCTCGTCGAGCAGTGCATGGACGGCATCTATCCAGTCGGGGTGGAACCTGTTCTCTGGATTGCCCGCGCCCTCCTGGGCACCGAGGAACAAGATGTGGACATCACCGTCGCGTTCGAGATAAGGCATGCAGCGGATACTACTCGGCGGTAACTTCCCGGTCGCACCGTCTCGGTTCCACATCCACCGCAGCGATCTCATACTGTTGTTCATCGTGGCAACTTCCGACGCACGAGCAACCGATCCCGTGACCGATCCCGATGCGGCGGCGCGCACCGCCGCCGATGCTCTCGCTGCAGCGACCGGCATCGACACCCATACCGTCGCCATCGTCCTCGGCTCCGGCTGGCAGGCGGCCGCAGATGTCTTCGGCTCCCCCACCGCGACCGTGCGCATGGCCGATCTCCCCGGCTTCGCGCCGCCGTCCGCGTCGGGCCACTCCGGCACGATCACCTCGATGGACGTGGGCGGAACCCACACTCTGTTACTTCAGGGCCGTACGCACGCCTACGAGGGCCACGACCTCCGACGCGTCGTGCACCCGGTGCGCACCGCGATCGCGGCAGGCGCGACGACCGTCGTCCTCACCAACGCCGCCGGCGGCATCCGTGAAGGCATGAGCGTCGGCCAACCCGTTCTGATTTCCGATCACCTCAACCTGACCGCCCGTTCGCCGCTCGTCGGCGCCGAATTCGTCGATCTCGTCGGTGCCTACTCACCCGAACTCCGCGCTCTCGCGGCCGAGATCGATCCGTCTCTCGAGGACGGCGTCTACGCGGGACTGCCGGGCCCTCACTACGAGACGCCTGCCGAAATCAAGATGCTGCGCACGTTCGGTGCAGATCTGGTGGGCATGTCGACGGTGCACGAGACGATCGCCGCCCGTGCAAAGGGTGCTCGCGTGCTGGGAATTTCGTTGGTCACCAACCTCGCTGCCGGCATGACCGGAGAACACCTCGATCATTCCGAAGTGCTCGCTGCGGGCAAGGATTCGGCAGCTCGGATGGGCGCTCTGCTGCACGAGTTGGTCACCCGGCTGTGATCGAGGATCTCACCGAACGCGTGCAACGCTGGATCGCGGGAGATCCCGATCCGGCGAGCCGCGACGAACTCGACGGCCTCTCCGATTCCGAACTCGCGGACCGATTCAGCGGTCCGTTGACCTTCGGCACCGCCGGTCTCCGAGGGCCGGTGCGCGCCGGCCCGAACGGCATGAACGTCGCCGTGGTCGTGCGAGCAACCGCCGGTATCGCAGCGTGGTTGCTCGGGCAGGGCCTCGGCGGATCCACGGTCGTGGTGGGCCGTGACGCGCGCACCGGTTCGGAACAGTTCGCCTTCGCGGCGGCGGAAACGTTGGCTGCGCAGGGATTTTCGGTGGTCCTTCTGCCTCGACCACTCCCCACGCCCGTTGTCGCCTTCGCCGTACGGGCGCTCGATGCCGAGCTGGGGGTGCAGATCACCGCATCGCACAACCCGGCCGCCGACAACGGGTACAAGGTGTATCTGCGGGGCGGGTCGCAGTTGGTTCCGCCGAGCGATACCCAGATCGAGGCGCTCATCGACGCCAGTGCAGATGCAGTCGACGTGCCTCGCACAGCCGTCGAGCCCAGCGGCTCGGACATCGCGTCGCGCTACCTCGATTCGGTTGTGAGACTGCCCCGTTCGAGATCACGCGATGTTCGTATCGCCCTGACCGCACTGCACGGCGTCGGCGGAGAACTCGCCGTGGCGGCACTGCGCGGCGCTGGGTTCCGCGACATCCGGGTGGTCGAGGAGCAGTTCGAGCCCGATCCGTCCTTCCCGACGGTGACCTTCCCCAACCCGGAAGAGCCGGGTGCTGCGGACGCGGTTCTCGCGCTGGCGGCCGAGACCGACGCCGACCTCGCCGTCGCACTCGACCCCGATGCCGATCGCTGCGCAGTCGGAGTCCGAGACGCTCACGGTTGGCGGATGCTGACCGGGGACGAAACCGGCGCTCTGCTGGCCGACTACCTGCTGCGTGACGCGCCGCCCGGCTCACTGGTGGCCAATACCATCGTGTCCTCGCAGCTGCTCTCGGCACTGGCACCGGCCCGCGGCGCGCGCTATGCCCGCACACTGACCGGTTTCAAATGGCTCGTGCGCGCCGGAGACGGCCTCGTGTACGCCTACGAAGAAGCGATCGGTCACTGCGTAGATCCGAATGTGGTGCGGGACAAGGACGGGATTTCTGCCGCCGTCGTACTGGCGGACCTCGCGGCAGCGCTGAAGCAGGACGGACGCACGCTACTCGACGTACTCGACGACCTCGCCGTCGAATTCGGAGTCCACAGCGGTGCGCAGGTGTCGCGCCGAGTGCAGGATCTCACCGACATCGGGGACATGATGCGCCGGTTACGCAGCACGCCGCCGACGGAGCTGGCGGGACGCACGGTGACCGTCATGGACTACGCCGACCGGGACGACGAGTTGCGCACCGACGCAGTCGAAATCGCGGGATCCGGACTCCGGGTCATCGTGCGACCGTCCGGGACCGAACCCAAGCTCAAGGCGTACCTCGAGGTCGTCGAGCCCGTCTCGGACCGGCAGGATCTGGCAAGGGCGAGAGCGACGGCGTACGAACTCCTGGCCCAGCTCTCCGCGTTCGCAAAAGAGCTGTAACTCAGAACAGTGCCGACTGCACCGCAGGCAGATCGGACGAGAAGGCACCGAGTTCGATGCGCCGACCCTTCAATGCCGCCAGATCCGCGACGTAGGTCTGCTCGTCGACCGAGGCGATCACCGCCTGCCCGACGCATGTCCTGATCTGCAGTCCATGAGAGCCGGTTGCGACATCGGCGGGGTAGGCAACCCGAGTATCGTTTTCGCTCAATGTTTCCCGCCCCGCAGGCGGAGTCCACCGCTCCGCGATCGGCCGACATCCGCCGATCGCGGCGTCGGTCAACAGCTGACGGACCTGCTCCGCACGCGCGGCAGTGCCTGCCTCCAACCGGTCGAGATCGAGTGGCACGCACAGCGATGCTGCCTTCGTCGCCGACCGTACGGCCTGCCGTAGTCCGAGCCTTTCGGTCACCAGGTCCTCGGCGACACGCACGGCCTTGCCGTCGTCCGCGTACGCGACGTACTGCGCACAGATAGCCCCCTGCTCGGCCAGCCGACCCCATTTGCGAGTCTGCGCGGCTGTCCCGATCTTGAAGGTGCCGTTGGCAAATGCCGCCAGGTAGAGCCAATGCGGTGCCATGACATGCTTTTCCAGATCGCGGGAGACGAATCCGCTGCGGTGCACGGTATGGACGAAACGAAACACGTCCTTGTCCGCGCACCGTGCGCACTGGCTCGACCCGACGGCCGGCTCTCGGCCCGGGCACGGAACGTACCGCGGCGGCCCGTCCGCAGTGAATGCCGTTCGGCCCGTGCAGTATCGGTCTGCCGCACCGCCGAGAGCGCGGTAGCTCAGTGTGTTACCCACCAGCTCCTGAAACTCGACCTGCTCGGCCTCGATGTCGAGCAGGCGCAACCGCGGGGTGTCAGGACCGGCGGAGGGCCAGGACACCCCGAGCGCGAGCAGGGTTGCACCGGAGCGAATCAGCGGGGCCCGAACTGACGGTCGCCCGCGTCGCCGAGGCCCGGGACGATGAAGGCATTGTCGTTGAGTCCGTCGTCGATGCTCGCGGCAACGAGTCGCACCGGGAGTCCCGATGCTTCGAGCGCTGCGACGCCTTCGGGGGCGGCCACGACGCAGATGGCAGTGACATCGGTTGCGCCGCGTCCGACGAGCAGCTCGATCGTGTGCACCATCGATCCGCCGGTCGCCAGCATGGGGTCGAGCACATAGACCGGAGTCTGGGACAGGTCGTCGGGCAGGGACTCCATGTAGGGCACCGGCTGATGCGTCTGCTCGTCCCTGGCCATCCCGACGAACCCGACGCGAGACTGTGGAATCAGACCGCTCGCCTTCTCCACCATGCCGAGACCGGCACGCAGTACGGGCACGAGCAGCGGCGGACGAGCCAACCGGGTGCCCTGGGTGACTGCGACGGGAGTACGTACCTCGAACGTGTCGATGTCGGCGTCCCTGGTGGCCTCGTACACCAGCATGTGGGTGAGCTGGCGGAGCGCAGTGCGGAACGTGGCGTTGTCGCTCCGCTCGTCCCGCATGGTGGTGAGCAGGGCGGCGGCCAGTGGGTGGTCGACCACGTGTGTATCCATGTCTCACAGGATAAGGCCCAGCACCATGAGGCCCCACACGATGAGCCCCAGCGGAGGAGATCGCCGAGACGCACGGTGAACGGCAAGTCGTGGGAACCGATGTGCCCGCAGTCGCGTCGAACCAGTTGGGCGTCGTATTCGGCGACTGCGCGAACGCACGCGATTTCAGGGGGACTCATGGACGAACTCGTCGTCGAGACCGAGGGGGTGCTCGCCTACGGTGCGGCTGCGTCGACCATGGCCGAGCAGATCGCGGCGGCCGGTGCTGCCGCCGCTGCCTGCGGGCCCGCCGTGTTGGCGCCGGTGTTCGGCCTGATCGGGCAGGAATTTCTGGCCACGGTGACCGGAACCCATCTGGCGCATACCGATGCGGTCGTTCGCCTGGCGGGAGCGGTGGCGAGCCTCGGTTCTGCGGCCGCCGATGCTGCGGTGTCGTACGCCCGCACCGACGACGCAACCGGGGCGGCCGTCACGGCCCACTCTGCCGGTCGCGCACCGGACGCTCGGTAAGCGGCGATGATCGATCTACTCTCTCGCCCCATCGTCGAGCTGCTCGGTGCCTTCGGCGGCGGTACCGTTCCCTCCGGAGGCCCCGCGGACGTGTTGCGACTGTCGTCGGCTGCGATCGAGGCCGCCCAGGGAATCGGCCGCATCGCGATCACCGAACTTGCTTCGAACTGGAACGGCGACGCCGCGGACGCAGCACTTCGGTACGCCGAGAACGCTCATGCGAGTGCTCTGGCCCTTGCCGATCACGCGGACGATATCGCCGCCGTCGTCGATCGGGCATGTCGGGATACCGGGCAGGGTTTCGTCGAACTACAGGCAATAGTGCAGTCGTTCGTGGGCATCGCCCTTTCCGCAGGACCGATCATCGCCACCCCGATGGGGCAGACGATGCTGATCTCGGCCGCGATCGAGCACCTCGAGCGCGCTCTGGCGGTGGTTGCGCGCGTGCGCGCCGAACTGGCCGTGCACGCTGCGACAGCCGGCGAGCTGGCCTCCCCACCCGCGGTCCCCGCACCCATCGACTCCGGCCCGGCAGCGGTGCCGGGCTCGCCCTCGAACCTGATGACCTCACCTGCAACGGCTCAGGTGATCGAGACCGGGGAGAAGCTGGCGAAGACGTTCGCGCAGTCGCTCTCACAAACCGGCGGCACGCCGGACTCCCCCGGAGCCGGTGGAGCACAGCACTTCTTGGGCAATTCGGCGATGGATTCACCCCGCGCCGGGGACGCCGGCCGAGGAGTAGAGGTGCGATTGCCCGACGGGAGCACCGTCACCGCCCCCAACGCCGAAGCCGCAGGTGCCGTTCGCAGCGCGTTGACGCAGCAGGGCGTCCCCTACGCGTGGGGCGGTACGACGCCGGGCACCGGACTGGACTGCAGTGGGTTGACCCAATGGGCGTACGCACAGCAGGGCGTCGACATCCCCCGGCTGGCGCAGGAACAGGACATCGGCTCGTCGGTCGCGGCCGGTGACGTACAGCCCGGCGATCTCGCGGTGTGGGACGGCCACGTAGCGATGGTCATCGGCAACGGCCAGCTCGTCGAGGCGGGAGACCCGGTGCAGGTAGGACCGATCAGAACGACCAACAGCGACATGGCATTCAAGGGCTTCTACCGCCCGACCCAGTAACGGTCGGACCGAACGAGAGGCAGACCGAATGAGAGGAAGTCGATGACGGACGCGAACACCACCGTCGTCAGCGCGGTATCGGCAACTCGATCCGGCTCGGTATCCGTTCGCGCCACCGAGCATGGAGTGCCGATCGCAATCGCTATCGATGAACGTGAACTACGTTACGGGGGAACAGCATTGGCGTCGACGATCCTGGATCGATGCACGCGGGCGACCACAGCCGCTCGGGCACAGCGCCGAATCCGGTTGGCCGAGGACGGGGTTCCCGCCGACATCCTCGATCGCCTGGGTCTGCCGACCGACGCCCGAGTGGCCGCCGACGCGAACGACGATCTGGCCCAGGATCCGGCACCCACGAGTTGGTTGCGACCGGTATGACCCACTCTCACCCCACCGATCTCGACACCGTGATCGACAAAGCCCGACACCGGCTCGACGGATTGCGTGAGACACAGGAGCGCGTCGACCACATCAGGATTCGAGTGGCCTCGCCCAACGGGCTCGTGACCGTCGTCGCGGACGGTACCGGGGCCATGGTCGGCCTCGATCTCGCGGAGGATCTCGGATCGGTGACTGCCCGCGAACTCGCGTCGACCATCGTTCTCACAGCCGCCGAGGCGGCGTCCGCAGCGTTGGACCAGCGCGAGACCATCTTGCAAAGTCTGCAGGCTTCGTTCACAGACTCCTGAGATAGGCTTCGCGCCATGGCTGGAGACATCATCCCGATCGAACTCGGTCTGACCGCCGGTGACTTCTCGACTCTGTGGGCACCGGAGTGGCGAGAAGGCGACGACGAATGGGAGGCATTCCTCGGACACGAGGAAGATCTCTACGGATTCGCCACGGTTGCCGAGCTCGCCGCATTCGTCCGATCCGACGACGACAACGACCTCGTCGACCACCCGTCGTGGCCGGTGGTGTCCGCTCTCGCGGCCCACGAACTCGAGCCCGACGAGCTGCATCGGTTCGACCTCGTCGCAGTCCCCGAGTTGGTGGCTGCAGACCCCGAAGCCGACGTTCTCGCCGAACTGCAGGCCACCTTCGACATTGTCTCGTCCATCGGTGATGTCTGCGAACTACGGCCCGTCACAAGCTTTTTCGGAACCAATCCGTTCGTTGGAGCGGTGGCCGGTGGCGTCGAGAACTTTCTCGGCCGTGAAGGTGCCGAGCTGTGGGACCGCATCGGCGCAGCAGTGGCGAAGCATTGGGACGAAGTCCTCGACGCAGTCGATTCCATCGTGACCTCCCCCGACGTCGACAGCGCCGCCGTTGCCGTCGCCGACGCGGAGATCACCGCGGCTGCGGAGAACGCCGTCGATGCAGACGACGCAACGGACGACATCGACGACGACACCGAGGACGAAGAGTCCGGCGACGACGCAGAGAGCGACGAGGACGACGTCGACCGAGATCCCATCGCCGCTGCCGCGGCGGAGGAGACGTTCTGGACCACCGTCGGTATCGATCCCATTCGCATCATCACGTCCGACGACACGCTGTACACCCTGCGGTGCTACCTCGGCGACAAGCCCGTCTTCCTCGGCCGCGGTGGCGCCATCAGCGTGTTCGGGTCCGAGCGGTCGCTGGCTCGCTATCTCGCCGACGATCACGATCACGATCTGGCGCAGGTCAGCACCTACTCCGATGTTCAGACCGCCGCGATCGACGGCTCCCTGGACATCACGATCACCGACGACAACGTCTACGTACTGCCCGGACTCGCCGACGACCTTGCCGACGGGCCCACCGCGGTGGACGTCGACCAGCTCGATCTTGCCGTCGAATTGTTCACCGATGCAGCCGATTTCGCCGGCGACAGCTCGGTGGACGAGGCCCTCGCCACGTCCACACCGTTGGGCTGGTACGTCTCGTACACCCTCGAGCCCAGTCCCGATCGGCTGGCCCCGAGCGCACCGTTCGACGTCGAGGCCGAGGCCTGGCGCGCCCTCGAGCGGGAGTTCGAGAGCCGTCTCCGCAAGAAGTAGGGCGTTCCCGTCCGGCCGCGCGCTCGCTCGTCAGCCGATCAGCACCGCGTAACCGGGCTTGATGACGTCGTCGATCAACGCCAATCGCTCGTCGAACGGCAGGAATGCGGACTTCATCGCATTGATGGTGAATCGCTCGAGGTCACTCCACCCGTAGCCGAACGTATCCACCAGTTTGACCATTTCTCGGCTCATCGAGGTGTCGCTCATCAATCGGTTGTCGGTGTTCACGGTGACGCGAAACCGCAGTCGTGCGAGCAGATCGAAGGGGTGCGTCGCCAACGATTCGACGGCACCGGTCTGCACGTTGGAACTGGGGCACAACTCCAGAGGCATCCTGGTGTCGCGGACGTACGCGGCCAACAGACCGAGTGACGGCGTGCCGTCGGAGTTCGTGGTGATGTCGTCGGTGATCCGCACTCCGTGTCCGAGCCGGTCGGTCCCGCAGAACGCCACTGCTTCCTGGATGGACGGCAGACCGAAGGCCTCGCCCGCGTGAATAGTGAAGTGCGCGTTGCTGGCTCGCATGTATTCGAAGGCGTCGAGATGGCGGCTGGGAGGAAAGCCCGCCTCGGCCCCGGCGATGTCGAAGCCCACCACCCCGCGGTCACGGAAACGCACCGTCAGTTCCGCTATCTCTCGTGAACGTGCGGCGTGCCGCATGGCCGTCAGCAGGGTGCCTATGGTGATGTTCTTGCCCCGAACCTTGGCTGCGGAAATGCCCGCCTCGAAACCGGCGAGGGTGTGGGTGACGACCTCATCGAGGGTCAGCCCGCGTTCGAGGTGCTGTTCCGGCGCGAAGCGCACCTCGGCGTACACGACGCCGTCGTCGGCCAGATCCTCGGCGCACTCGCGCGCCACCCTGAACAACCCCTCGGGGGTTTGCATGACGGCCACGGTGTGCGCGAAGGTCTCGAGGTAGCGCTCGAGCGATCCGCTGTCCGCTGCGTCGCGGAACCACTCCCCCAGAGCGGCACCGTCGGTCGCGGGTAACCCGTCGTATCCGCATTCGTCGGCCAGTTCGAGCACGGTCTGCGGTCGGAGTCCGCCGTCGAGATGATCGTGGAGCAACGCCTTCGGAGCCGACCTGATGGACGCGAGATCGAGTGGCGCACTGCCACCGATCGAGGACTGAGTGTTCTCCGCGGTGCTCATGTGTCGACGGTAGCGCGCGTCGTGCGCGGACGCGCGCCTGTCATCGCCACTCGGCGAGTCCGCGGATTCCCCCGACGTCCGCCACTTCCGCGACCTATTTCGTTGCATTGTTACTCCGATGAAAACTATTCCGTCGATACACAGCGAATCGGCGACGGAAATCGTAGTGTTCATCCATCACACGCGACCGATTCTGTCGGGTCCCCTTCCGACGCCTCGGTCGACTCGAACCTCGGAGAGACCTATGTCGATTGCGGAACCGCCCAACACCATTCCGGGCAAGGGACTCAACACCGGCGCGCTCGGGTTGGTCGGCAACATCGTCATCGGACTGTCGGCGGTGGCCCCGGCCTACAGTCTCGCCGCCACCCTCGGCTACGTCGTTCTGGCCGTCGGCGACAAAGCACCGTCGATGTTTCTCATCGCCTTCGTTCCGATGTTGCTCACCGCCTTCGCCTACCGCGAGCTCGGGCGCGACACACCTGATTGCGGGACGTCGTTCACCTGGGGTACCAAGGCCTTCGGGCCCTGGGTCGGTTGGATGGCCGGGTGGGGGCTGGCCGTCTCGGCGATCATCGTGCTGGCCAACGTCGCCGAGATCGCAGCCATCTACCTGTTCGAGTTCCTCGGCCTGTCGGACTTGGCGGAGTCGACCGCGGCCAAGGTCGCCCTCGGTTCGTTCTTCATCGTCGCGATGACCTACGTGAGTTTTCGCGGCATCCTCATCAGCGAACGCATGCAGAACGTGTTGCTGGTCGTCCAGTTCGGCGTACTCATCGGAGTGTCGGTGACGGCACTGGTCAAGGCGGGGACGGGTACGGCCGGTCCGCAGGCCATCACGCCGCAATGGAGCTGGTTGGTGCCCACCGGGGTGACGATGTCCGACGCGGCCCAGGCCATCATCCTGTGCATCTTCATCTACTGGGGATGGGATGCCTGCCTTGCCGTCGGCGAGGAAACGAAGGACTCGGAGAAGACGCCGGGACGGGCCGCAGTGATCACGACGCTGATTCTCGTCGCGACCTACGTGCTCGTCGGATACGCCGTGCAGTCGTTCGCCGGGTTCGGAGACACGGGTATCGGTCTGAACAACCCGGACAACGTCGATGATGTGCTCACCATTCTCGGCGATCCGGTCGCCGGCTCGATCGTCGCGTCGCTGCTGCTGTTGACGGTGTCCATCTCGGCGCTGTCCTCTACACAGACGACCATCCTGCCCACGGCCCGCGGAACACTGTCGATGGCTGTGTACGAGGCAATCCCCAAGCGGTTCGCCAGCGTGCACCCCAAGTACATGACGCCCGGCTTCGGCACGCTCGTGATGGGTGCCGCAGCCCTGATGTTCTACCTGGTACTCACCTTCGTCAGCGCCAATGCGCTGCAGGATTCGGTGGCATCGCTCGGGCTCGCGGTCGCGTTCTACTACGGCATCACCGCATACGCGTGCACCTGGTACTTCCGTCGGACACTGTTCTCGTCCGCCCGAAACCTGTTCATGCGCGGCATCTTTCCACTTCTTGGTGGGCTGTCCATGACGTGGGCGTTCGTGCAGAGCGCAGTCGACATGATCAAGCCCGACTACGGTTACACCGTCTACGGTCCGATCGGCGGAGTGTTCGTCCTCGGTGTCGGCATGCTGGTACTCGGAATCCCACTGATGCTGCTGTGCTTCGTGGGTAACAAGGATTTCTTCCAGGGCAAGACACTCACCGCGTCCACCGAAGTCAAGGTTCCGGACACTTACTAGAAGAGAAGGACCGAAACTCATGAAGATCACCGTCGGCTACCTCGCCACCCCCAGCGGCGACGACGGCGTAGCCCTGGCCACCGCCCTCGCCCGCGCCCTCGACGCGTCCATCGACATCGTGCTGGTCATGGCCGTCGACGAACCTGTCATGGAAGGCAGTGGACCGTATCGAAAGATCCTCGAGGCCAAGGCAAAGGGCTGGGTGGACGACGCGGCCGCCCAGGTCCCGTCGGGTATCGAGGTGACCACGCACGTGCTCAGCCACGAGTCGTTCGCCCGCGCCCTGATCGACTTCGCCGTGAACTCCGATGCCGACATGATCGTTGTCGGCGGTGCCAGTGACGGCCTGCTGAACCGACATTCGATCGGCTCGGTCGCCGGTCAGCTTCTGCACGCCTCGGAAGTTCCGTTGGCACTTGCCCCTCGGGGTTACCGGCTCTCCAGCGCACCGATCACCGATCTCACCGTCGCCGTCCCCACCCGGTCATCCGCGCCGAACCCGTTGCCGTTCGCTTTCACTCTCGCCAGCGCTGCGCACGTGCCTCTTCGATTGGTCTCGCTGGTCTCTCTGGAATCGACCGGAACCCCGAGCGACGAGACTTCACTGGACACGCGTCGACGGCAAGTCGCTGCCGCACAGGAGAATCTGGAACTCGCGGCCCGCACCCTCCCCGGCATCGAGGGCCTGGAATCCGTGGTGGCCGACGGGTCGACACTGGACGAGGCCGTGGGCAACCTCGAATGGAAGCCGGGCGATGTGATGTTGCTCGGCTCGAGTCGGCTGGCGACCCCCAAGCGGGTGTTCCTGGGCTCGAGTGCCGCCAAGATTCTGCGTGCTGCCCCGGTGCCGGTGGTCGTCGTTCCGCACGAGTGAGCGGCTTCGCCGCATGTGATGCTCCTATGAGTGTCAAGTGGCAGTTTTCTGGGTGAGATGTTGGAACATTTCGCGGGCGACGGCTCGCTTGAGGCAGCGGATGATGTCGCGTTTGCTCTTGCCTTCAGCGAGTC
>NZ_JABFAQ010000021.1:0-4928 GCF_017168275.1 Rhodococcus sp. KRD175
GCGCGACGAGGTGGGAGCCGTTCCCGTCGTCGGCCAGGGCGATGATGACGACGGAGTTGTCGGGGGTGAAGCCGAGCAGGGCGGGGATGGCGGCGAGGGTGTCGGCGGCGGTGGTGAGGGACATGCGATGTTGGGTCATGGCGAAAGCCTTTCGGTGTGTGCGGGTGTGGTTGGGGTAGCGCTGTTTTCAGTGGCGGAGTTCGCGTCGCGCGGTGCGGCGGTCGCGGCGTGCGCTGGCGCGTTTGACGGTCCGCCGGACTTTGCGGCTGCCGTTTCGGTGGACGGTGATGTCGATTTCGTCGGCGGTGGTGGGGTGCTGTGCTCGCATGGTGACCTGTCCCTCTCGACTGGCGGCCGGACCTTCGCCCTGCCAATTTTCTTTCGCCGTGGTGGCTGGGGAGAGAAACCAGCGCACGGGAACGACGGGGCAACCCCTCGTCTCGGACAGTTTTCGTGGGAGCGCAGCGACTGCTCGACGAAAAGTGTTCGGAGCCTTGGCCGTAGCGCAGCGGAGCGAGGGGTTGAGCCGGCGGGCACGGGTGATGGATGCTCGGAGAAGCCACCTACGTCGAAAGAAATTGATTCTTTTCGCTCTTGTGAGTGCGGAGCGAAGCGGAGTTCGGTTCGGTGCAGCCCGTAGGGGTGCGTGTGGCCCGCCAGGGGCCTGCCTGCGAACGTTGCCGGCCTGCTGTGGTGGGACGCGGAACGCCGCCGGAGCTGGTGCTCTACGGCGGCGCGGTGTGGGGTACGACTGTGAACGTGATTGTGCGGGAGCGACGGAGGGTGACGACGCTCGGTGTGGCGGTAGCTCGTATTTACGGTGGTGTGGCAGATGTCGAGCTGCCCCTTGAGGCCGACATTTTCGTTGACGGTGTCGTGGCCTGGCAGGGCCGATGAGGAGGAGTACTGGGCGAGTCAGGGTACGGGTCATTCATTCGATCGCTTGTATGGCATCGCGGTGACCTTTAGGCTCCGGGCCATGCGGGCTGGATCACAAGTGACGACATCGGTTTTTGGTATTGCTTTCGTATTGATGCTTGCTGCGTGTGCTGGCAGCGAGTCCGGTACTGAGAGGAGTGCGGAACAGGCTCCTGAGGGCAGTGTTTCGAGCAGCGCAGCTGGCGGATCGGATGTTGGCAGTTCGTCGAGCGGTGATTGCGGCACGATTGGTCAGAACTTGACGTATGACGAGCTCAAGCAAGTGTCGCTTGGCGACGATACGATGTTTCATCTTCCTGAAGACGCCAGGAACTTGGTAGCCAGCACTCCCACTGGTGGCCAGCAGCAGTATCTGGACGACTCGTGCGAGCTGATGGTCAACGCAGGTATGGAATTGGGAATTCCGATGGAAGGCATTCAGGTCGAGAGCTACAGGGATTCGCCGAAGATGCAGGCTGACATGATTGGGGCGGGGTACAACTTTTGCACTGGCTACGAAGGTTCACAGAACTGGGATCCGAACAGCACGTTTGAGCCAGATTCGACCCAATATGGCATCAATGACAGTTTCGTTCTTGCCAACAAGAATTTATGCCCGCAAGTGAAACTTCCTAAGATTCCTTCTTAACTCATCGGTCTATCCAAATCCAATTTTTCGTTTGACCCTCCGGTTAGCGCTGCGCCAGTCACCGTATTGGACTGGGCTGGATTGTCAGCTGGCGACAGGCAGGAGGGTGTCGGTGGCCTATGGCATTGTCGCTGCCTATGGATACACAGACGGCGGCGGTGACGAACCGGTCGCATCTCGATAACTGTCCCAGGTGCAGTAGCCCGATTCCGTTGCCGTTGGACAACTTCTGTTCTCAGTGCAGGTATCCGTTGCGGGTCGATTCGGAGGAGCGGGCGGCGAGGCTTCATGCTGCGAACCTTCGGCGGCTCCGTCGGCGTCGTGGTTAGAGCGGTCAGGTGGTGGCGGGTACGAGGGTGTCGGGTTTGACGAGGTAGGGGTAGACGCCTAGGCCTGGTGTTTCGTTTTCGACGAGGACGAGGCCTGCGTCTTGGATTTCGCGGATGACGACGATGCCGGGTGCTCCGGGTGCGAGGTGGTAGCGGTCGCCGATCTTCACGGTGTCTCCTGTGCTGCTGCGGTGGTGTGTGTCGATTGTGGGTGATCGGCCATCTGTCGGGTGGCCACTGCGGTGGTGGTGTCGGTCATGTGATGGGTGTGATGGCGGCGGCGGGGCACCATTGCCGTTCGAGGTCGAGTCGGCCTTTCTTGTTGCCGGTGGGGATCGAGAACGACACGGCAGCAAGCTTGTGCATACCCGGTCATTGACCGGCTTGTCATGGCTGCGCGACTTGATGGCACGAATCATTCTGCGCCGTAGAGGCTTTGATTCTCTATGAGTCCGTATCGCCGAACAGTTGGTCAACCACTTCCGCACTGTGGCCGGGGGCTTTTACTGTCATCGTTGTTGCCGTGGCGGTGAAGTTCACCGTGAAGACGTAGAAGGAGCAGCACGCCAGTTCCGAGGCGATTGCATCGGACAGGCGAGCGATGAACGCCGTATCCGGCGGGAAGGTGAATTCGAGTCCTTCATCGACACGCCGGCGGCTGGTAACGGAGGCGAGGATCAATGCCCACAGCTCGATCCGCCCAGGTTGGACGGCTGTTGAGAGCGTGCATGCCGACGGGGCCTTCATCTCGCGGAGAGGCGTCGGGTCGAGACGGATGAGTGTCCGGGCGTCCGGGCGCGGTCGAACTGGGTACATGGCCCGACGTTAGACCCAGTAGCTGGGTGGAAGGTCAAGGATTTGACCTTCCACCCGACTCGAAGGTTTATCCTCGGTGCATGTCCGCTCTGCGCATTTCACAGCTGTCGTCGGTGACCGGCGTCCCCGCGACCACGCTACGGTTCTACGAAAGCGAGGGCCTGCTCCCGGCGGACCGTTCGGCGAACGGCTACCGCGTCTACGACGACCGTGCTCAGCAACGTTTGGCGTTCATCACAGCCGCCAAAAGCCTGAACTTGTCGCTGCCGGAGATCAAACTTCTCCTTCGTGTTTGGGAGAAAGACTCCTGCGCCGCAGTCAAAGCCGAACTCGGCCCCGCCATCGAATCGCACATCGCTCACGCGAACGAATCGATCGCTCAATTGACCGCACTGCGTGACAGTTTGACCGATGCACTGTCCCGCCTTGGGGACACACCCGACGCGTCGACGCCATGCAATCCAGAGTGCACCTGGCTGATCTCTGCGAACACTGCAGTGGGCACCTCGTGAACACATCGAGCGCCACCTCGATGGTGGCCTGGATGGAGAAGTTCCAGATCCCGCTCTACCTGCTGGCCCTGCTCATCGGTGCCGTTGTCGGCTCGGGTGCGCCGTCGTCGGCGCATTCGTTCGAGATCGCCATCAACCCGGTACTGATCGTGTTGCTCTACGCCACGTTCCTCGCGGTTCCGTTCTCCGCCATCGGCGCATCGCTGCGCGACGGGAAGTTCTTGCTCAGTGTCGTGGTGCTGAATTTCGTGCTCGTCCCGGTCGTCGTGTTCGCTATGACCCGGTTCGTCGCTGACAGCCAGGCGGTACTCGTCGGTGTGCTGCTGGTGTTGTTGGCTCCCTGCATCGACTACGTCATCGTCTTCAGCGGGTTGGCGGGCGCGGCATCGGAACGGTTGCTCGCGAGCGCGCCGCTGTTGATGTTGTTGCAGATCGCGTTTCTGCCGCTCTACCTGTGGTTGTTCGTCGGGTCCGAGTTGGTGGAAATCATCGACATTGCACCGTTCGTCGAAGCGTTCGTGCTGCTGATCGTTGTTCCACTGGTGTTGGCGGCCCTGACGCAAGCGCTCGCACGTCGTCGCCGAATCGGCACCCGGATCATGGATGCGATGGCCGCGGCGATGGTGCCGGTCATGATGGCCACTCTTGCCGTCGTCGTGGCGTCGCAGATCGACGCAGTCCGCTCCGAGGGCTCCCAGCTGATTCCCGTGGTGCCGATCTTCGTTGCATTCCTGGTCGTCATGGCGGTTGTTGGATGGGCGACGGCCAGGGTGACGCGCCAGGACGTTCCCGCGACTCGGGCGTTGATTTTTTCCGGTGCGACCCGGAATTCGTTGGTCGTTCTGCCGCTGGCGCTTGCGCTGCCACCACAGCTGTCTCTTGCTGCCGTGGTTGTGGTGACGCAGACATTGGTGGAGTTGATCGGGATGGTCGCCTACGTCCGACTTATCCCCCGTCTCGTCCCAGCTCGCTTCTCCGAGAACAATATTCGAGGTAGGACCGACTCGCAGGCAACCGAATTCGATCATCCCCAGGACACGCGACCATGACTTACGTCATTGCCGAGCCGTGCATCGACGTGATGGACAAGGCGTGTATCGAAGAGTGCCCGGTCGACTGCATTTACGAAGGCCCACGGATGCTCTACATCCACCCCGACGAGTGCGTCGACTGCGGTGCCTGCGAGCCGGTCTGCCCGGTCGAAGCGATCTTCTACGAAGACGACCTCCCGCACGAATGGGCGAAGTACACCTCGATCAACGCACTGTTCTTCGACGACCTCGGATCACCCGGCGGGGCGGCCAAGACGGGACCCATCGCACGGGATCACCCAGCAATCTCCCAGCACCCACAACACAATTAACGCTGACGCTCATCCGGTTGTCGCTCATGCCGTGCGGTCGACGGTCAGCTACGAACTGTAGCTACAAGCAAGCCAATCACCGGTCCCGGTCCGTGCCCAGGCGTACAAGGTTCCTTCGACGATGCTGTCCATGGCCAGGCCCTCGGCCCGGACTTTCAAAGGTGTGGTGTCGCGGAATCCTCCGCTTCCGGATCGCCCGATGGCGAGCGCGATATTTTGTGCACGGATGGACAGATGTCCACGTACTGTTGCCCACCATGCCGAGACCTGGTTGGCGTGTTTGTATCACTCCACACGAGTTGGTGCCGCGGCCAGCGGTGCCGGACACAAATTTGGAGTGG
>NZ_JABFAQ010000022.1:0-389 GCF_017168275.1 Rhodococcus sp. KRD175
GCGGTCGAGGTCGTCGAGATTGGCCGCGTCGCCGCGCACGTCCGTCACGTTCCGGCCGATCAGCCTGACGGCCGCGTCGAGCGTCTCCTGCCTCCGGCCCGTGATGAAAACATAGGCGCCTTCTTCGACGAACCGCTTGGCGCTCGCCAGCGCCATGCCGCTCGATCCACCTGTGACGACTGCAACCTTACCTTCAAGCTTTCCCATGACTTCTCCTTCGAGCTTCGCCTTCGTTCGGGGATGCCCCCGAGAACGCCAACATGGGTCCGCCGCAGTCAGGCGTTGAGTGCGGAAGCGCGCACATCGGTGGTGCGAAATCGATCCGGCTGGACGACTGACGCCAGTCGTGACGATTGGTATCTGCGGCTCGGAACCGGGCCGCGCTCGTC
>NZ_JABFAQ010000023.1:0-3110 GCF_017168275.1 Rhodococcus sp. KRD175
GGTCGTAGTGGTCGCGCGCAGAGCCTTTCCGAGCTCGTATTCGTCGGGACCGGTCTCGACGCCGGCGCACTGACCTCTCGGCCCACTCGCGCGATAGGGTCAGCACGCGACGAACGAGGGAATCCGGTGCAATTCCGGAGCTGGCGCGCAACGGTGACGGGTGAGAGCTCGAAGTCCGAATGCTCGGACGTCGTGATCGAACCCCACCCGCGGCTCCGCGACACGAGCCCCAAGCAGGAAGCTCTTCGATGCGTACCTCTCTCGCCGCACTAGGCGCTGTCTCCATCCTTCTGGTCTCCGGTTGTTCGACCGCGTCGACCCCCGACGCGTCCACCGACACCTCCGGGAACTATCCCCTGACCATCGAGAACTGCGGACGCGACGTCGTCGTCGACGCACCACCGCAACGCGCGGTGTCGTTGAACCAGAGCTCGACGGAAATACTGCTCTCGCTCGGCCTCGCAGACCGAATGGTAGGCACCGCCACCTGGACCGACCCGGTCCGCTCGAACCTCGAATCCGAGAACGCCAGGGTGCCGAGGCTCGCAGACAACAAGCCATCGCTCGAGGTCGTGTTGGATACCGAGCCCGACTTCGTGACCGCGTCCTTCGGCGGCACCCTCGGACCCGGGGGAGTCGCGGATCGGAGCAGGTTCGAGCGACTCGGCGTCCCGAACTATCTCTCGCCCACCGACTGTCAGGGCAAGACCGACGAGAGCGTCAATTCCGACGGTGCTCGCACGGAGCCGCTGGTGATCGACACCGTCTATCGGGAGATTCGTGATCTCGCGGCGGTCTTCGACGTGCGAGACCGTGGCGAGCGCCTGGTCGCCGAACTGCAGGATCGGTTCGAGAAGGCCTCCGGTTCGGTCGACGCGTCAGGTGTGTCGTTGGCCTACTGGTTCGCCGACACCGATACGCCGTACATGGCCGGTTGCTGCGGATCGTCGGGCATCATCACCGACTCCGTCGGTGCCGAGAACATCTATGCCGACACCACCGACGAATGGCCACAGGTCAATTGGGAGAGTGTGCTCGATCGCAACCCGACTGCACTGGTGCTCGCAGATCTGAGCCGACGCAGTATCGCCGGGGACGCCCTGGACAGCAAAATCGGCTTCCTGGAGTCGAATTCGGTCACGAACCGAATGCCCGCCGTCGAGAACAGGCGGTACATCGTCGTCAACGGTGCCGATCTGAACCCGTCCATTCGGACGATCGACGGTGTCGAGAAAGTTGCGGCCGCCCTGCAGGATTGGGGAATGGCGTCGCGATGAGCCGCACCGATCGCGGGGTGCTCGTCCCACTACTGCTCGCAGGATCGGCGTTGTTGGTGCTCTCGATCGGCGTCGCCGTCACCATCGGACCCGCGAACGTGTCGGTGCCCGACGTGTATCGAGTGATATCGACGCACATGGGTATCGGGAGTTCGGGAGTCAGTCGCATCCAGGACGGAATCGTCTGGGAGCTGCGCCTGCCCCGGACCTTGCTGGCCGCCGTGTGCGGCGCGGGTCTCGCGCTGTGCGGGGCGATCATGCAATCACTGCTGCGTAACCCCCTCGCCGATCCCTTCGTCCTGGGCATTTCGTCCGGTGCATCCACCGGAGCGGTCCTCGTCGCGGTTCTCGGCGTCGGCGGTGGCGCTTTGTCCTTGTCCACAGGGGCATTCGCCGGTGCGCTGCTCTCGTTCGTCCTGGTAATGCTGCTGGCCGCAGGCGCAGGCGGCGGAAACGACCGCGTGGTGCTGGCCGGGGTCGCGGGGACGCAGCTGTTCTCGGCCTTGACGTCGTTCATCGTCATTTCCTCGGCCGACGCCGAACAGACACGCGGTGTGCTGTTCTGGCTTCTCGGATCGCTGAGCGGTGCCGACTGGACGGACGTGGTGCTGTGCGGATCGGTTGCGCTGCTCGGAATGGTGGTGTGTCTGTTCAACACCTCGGCCCTCGACGCCTTCACATTCGGGCACGACGCGGCCGCGTCCCTCGGTGTTCCGGTCAAGTGGGTGCGAATCCTGTTGTTGGTCATCACCGCACTGATCACGGCCTCGCTCGTCAGCGCCGCCGGAGCCATCGGGTTCGTGGGTCTCGTTCTGCCGCACGCCGCCCGTTTTCTCGTCGGCGCACGACATCGACGACTGCTGCCGACGACGGTGGTCATCGGCGCGATCTTCATGGTGTGGGTCGACACGATCGCCCGAACGCTGTTCGCGCCGCAGGAAATACCCGTCGGAGTGGTGACCGCACTCATCGGCGTGCCGGCATTCGCGCTCATTCTGTTTCGACTCAGGAGGTCCCGATGACGTTGCACGTCAACAATATCCGGTGGACCCGCGGCGGGAACCCGATTCTCGACGGCATCAGCTTCGCGCCGGAACCGGGCGAGACCATCGGGCTCATCGGCCCCAACGGTTCCGGCAAATCGTCGCTACTGCGAATCCTCGCCGGCATCGTGGCACCCGACAGCGGCGACGTGCTGCTCGACGGAAAGAACCTGCGCACCCAACGTCGTCGCAGCATCGCCCGCCGCGTAGCAATGGTCGACCAACACTCCGACACCGACGTCGACATCACCGTCCGCGACGTCGTACGCCTGGGCCGCATCCCCCACCACGGCATCCTCGGCGGAGACACAGCCGCCGACGACGCCGCGATCGAACAGGCACTCACCGACACCGCCATGGCGTCGAAAGCCACCCGACGCTGGCACACCCTCTCCGGCGGAGAGCGCCAACGCGCCCAGATCGCACGGGCCCTCGCTCAACAACCCACCGAACTACTGCTCGACGAGCCGACCAACCACCTCGACATCCAACACCAACTCGACATCCTCACCCTCGTCGCAGGACTACCCCTGAGCAGTTACATCGCCCTCCACGACCTCAACCTCGCCGCCATGTTCTGCAACCGCATCATCGTCCTGAACAACGGCAGCATCGTGGCATCGGGAACCCCACACGAAGTGATCACCGAACACCTGGTGCGCGAGGTGTACAACGTGCACGCCAGCGTCTCGCATACCGACGACTACCCCCAGGTGACCTATCGCCGCCCCCGCCCGACCGCCCCCGGAGTCCACTCGATGTGACATTGACCCCCGAAACTGTCTCTTAT
>NZ_JABFAQ010000024.1:0-16082 GCF_017168275.1 Rhodococcus sp. KRD175
GATTCACCCCTCCCCTTCCGGATCAATGCGCCTTTGTTGCAGTCCAACCGACTGAAACCCACATTGATCCGGACCTGGGGGGGCGGGATCCAGTGGCATCGAACGGCCCGCACCTGCACTCGTAGGCGCGGGCCGTTCGCGTCGGTGTCCTACAGTGGGCCCGTGAAGTTTCGTTCCCCGGCCGTCGCTGCCGTCCTCGATCTCGTCATGATCGTGCTGTTCGCCGCGATCGGCCGTCGCAGTCACGACGAAGCCACCGCGCTGTCCGGCCTCTTCCACACCGCGTGGCCGTTCGTCGTCGGTGCCGCTGTCGGCTGGATCGCGACGTTCGCTCTGTACCGCAACAAGTTCGACGCGTTCCTCGTTCTTCCGACGGGCATTCTGGTGTGGGTGACCACGGTCGTCGGAGGCATGATCCTGCGCACGGCGACAGGTCAGGGAACCGCTACCGCGTTCATCATCGTTGCGACGATTTCGACCGCGGTTCTGCTGCTCGGTTGGCGCGCGATCGCCAGATTCATTCCCTCGGTTCGGTGACAGGGACCTTTTCGCGATAGGATCATCCACGGTGCGCCGGGAAGTCTGGTCGGCAATTGTTCTGTGCTGCGCACATGTCCGTCGACTCGGCGGACGCGCTCAGCACGACGTTGCTACCGAAAGGCTTTGTTCCCGTGTCTGATTCACCGATTCCCAAAGAGAGATTGCCGCTGTTCTCTCGCGGTTCCTGGTCCGAGGCCGACCGCATCGCACAGGTCTTGCGCAAAGAGACCGTCGGCGGCGCATTGCTTCTCGTTGCCACCGTGGTCGCGCTCGTGTGGGCCAACTCACCGTGGTCCGCCGCCTACGACACATTGATGAGCACTCGCGTCGGGCCGTCGGCCCTGCATCTCGATCTGACTCTGTCGACGTGGGCCGCCGACGGGCTGTTGGCCATCTTCTTCTTCGTCGTCGGACTCGAACTCAAACGCGAGTTCGTTGCCGGTGATCTGCGCGATCCGGCACGCGCCGCATTGCCGGTGGCCGCGGCCGTCGGCGGAATGGTCGTTCCCGCAGTCATTTTCGTGCTGTTCAACCTCGGCACCGGGGATGGCGCTCTGCTCGGCTGGGCCATTCCCACCGCGACCGATATCGCGTTCGCCGTGGCCGTTCTCGCTGTGATCAGCACGCATCTGCCGACAGCGCTGCGAACCTTCCTGCTGACTCTGGCCGTGGTCGACGACCTTTTGGCCGTCAGCGTCATCGCGATCTTCTACACCGACGACATCAACTTCATTGCGCTCGGCCTGACGCTGATCCCGCTCGCGCTGTTCGCGGTCGCCGTGCAGATGCGCGTCCGCTCGTGGTGGGTGCTCATCCCGCTGGCCGTGGTGACGTGGGTGCTCATGCACGAGTCGGGTGTCCACGCCACCGTCGCAGGCGTTCTGCTCGGCTTCGCCGTCCCCGTCATCCGGAGCAAGGCCAACGGCGGCCCCGACGCCGGCCCCGGTCTCGCCGAGCATTTCGAGCACAAGATCCGACCCATCTCCGCGGGTATCGCGGTGCCGCTGTTCGCCTTCTGTGCAGCCGGTGTGACCGTCGGCGGCTTCTCCGGCCTGGCCAGCGCACTCACCGACCCGATTGCCATCGGCATCATTGCCGGCCTCGTCATCGGCAAGGCCATCGGCATCTTCGGCACCACCTACCTGGTCTCGCGCTTCACCCGGGCGACGTTGGACGCCGGCTTGAAATGGCTCGACGTCTTCGGCGTCGCGATGCTCGCCGGTATCGGTTTCACGGTGTCGCTGCTGATCGGCGATCTGGCATTCGGTGAAGGAACAGAGCGCGACGATCACGTGAAGGTCGGTGTGCTGACCGGTTCGATCGTTGCCGCAACCATCGCGTCGATCATTCTGCGTACCCGCAACAAGGCGTACCGCGACTTCTACATCGAAGAGACGCGGGACGACGACCACGACGGAATTCCGGACGTGTATCAGCAGAAGAAGTAGACCGCGGCCGACATCTAATCTGTTGCCACTGGTGTAGGGCCTCTACAGTTGTCGCCGTGATCGACATCCGGGTCCAGGCATGACCGACCCACAGCCGCTGGCCCGTCGACTGGGCCTTGTCGATGCAGTCGTCATCGGTGTCGGCTCGATGGTCGGGGCGGGAGTGTTCGCGTCGTTCGCTCCCGCGTCGGCCGCAGCGGGTGCCGGCTTGCTGATCGGCCTCGCCATCGCGGCAGTCGTCGCGTTCTGCAACGCGACGTCCTCCGCGCAACTCGCCGCCCAGTATCCGACGTCGGGCGGGACGTACATCTACGGTCGTGAACAACTCGGTGAGTGGCCCGGCTTCCTCGCCGGCTGGACCTTCGTCATCGGCAAGACCGCAAGCTCGGCGGCCATGGCGATGGTGTTCGCGGCCTACGTCGCCCCTTCCGGCTATACGAAAGTCGTTGCGATTCTTGCCATTGTCGCGTTGACGGTGGTGAACTACTTCGGCATCACTCGCACGGCGCTCCTGACGAAGATCCTCGTCGCCGCGGTGCTCGCCATCCTCGTCGTCGGGGTGGTTCTGGGCTTCGCCGGCTCGCCGGGCAACGGCATCGGCGCTTCGGGATCCCTCACCGGGGACGGCTGGTACGGAATTCTGCAGTCCGCGGGATTGCTGTTCTTCGCCTTCGCCGGCTACGCGCGTATCGCCACCCTCGGCGAGGAAGTGGTGCGGCCCGAGCGCACCATTCCACGGGCCATCGTCTCTGCACTCGGCATCGCGTTGCTGATCTATGCAGCGGTTGCCGTGACGTTGTTGACGGTATTGGGCCCGGACCTGCTGGCCTCGTCGTCGGCTCCGCTGGTCGATCTCGTTGTGACGTCCGGGTATTCGTGGGCATCACCCGTCATGCGCATCGGTGCCGGACTGGCCGCGCTCGGAGCGTTACTGGCCTTGATCGCCGGTATCGGACGCACGTCGTTGGCGATGGCCCGCCACCATGATCTGCCGTCGTATCTGACCGCGGTCCACCCTCGCTACTCGGTGCCGCACCGGGCCGAGATCACTCTGGCGGCGATCGTCGGTGCCGCAATTCTCGTCGTGGATCTTCGTGACGCCATCGGCTTCTCGTCCTTCGGAGTGCTGCTGTACTACCTCGTCGCCAACGTCAGCGCATACACCCAGGGCAGCGAACACCGACGCTATCCGCGCCCCCTGCAGGCGCTCGGAGCGCTCGGGTGCGTGGTTCTCATTGCCACGCTGCCCTTGTCGTCGATCGCGATCGGCACCGTTGTCGTACTGCTCGGCGTCCTCTACCGTCTGGTCCGGGTTCGGCGACTGTTCACTTGACGGCTGATTCGACAGGGGTCAATATAGACCAATGTCGAATCAAGACCGGACTTCCTCGGCCGGCGCATGCTGTTCGCCGCTCGTCCACGAACCGCTGACAGTGGACTGGGCCGGGGATCTGGCCCGCATGTTCAAGGCTCTGGGCGATCCTGTGCGCCTGCGGTTGCTCAGCCTCGTCGCCAGCCATGCCGGCGGCGAAGCGTGCGTGTGTGACATATCCCCTGCTTTCGACCTGTCGCAACCGACGATCTCCCACCACCTCAAGGTGCTCCGCGAAGCCGGGCTGCTCGACTGTGAGCGACGCGGAACCTGGGTGTACTACTGGGTCGTTCCAGCTGCCTTGCAACAACTATCGTCGGTACTCACCGCAGCGGACCCCACGGTGGTCACGGTATGAGCACCACCACGGACACCGCCGTCGTCGGCAAACTCTCCACGCTCGATCGGTTCCTCCCGGTGTGGATCGGTGTCGCCATGGTCGTCGGCCTGATCCTGGGACGCATGATCCCCGAGCTGAACGACGCGCTGTCCTCCATCTCCGTCGACGGGGTGTCGCTCCCGATCGCCGTCGGCCTGCTCGTCATGATGTATCCGGTACTGGCCAAGGTCCGTTACGACCGCCTCGACACCGTCACCGGAGACAGGCGGCTGCTGATCGGATCGCTCGTTCTCAACTGGATCCTCGGACCGGCGCTGATGTTCGCTCTCGCATGGCTTTTCCTGCCGGACCTGCCCGAGTACCGGACCGGCCTGATCATCGTCGGCCTCGCTCGATGCATCGCGATGGTCATCATCTGGAACGACCTCGCCTGCGGAGACCGTGAGGCCGCGGCCGTGCTCGTGGCGATCAACTCCGTGTTCCAGGTCTTCATGTTCGCCGTCCTCGGATGGTTCTACCTCTCGGTACTGCCCGGCTGGCTCGGCCTCGAGCAGACCACGATCGAAGCGTCGCCGTGGCAGATCGCGAAATCGGTGCTGATCTTCCTCGGAATCCCGCTGATAGCCGGATTTGCATCGCGCTTCTTCGGTGAACGCGCCAAGGGCCGCACATGGTACGAGGAGAAGTTCATCCCGAGGATCGCCCCGTGGGCTCTCTACGGGCTGTTGTTCACCATCGTCGTTCTCTTTGCGCTACAGGGTGATCGGATCACGTCACAGCCCTGGGACGTGGTGCGCATCGCGCTGCCCCTGCTGGTCTACTTCGCGGTGATGTGGGGCGGCGGTTACGCACTCGGGGCCGCCATGGGCCTGGGCTACGAACGCACTACCACCCTCGCATTCACCGCTGCGGGCAACAACTTCGAGCTCGCCATCGCCGTCGCCATCGCCACCTACGGCGCAACGTCCGGGCAGGCGCTCGCCGGAGTCGTCGGTCCGCTCATCGAGGTGCCGGTCCTGGTCGGCCTCGTCTATGTCTCCCTCGCCTTGCGGAAGCGGTTCTCCCCCAGCCTTTCCACGACCACGTCATCGAAGGATTCCTGATGTCCGAGACACCCAGCGTGCTGTTCGTCTGCGTCCACAACGCCGGCCGCTCTCAGATGGCCGCCGGATTTCTGACTCATCTTGCCGGCGATACCGTCGAGGTACGTTCTGCCGGTACCGCTCCCGCGGACACCATCAACTCGGCAGCGGTGGAGGCCATGGCCGAGGTCGGTATCGACATCTCGTCGCAGTCGCCGAAGATCCTGACCACCGAGGCCGTCGAGACGTCCGACGTCGTCATCACCATGGGCTGTGGCGACGCGTGCCCGGTGTTCCCTGGCGTGAGCTACCGCGACTGGGCACTGGCCGATCCGGCAGGAAAAGGCG
Organism: Rhodococcus sp. KRD175; assembly: GCF_017168275.1. Classification (NCBI taxonomy): domain Bacteria; kingdom Bacillati; phylum Actinomycetota; class Actinomycetes; order Mycobacteriales; family Nocardiaceae; genus Rhodococcus; species Rhodococcus sp. KRD175. Next base: position 5,131 of record NZ_JABFAQ010000024.1, read on the forward strand.
TCGAGGCAGTGCGCCCGATTCGCGACGAGATCAAGCGTCGGATCGAAGACCTGATCGCCGAACTGGTTCCAGCGAAGCAGAGTTCGGCATCATGACGACACCCAGCGTGCTGTTCGTCTGCGTCAAGAACGGCGGCAAATCACAGATGGCGGCCGGCCTGATGCGCAAGACGGTCGGCAATTCGGTCGAAGTGCACTCTGCCGGAACCGAACCCGGTAGCGCAGTCAACGCACTGTCCGCCGAGGCACTCCTCGAAGTCGGCGTCGATCTGTCGGGTGAAGTACCGAAACCGATCGACCCCGCTCTGCTCGCCCGGATGGACTACGTCGTCACCCTCGGCGGTGAGGCCAAGGTAGACGTGGTCGACGGCCCCAGATTCGAGAACTGGGACACCGACGAACCGTCCGAACGCGGTATCGACGGCATCGAGCGGATGCGTCTGGTGCGTGACGACATCGCAGGCCGCGTCGGAGAACTGACATCCCGATTGCGCAGCGCGGAAACCTGATTCGAATGAACACCGAGGTGGTGGTGATCGGCGGCGGTCAGGCAGGACTGGCCGCCGGCTACTACCTGCGACGAGCCGGTCTGGACTTCGTCATCCTCGACAACCAGACGCACGCCGGCGGGTCCTGGCAGGACTACTGGCCGTCCCTGCATCTGTTCTCGCCGGCCGAGTACTCGCGACTACCCGGTTGGCCGATGCCGGCGTGGCACAGTGGTTTTCCGCCGGCATCGCATGTGGTGGACTACCTGCGGGCGTACGAGAAGAAGTACGACTTGCCGGTGCAGAGGCCCGTCGACGTGAAGTCCGTGCATCGTACGACCGAGGGCTATCGAGTCGACACCGACGGCGAGTCGTACGGTGCCGCAGCAGTCGTCAGTGCGACGGGAACGTGGTCTCGGCCGTTCTGGCCGAGCTACCCGGGCATGCGTGAGTTCGGTGGGACCCAGCTGCATGCCGCTGACTACCGAACGCCGGATCAGTTCGTGGGCAAGCGAGTGGGCATCGTCGGCGGCGGAAACTCGGCGGCGCAGATACTCGCCGAGATATCCACGGTCGCGCAGACCCTGTGGTTCACCAACCGCGAGCCGAGGTTTCTGCCCGATGACGTCGACGGTCGGGTGCTGTTCGATGTCGCCAGCGATCGGTCCCGCACTCTGGCGGCAGGCGGGCCCGATACCGGAGGGGTCGCCGGTCTGGGCGACATCGTCATGGTCCCGCCGGTGCGGGAGGCCAGGGATCGCGGAGTGCTGCACGCCCGGCCGATGTTCACCGCGATCACCACCGACGGCGTCACCGACGGACATACGACGGAGAAGCTGGATGTAATCCTCTGGTGCACCGGATTCCGACCCGCACTGCGGCATCTGCAGCCGCTGCACCTGCACACCGAAGGATCGGGAATAGTGTTAAACGGCAATCACGTTCGCGGTGAACCGACGCTGGTGTTCCTGGGTTACGGCGACTGGACCGGCCCGGCCTCGGCGACGCTCATCGGCGTCGGCCGGACCGCACGCGCAGCAGTGGACACTCTCGTTCGACGAGGAAAGGTAGATCAGTCATGAACGAATACCCCGTAGTGGTGGTCGGCGCAGGCCCCATCGGTCTCGCTGCCGCGGCGCACCTGACCGAAACCGGTTCTGCCGTCATCCTTCTCGAACGTGGACCGTCGGCCGGATCGGCGGTGTCCGAATGGAATCACGTGCGGCTGTTCTCTCCGTGGTCCGAGGTCGTCGACCCGGCTGCCGCCCGACTGCTCGAACCCACCGGTTGGACTCCACCGGACGGCGACACCTACGCCACCGGACGCGAATGGGTGGAGCACTATCTCGCGCCCCTCGCTGCTGTGCTCGGCGATACCGTCCGAGTCGACTGCGAAGTGGTCGGCGTCGCCCGCCGTGGACGCGACCGCGTCGTCGACGCCGGACGCGACACCGAACCACTGTCGGTGCATGTTCGCCACTCCGACGGCAGCGAGGAACGCATCCTCGCTCGCGCCGTGGTCGACGCGTCGGGCACCTGGGGATCGCCGAATCCGTTGGGAAGCGAGGGACTTCCGGCCATCGGCGAGAAGGCCGCCGCCGACCGCATCGACTACCGAGTCCTCGATTTGACCGATCCGGCGATTCGCTCCCAGTTCGCGGGCAAGCACACCGTCATCGCCGGTAGCGGCCACTCCGCGCTGACCGCCATCATCACCTTCGCAGAGCTCGCCGCCGACGAGCCCGGCACGACGCTCACCTGGGCCGTGCGCCGAGGCGTCACCGCGGAGGTCTTCGGCGGCGGCGCGGCCGACGAACTCGCGGCGCGCGGCGCACTCGGCCAACGCGCGAAGAAGGCCGTCGACGACGGTTACCTCACCGTGGTCTCCGGATTTCGCACCGAAGCCGTTGCGGTGCAGGGTGATCGGCTCACCCTCGTGGGCGACGGCGGCACCCGTATCGAGAACGTCGACCGCGTCGTCGCACTGACCGGGTTCCGTCCGGATCTTTCGTGGTTGTCCGAAGTGCGCCTCGATCTCGATCCCACTCTGCAGGCACCGAAGTTCGTCGCCGAACTGGTGGATCCGAACATCCACTCCTGCGGCTCGGTGTCACCACACGGAGTCGAGGAGCTCACTCAGCCCGAGCCCGGCCTGTACCTGGTCGGCATGAAGAGCTACGGACGTGCGCCGACGTTTCTGGCGATGACCGGATACGAGCAGGTGCGCAGCATCGCCGCCGAACTGGCAGGCGATCACGAGGGCGCGCGAAAGGTGGAGCTGACGTTGCCCGACACGGGCGTCTGCGGTGGGGCCGGCCTGTTCGACGAGCCCGACGCCCCCACGACCGGTGGATGCTGCGGTGTCTCCCCAGAAGCTGAGGCACAACTGATCTGAGTGTCCACTATTTCGTTCCAGAAGCGGGATCGCGCCTCCCGGCTGAAATGGTGGACAGTCAGATCACCGACGACGTCAGCCGAATGCCTGGTACCCCAACCAGCCGGCGAGGCCGAGTCCCAGAATGCCGACGCCGACGCGGAGCACGATCGGTGAGATCACCTTGACGGTCGGTGGCCCGCAGGCACCGCCGACGAAGCAGCCGATTGCGAGAGCCAGAGCGGCCCACCAGTTCACGTGGCCGGAGAACGAGAAGATGATCGCCGCAATGAGATTGGCGATGCCGAGGAAGAAGCTCTTCAAAATGCTTGCGCGCCAGAACGTATCGGACGTACAGATCAGCGCCAGAGCCAGGAAGATGACCCCGGCTCCGGCTCCGAAGTAGCCTCCGTAGATGGCGACGGCGAACAGCGCCAGCGGGTACAGCGTCGGAAATTGCCTGCCGCCGGACAGCGTTCGGATTTTGGGCTGCAGCAGCAGTGCAATCGCAGCCATCGCGACCAGGAACGGCACGATGACCTCGAACGATCCCTCCGGAGTGACGAGCAACAGGATGGCTCCGGTGGTCCCGCCGAGCGCCGAGTAGACGGCGTAGCGAATCAGCTGTTTGCCGTCCTTGGCGAGTTCGGCCGACGAGCTCGTAGTGGCACCCACTCCGGCAGCAACCAGCGCGACGGTGTTGGTGACGTTCGCCGAGACCGCGGGAAGCCCTACCGCCAACAGCGCCGGATAGGACACGAGGGATGCGAGCCCGGTGACGAACCCGATGAGGCCGGCGAAGAACCCGGCCACCACCAGTAGTCCGAAATCGAGCACAGTCACCGAACAAAACTACCGTGCCTAACGATCGAGCCCCTATTCGACGGGGTTCGCCATCTCCTGCAGCAAGCGGCTCGTCATCCGCACTGCTTGATCCCCTCCGTCGGCGTCCTCGATGTAGACGGCGAAGGCAACATCGCCGCTGGTCGCGAGCACGAAGCGGTCATCGCCGCTCTCCCCGGCAAATCCCTGCACGCCGTCGAACGTATCGAGACCACTGCTGTTCGACGATGCGGCCACGATCTCACGCAAGCGGGCTGCAGCGTCAGGGCCCATGGGCTCGGCTGCGCGGTCTGCCACTGCAGTCTGCCCGGCAACGATGGCCGGCGTGGGCGCGCTGCCGCGGGAGATCGCTGCTGCCATCTGGGCCAGTCCGAACGGTGTCACCGTCGCCTCGGCTCCGGATGCGGTGGAGACGTTCCGAATACCGTCGATCGCGCTCCGGCTGTCGGCGGGGGTGCCGGTGTAGGCGTCGAGACCGGGCATTGCATAGTGAATTCCCAGACCCAATCGTGCTGCCGCGTCTTCGGCACTGTCGTCGCCGCGATCGGCCTGTACGGCTTTGATCAACTCCGACGCGGTGCCGGCCGGATAGGAGCCGGCGAACACCACGTCGCCCTGCTCGTTGGCGTAACTGTTCTGTGCCGCACCGAGAATCGCACCGGTCGACGTGGACACCGCCACGATCGACGCGGATGTACCCGCCATCACCACAGCGTTCTCGGCCGCGAGTTGGACGCGCGGATCGAGTGTTGCGTGCAAGTCCGGTCCGCCCGGTCCCTGGAATCCCACGCGTCGTTCACCGGTTCCGTCGACGGTGTAGGTGTCGACGGCCCAGCCTGCGGTGGCGTCGCGGCCGGATTGCCACGCGGCGCGCAGGGAGTCGAGCACCGGGGAGGTGATTCGACGGTCGTCGACGATGAGCTTCGGCTGCGGGGCGACCACCACTCCCGGCACCGCTCGCAGATCGTCTTCGAGAACGGCGAAGTCGTCGTCGCGCAGTGTCACTGCGGTGATCGGAGCTCCGTGGGCCGAATCGAGTTCCTTCAGTAGCGATTCGGAGGTGATCAGCGGCGCGACGACGTCGATGACATCGGCGAGTTGCTGAGTCGACGCCGCCGGATCACTCATCTGGGCGGGGTCGAGAGAAATGGCGTTGATGGTCCGCTCACTCATCAGCACGTTGTTCGCGGAATCGAAGATCAACGGCGGAGCGGCGTCGGTGCGGGTGTAGCGAACCGACCCGCCCGAGGTCAGATCCGGAACGAGCGTGGCCGGATCCCACGCGATACGCCAGCCGACACTGAGCTTCTTGGTTGCGCCTTGGGCGCTGTACTTCCAGTCCTTGCCTTCGCCGAAGTTCCAGGCGGACGCGAGCGTGAAGAATCCGCTCTCGTCGGAGAGATCCATGTACTGCGTCAGGTCGAAGTCACCCGTCGATCTGCCGTCGGCCGACAAACCGTCGAACATCTGATTCAGAGCTGCCGTCGCGGCGTTCGGGTACGTCGTCAGTGCGGCCGCCGCCGCGACATCGCGGTTGTCCAGCGCGTCGACGAATTTGGAGACCAGTACCTCGGCCTCGCTCGGTGGGCGGTCGACCATCCAGAACACGGCCGAGACCGACAGCGTCGCCGATGCTGCAACTGCGACGAGGTAGCGACCGCGGACCTTGCGCGGGCCACGACGGACACGACTCATAGAACTCATGAGTCACAATATTCACTGTAGTCACACGAGTAACAAGCACGGGATTCATACGAGCCGGTCACGATTGAGATACGGAGTGGTCCGTTTACCTCGGGCTGTTACCTCAGAAAGCGTCCTGCAGCCTCGATGGCGGGTGCCGAACTTCCCGCGTTGTTCACGAAGACCGCGAACGCGAGATCACCGGAGATCCCGACGAACCAGCCGTGCGCTCCTTCGTTGTTCGGCCCGAATTCGGCGGTTCCGGTCTTGCCGAGCAGCCCCGGAATGTCGTTCAGTGCCGTGGCCGTACCACCGGTGATGGTCTCGCGCATCATGGCCTTGATCTGCTCGGTGACCTGTGGGTTCACCGCTGCCGGCTGCATGTTTCCCACGCCGGGCTTACCCGAGACGACCGTCGGCGGGAGCAATCCGTTGTTCGCGATCGACGACGCGACCAGCGCCATGCCGAACGGTGACGCAGTCACCTGCCCTTGGCCGATGGCGGATTCGACGCGCCGCGCCGGGGTGTCGGCCGACGGCACCGAACCGGTGACGGTCGTCAGGCCCGGGGTCACGTAGTCGACGCCGAGGCCGTACTGCGCGGCCGCGTCGGTCAGACCGTTCGGCGGCAGGGCGACGCCGAGTCTGCCCATCGTCGTGTTGCACGATTTCGCGAAGGCAGTGTGCAACGGAACGTCGCCGAGCGCGAAGTTGTCGTCGTTGGGAATCTGACGTCCCTCGATGTTTTCCGTCGCCGGGCACGGCAACACCGTGTCGGGGGTGACGGCACCGGATTGCAGAGCAGCCGAGGTGGTGACCGTCTTGAAGGTCGACCCGGGCGGGTAGAGACCGGTCAGAGCAATCGGGCCCTCCGCATCCGCTGCGGCGTTCTGTGCGACGGCGAGAACCTCTCCGGTGGACGGCCGAAGCGCGACGATCGCAGCCTGCTGCGGCACCGACGCCAGGGCGTTCTCGGCCTTGATCTGCAACGCCGAGTCGACGGTGGTCGCGATGTCGTCACCGGTGGAGGCATCGCGACCGGCAAGCTGGGTGACGGTGTTGTCGGCAGCGACCGATTGGATCGCCCAGCCTCGATTGGCCGCCTGCTCCTGTTCCCACAGCGTCGTCAGGTCGCTGAGAACCGGCGAGACAAGATTGCGATCGGTGGCCAGCAGGCGAGTCTGCGGCGCCAGGGTGACTCCCGGAACGGCCGCGAGCTGCGCTCCGATGGGATCGATATCCGCCTGACGGAGCGAGACTATGGTCGCCGAATTACTCTGTGCAGCAGCAACAGAAGACGCAACAGACTGGGCGGTGATCCCGGGAACGACGGATCCGACGAGAGCGGCGACGGCCACAGGATCGGCCGTCGCATCGACGTTGACGAGGGTGACGACCTGCTGCGACATGAGCTCGCCGCCGTTGGCATCGAAAACCTTGGGCGCGACGAGCGCGTCGGTCGGGGTGAATCGGACCGAGGAATCGGCCGTCAGTCCGGGGACCAGGATGGCCGGGTCCCAGGTGATCTTCCACCCTTGCGGAGTCTCTGCCGCAGTCGCAGACGTCGTGTAGTTCCACTCCTTCGGCTGGCCGTCCGGTTCCGCCGTGCCGTCGGTGGTGGTCGAGAAGCGCCAATCGGCGTTCAGCGTGAACGTGCCCGCATCCTCGTTCGCGTCGACAGCCTCGAAATCGGCAGTGGCCGTCACCGTTCCGCCGCCGGACAGCCCGTCGTACAGCTGGGTTAGAGCGGCGCTCGCGCCCGCGGGATCGGTCGTCAGCGCGGCTGCCTGATCGATGTTCGAGCTGCTGACGGCGGCCGCGAACTGCTCGGCGACCGTCTGCGGCTGATCGGGCCCACTGTTTCCGCAGGCAGCGACCACCAGCGCCAGTACGGACACGATTGCGGCCAGAGTCGTCGGTCTTCTCGTTGTGCGCACGGAGTCGATCATGCCCCAGGCCTCCGACGAATCGGCGGTGGCGCGAACCGAGGATGAGGTGTAATCATGTAATCAGTATTACGAAACCTACAGAGGAGTCATCATGAAACCCAATGGACGCTCGTTCGGTCGCCCCGGCGGCTGGCAGCACGCAGATGTTCCCGACGCCACCGATGCCGGCGACTGGTTCGGCGGCAGATTGCCCGACAGCTGGTTCGAGGGCACCGCGTCGGTCGAGGTGGATCGCGAAGAGATCGTGGTGGTCGGGACGTTGCCCACCGAGGAGGGCAGTTCACCTGCCGCCACCGAAGGCCGCATCGCCCGATTCCGAGAAGGCACCCGGGCCGAGCGCATGCAGATTGCCGACGAGGCCGAGAAGCGCTACGGCCGCAAGGTCGCCTGGGGCGTTCGGACCGATTCCGAGGTAGTCCTGTTCACCCACCTGGCCGTCCCGGTCATGACCCGCCTGCGTCAGCCCGAGCGACGCGTCCTCGACACCCTCGTCGATGCCGGAGTCGCGCGGTCTCGTGCAGACGCTCTGTCGTGGGCCGTGAAGTTGGTCGGCGAGCACACGCAGGACTGGTTGGACGAACTGCGCGGAGCCATGTCGACTGTGGACGAACTACGCAAGAAGGGGCCCTCGGTCTAAATCGCTTGCGGATTGCCCACGTTCGGCATTAGCGTGGAGATCGCCTTGTTGCCCACAGATTCGGAGAGGCCATTGCTCTTCCAAAGGTTCTAGACGCCTGCAGTTCGACCGCACGCACACCTTTGGAGCATCCATGCCTCATTCATCTTCCCTCTCTGTCTCCGATCTGACGTTCTCCTGGCCCGACGGCGACCCCGTGTTCGACGCGTTGTCGGCCATCTTCCCCAGCGGCACAACAGGTCTCGTCGGATCGAACGGTGCCGGAAAGTCGACCCTCCTGAGATTGCTCGCCGGAGAACTGACACCGCAGCGCGGTTCGATCTCGATGCCCGGCGTCCTGGGTTATCTCCGTCAGGACATCGCACTCGACCCCGAGCTCCCGGTGGATCGCGTGCTGGCCATCGATTCGGTCCGAAAGGCATTGCATCGCATCGAATCCGGTACATCTTCCGAGGACGATTTCGCCATCGTCGGATCGGCCTGGGACGTCGAGGAGCGCGCGCTGGCGTTGCTGAACAAGCTCGGCCTGGGCGGCATCGTCGGCTCCCTCGACGACCTGGATCGACCGGTCGGCACGCTGTCCGGTGGCGAAGCGATGCTGCTGGCTCTCACCGCGCAGTTGCTCGCCGAACCAGACGTACTGCTGTTGGACGAGCCGACCAACAACCTGGATCTCGTTGCACGAGAACGACTGTATGCGGCCGTGGATGGATACTCGGGGGTGCTCGTCGTCTGCAGCCACGATCTCGAATTGCTCGAGCGTGTCGATACCGTCGCCGAGGTCCGCGCCGAACGCAGCGGCACCTCCCGAGTACGCATGTTCGGTGGAAACTACACGCACTACCGATCGGTGATCGACGCCGAGCAGGAAGCCGCGCGGGCGAGCGTCCGAGACGCCAAGAACGACGTGCGCAAGCAGGAACGCGAATTGGTCGACACACAAATCAAACTCGATCGCAGGTTGCGCTACGGCAAGAAGATGTCGGAGCAGAAGCGCGTACCTCCGATCCTTGCGGGCAGACGCAAGCGGGCCGCACAGGAATCGGCCGGCAAACTACGCGGTACCCACAGCGATCGCGTCGACGATGCCCGAACGTCACTGTCTGCCGCCGAGGATCTCCTGCGCGACGACCGCGAGATACGCGTCGACCTACCTGCAACGAAAGTTCATCCGGGACAGATAGTTCTGACTCATGACGACGTTCACATCGTCGGTCCCGAACGCATCGCGCTCGTCGGGCCGAACGGAAGCGGCAAAACCACCCTGCTGCGCAGTCTCGACGCCGCCGACGCCGAAGTGCCGTGGAAATACCTCCCGCAACGCCTCGACATCTTCGACGAATCACGCACCGTTGCCGAGAACATCGCCGACGTGGCACCGCACGCCACCGCCGAGCAGATCCGTGGCCAACTGGCCCGATTCCTCTTCCGCGGATCCGACGCCGATGCCGTCGTCGCCACCCTCTCCGGAGGCGAACGACTGCGAGCCGCACTGGCACGAATCCTGTTGGCCGAGCCTGCACCGAAACTACTGATGCTCGACGAGCCCACCAACAACCTCGACATCACCAGCCGCCAACACCTCATCGACGCACTGAACACATTCGAGGGTGCACTGATCATCGCCAGCCACGATCGCCCGTTCCTCGACGCGATCGCCCCTACCCGCACCATCGACCTGACGCCGATCGCCCAGCCCACCGAGTCGGCCGAGTCGGCCGAGGAAACACCCACCCGGGAGGAGTCAATGTGACGTTCGGTGGCCTTTTCGGGGGTCAATGTCACGTTGAGTGGACTTCCAGGGTCAGAATCGGAAGGTGGAATACGCCTCGAATGCAGATGATGGGACGCAGATCGCGTACACGGTGGTGGGGTCCGGGCCGCCGTTGTTGATGGTGCACGGCAGTTTCCTGACGCACACGATTTGGCGGACGTTCGGATATGTGAAGGCGTTGCGCGGGACTCGGCAGCTCATACTGGTCGACAGTCGCGGTCATGGCCGCAGCGAGAAGCCCCATACTCCCGACGCCTATGCCATGGCCAATATCGTCGGAGATCTGACGTCGGTTCTCGACGCGGTCGGCGCTCCGACCGTCGACTATCTCGGCTATTCGTTCGGTGCGCGGGCCGGTCTCGCGTTGACGGCGGCGAGGCCCGAACGCGTGCGTTCACTCGCGGTGGGCGGCGGTAGTCACGGCGCTCAGGCGGGAGCGTTCGACAGGCTGTTCTTCCCGGGCTGCGCGGACGTGTTGGAGCGCAGCGGCATGAACGGGTTCCTCGAGGCATGGAACGAGCACCGCATGTTCCCCATCGACCCAGGAACACGAGCGGTATTCTCCGCCAACGATGCTCAGGCCATGGCCGCGTACATCCGAGCATGCGACGCCGATCCCGGTCTACCCGACGACGTCCTGCAGCACTTCACCCCACCGTCGCTGTTTTACGTCGGCAGCGAGGATCGAACCCGGCTCGACGACAGCCGTGCCGCTGCCGCCCTGGTGCCCGACTCCGAACTGCACATCGTTCGCGGATTCGACCATGCGACGACGATGGCCGCATCGGACGAGGTGCTCGAATTCCTCGAGCGGTTCTGGAGCAACTGATCTGAACGCCCACAATTCGCGTCGAGAATCGGGATCCCGTCGCGAGCAGCCAATAGTGGGCGCTCACGTCACCTACGACTACCGACCCTGCCAGCCCCACCCACAACTGATCTGAGCGCCCACAATTCGCCTCCAGAATCGGGATCCCGCCGCGAACAACCAATAATGGGCGCTCACATCACCTACGACAACCGACCCTGCCGGCCCCACCCACAACTGATCTGAGTGTCCACAATTCGCCTCGAGAATCGGGATCCGGGCTGTTGCGAATTGGGCCTTGTTGATTTTGCTGCGTGTTGTGCTGTAGCGGGTGGTGGTGGGCTGGGAGAATGTGGTGGTGGCCAAAGGGTATCGCCCGGTGGATCGGGATCAGCAG
>NZ_JABFAQ010000025.1:0-105977 GCF_017168275.1 Rhodococcus sp. KRD175
CAACACTCGTACGATGATTCTTCACTGGGGCCTCCCACATCTGTGGCTCTACCGGCCAGGACCCACTCCTGTCGGCAACCCACGCTTACATGCGGAGGGGCCCCAGCCAAGACCTCCATACCGTCTATCGGAAAGCGCTGGAGCCCGTCAGCGCCTGCCCGATCACGAGTTGATGGACCTCGGATGTGCCCTCGTAGGTGAGGACGGATTCGAGGTTGTTGGCATGCCGGAGTACGGGGTATTCCAGCGTGATTCCGTTGGCGGCCAAGATCGTTCGGCATTCACGAGCGATCTTGATGGCCTCGCGCACGTTGTTGAGCTTGCCGAGCGACACTCGCTCGCCCGGTAGCTCTCCCTTGTCCTTCAGCCGGCCCAGATGCAGCGCGAGCAGTTGACCCTTGCCGAGTTCGAGCGCCATGTTCGCGAGCTTGGCCTGGGTGAGCTGGTATCCGGCCAGCGGCTTGTCGAACACCGCGCGGGTCTTGGAGTACTCGACGGCCGACTCGATGCAGTCCCGAGCCGCCCCCATCGCGCCGAACACGATGCCGAAACGGGCCTCGTTGAGGCAGCTCAACGGTCCGCTCAGGCCGCGGGCCTCGGGCAGCATCGCGTCGGCAGGAAGCCGGACGTCGTCGAACACCAACTCGCCCGTGATCGACGCGCGCAGAGACAGCTTCTTCTTCACCGTGTTCGCGGTGAATCCGGGGGTGTCCGTGGGGACGACGAAACCCCTGACCTTGTCGTCGGTTTGAGCCCACACGACGGCGACGTCGGCGACCGGACCGTTGGTGATCCACATCTTGCTGCCGTTGAGAATCCAGTCGTCACCGTCGCGCTTGGCGCGGGTGAGCATGCCGCCGGGGTTGGACCCGAAGTCGGCCTCGGTGAGACCGAAGCAGCCGATGAGCGAACCCTCGGCCATCCCCGGAAGCCACTGCTGCTTCTGTTCCTCGGACCCGTACTTCCAGATCGCGAACATCGCCAGCGAGCCCTGCACCGAGACCAGTGAGCGGATGCCGGAATCGATGGCTTCGAGTTCGAGGCAGGCCAACCCGTACGCCGTCGCCGATGTTCCGGCGCAGCCGTAGCCCTCGAGGTGCATGCCGAGCAGGCCGAGCGAGCCCAGCTCCTTGGCGAGTTCACGCGCGGGAACGGTGCCCTCGTCGAACCAGTCGGCGATGTGTGGTCGGATGCGTTCGTTGCCGAACTTGCGGACGGTGTCCCGGATCTGACGTTCTTCGTCGTCGAGGAGGGAATCGATCGCGAACAGTTCGTCGACGCTCTGGGAGTTGGCCACGGTGCCTCTTTCCGCTGGGGGTTGTCTTCGCAGGTTACCCACGCCCCTGCCGGGCGACGCAGGCCGATTAGTGTGGAGGCCATGAGTGAGCAGCGCAGCAAGGCAGACAACACCTCCTGGCAGGGCTTTTCCACGAAGGCGGTCCACGCGGGTTACGAGCCCGATCCACTGACCGGCGCGGTCAACGTGCCGATCTACGCCAGCTCCACCTTCGCGCAAGACGGGGTCGGCGGAATGCGTAGCGGATTCGAGTACGCGCGCACCGGCAACCCGACGCGTCGGCCGCTCGAGGCCAACCTCGCAGCCATCGAATCCGGTACCTACGGTCGCGCTTTCTCGTCGGGCATGGCCGCTACCGACTGCATGCTGCGGTCGGCGCTGCGTCCCGGTGACCACCTCGTCATTCCCAACGACGCCTACGGCGGCACGTACCGATTGATCGACAAGGTCTTCACCCAGTGGGGCATCGAGTACTCCGTGGCCGCGGTCTCGAACGTCGACGAGGTCCGCGCCGCGATGCGTCCGAACACCAAGCTGGTGTGGGTCGAGACGCCCACCAACCCGTTGCTCAACGTCGGTGACATCGAGGCGCTCGCGGGCGTCGCGCACGAGGGCGGGGCCAAGCTGGTCGTCGACAACACGTTCGCGTCTCCCTACCTGCAGCAGCCGTTGTCCCTCGGTGCCGACGTGGTGCTGCACTCGACGACCAAGTACATCGGTGGTCACTCCGACGTCGTCGGCGGCGCTCTGGTGACCGACAGCGAAGAGCTCGATACCGCGTTCGCGTTCCTGCAGAACGGTGCCGGGGGCGTTCCCGGACCGTTCGACGCATTCCTGACCTTGCGCGGCATCAAGACCCTCGCGTTGCGGATGGAACGGCACAGCGACAACGCGGAGAAGATCGTCGAATTCCTCGACGGGCACCCGGCCATCTCGCAGGTCATCTACCCCGGCCTCGAGTCGCACCCGTCTCACGCGGTGGCCGCGAAGCAGATGCGACGGTTCGGCGGCATGGTCTCCGTGCGGCTGGCCGGCGGCAAGCAGGCCGCTCTCGATTTCTGCGCGAAGACCGAGATCTTCACTCTCGCAGAGTCTTTGGGCGGCGTCGAGTCGCTCATCGAGCACCCCGGCGCGATGACGCACGCGTCGACTGCCGGTTCGCTGCTCGAGGTCCCGGACGACCTGGTGCGTCTGTCCGTCGGTATCGAGGACGGTGCCGATCTGGTGGGCGACGTCGAGCAAGCACTGGCATGATCGTTGCACTGATCGACTCGGGGTTGGGAATGCTCCCGACGGCTGCTCGCCTGCGTGAGTCGCGTCCCGAGCTCGATCTGGTGCTGATGATGGATCCCGACAACGCGCCGTGGGGTCCGAAGCCGGATGCGTGGGTGGTCGAGCGGGTGGTCGGTACCGCTCGGCATGCCGTCGAACTCGGTGCCGAGGTCGTGGTGTTGCCGTGCAACACGGCCAGTGTGACGGCGTTGAGCCAGGTGCGGGCTGCGCTCGGTGATTCCATCCCCGTGGTGGGGACGGTCCCGGCGATCAAACCCGCAGCGGCTGTCAGTGATCGGATCGCGATCTGGGCGACGGCGGCCACGACGGCAAGTGCGTACCAGGCCCGGTTGATCGACGAATTCGCCTCTCGTCGGACGGTGACCAGCGTGGCCTGCCACGGCCTGGCCGATTCGATCGATCGCGGAGACTCGACCGGAATACGTGCGGCCATCGACGCTGCGGTGGCCGCCACTCCCGACGACGTCGAGTCCATCGTGTTGGGGTGCACCCACTACCCGTTGGTGCTGAACGAGATCGTCGCGCGTCTGCCGAACGGCGTGACGATGTTCGACAGCGCGGCGGCCGTGGCCAATCAGACGGTGCGGCGCGCGGACGAGGTCGGTTCGGCGCGGGCCGGCACCGGATCGGTCTCGGTGTGGCTGAGCGGCATCGAAGGCGTACTGCCGGAGAGTGCACATCGTTACCGCGAGGCGACGGTGCTACTCGACGGTGCGCGGGCCCGGTAGTTCCGCGCCGCCGGGGAATGCCCGGTGGGTTCGTGCGTTGTCTTTCACTGAGGTAACGGTCGTTGCGGTGGAGGGAATGAGCACATGGTCGGTGTCGACACGCGGGACGTACAGGGCAGAGCAGCGGCGCGGATTCCGCATCGGTATGCCTTCTGGGTGGTCGGCGTCGCCTTCATCGTGCTCATGGCGTCCTCGGCTGCACCGTCGCCGCTGTACCCGGTGTACCAGCAGTCGTGGGGGTTCAGCGCGATCACCCTCACGGTCGTTTTCGCCGTCTATGCGCTGGCGCTGCTGCTGACTCTGCTCACGGTGGGAAGTCTGTCGGACCACATCGGACGCAAACCGATCCTGGTCGCGTCCCTGCTGCTGCTGATCGTCAGTCTGGTGTTGTTCATCGTGGCCGACAGTGTTCCGGTATTGATCGCTGCTCGCGTCGTTCAGGGGATCGCCGCAGGCGCGGCGACGGGTGCCATGAGTGCGGCCATCATCGATCTGCAGCCCACCGTGTCGACCGGCCCGCTGCTCAACAGCGTCGCCCCCTCCTTCGGTCTGGCGGCAGGCGCAATCGGGGCCGGGTTGTTGGTGCAGTTGGCGCCGGCACCCGAAATTCTCGTGTTCGCCCTGTTGATCGCCGCCGCGGCAGTACTGGCCGTGGCCCTGCTGTTCGTGCCGGAGACGTCGGCGATGCGCGGCTTCGATTCCCGGCGTCACCTGGCGTCGACCCTGCTGCCGCGAGCCTCGCTGCCGAAGTCGGTGCGGGCACCGTTCGTGGTCATTGCTCCTGCCCTGTTCGCGACCTGGTCGCTCGGCGGGTTCCACCTCTCGCTGGGCCCGTCGATCATCGGCACCGTCTTCGGTATCGACAACCACATCGTGGGCGGCCTGGAGATCTTCTCGCTGTTCGCCTCGGGCTCGGTAGCAGCTGTCGTCGTGCGCAACGGGCTTCCTCGCACGGTGATGATGATCGGCGCGTCGGTGCTCGCAAGCGGCGTCGCGCTGACCTTGGTGTCGGTCGAAATCGGCTCGGTCGCGCTGTATTTCGTCGGCGCTGTCGTCGCAGGATCGGGCTGGGGAGCAACGTTTCTCGGTGCGATGCGCACGCTCGGTTCGTTGGTCCCCGCTGCGGAGCGAGGTGGCGTGTTCGCCACGACATTCGTCATCAGCTACCTCGCCTTCAGCCTGCCTGCGGTGATCGCCGGTCTCGCCGTGCATCGGCTCGGATTGAGCACCACGGTCGAGGTGTACGGGGCGTTCGTCATAGCTCTTGCACTGATCTCGGTCGTCGGGTTCTCGGTTGTGCAGCGACGAAATCGATAGCGCAGCAATCACTCCTCGATCTCCCCTCCCGAGGACGGGCACCATGTACTGCCCAATCGGATAGTCCGGCAGCGGTGTTGGAACGGTTCTGCCCTGCAGGTGTTCCGATCTCCTCTCGGTGCGGCCATGGTGGTCATCAGTGAGACGCCGATCACACACCCCAGGCGTTTCCTGACCACACTCACCGAGGAGACACCGATGGCAATCGAGCTCAATCAGATCTGGGAATTCCCCATCAAGGAGTTTCACCCGCTGCCCCGCGCCAAGCTGGGGGTCGGCGCTCACGACATGATCGGCGTCGAGGCGAAGGAACTCGGATTCAAGCGTGCCCTGCTCGTCACCACCGGACTGCGCGGATCCGGGATCATCGAGGAACTGATCGGCAAGATCGAATACCAGGGCGTCGAGGTGGTTCTCTACGACAAGGTCGAGTCGAACCCCAAGGACTACAACGTCATGGACGGTGCCGCGCTCTACCAGAAGGAGAAGTGCGACAGCGTCATCTCCGTCGGTGGCGGCTCCAGCCACGACGCGGCCAAGGGCATCCGCGTCGTCGTTGCCCACGACGGCCGCAACATCAACGAGTTCGAGGGATTCTCCAAGTCCACGAACAAGCAGAACCCACCGCATATCGCCGTATCGACCACCGCCGGAACGGGTTCCGAGACGTCCTGGGCGTACGTCATCACCGACACCTCGGACATGGAGAAGCCGCACAAGTGGCTCGCCTTCGACGAGGCGTCGACACCGACTCTGGCACTGGACGATCCGCTGCTCTACTACACCTGCCCCCAGCAATGGACCGCGTTCTGTGGCTTCGACGTTCTGGCACACGGTGCCGAGCCGTACGTGTCGCGTCTCGATTTCGCGCCGTCGCTGGGCAACGCGATCTACTCGATCGGCCTGGTGTCCAAGCACCTTCGCGAGGCCGTCTACGACCCGGGCAACCTGAAGGCTCGCGAGGGCATGATGAACGCCCAGTACATTGCCACGCAGGCGTTCAACTCCGGCGGACTCGGTGTCATCCACTCGATTTCCCACGCGATCAGTGCGTTCTACGACAGTGCTCACGGCCTCAACAACGCCATCGCTCTGCCGCGCGTGTGGGAGTACAACCTGCCTTCGCGCTACGAGCGCTATGCGGAGATCGCCGTGGCCATGGGCGTCGACACGAAGAACATGACCACCGTCCAGGCGGCCGACGCGGCAGTCGAAGCCGCCATCCGGCTCGCGAAGGACGTCGGCATTCCCGACAACTTCGGGTCGATCCGTTCCGCGACGTACGACAAGAACCGGATGAACACCGGCAAGTACGCCGGTAAGGGCGACGTGATCAAGGGTGACGAGAAGTCGGTACTCAAGATCTCCGAGCACATCCAGGAAGACTGGTGCACCCCGGGTAACCCCCGCGAGGTCACCGTCGAGTCGATGATTCCGGTCGTCTCGCACGCGATCAACGAGTCGTACTAACCGCCACCCATGTGAGTGGAACTTCGTAGCAGGGTACGAAGTTCCGCTCACATGCGGCGCAGCCGCCGTCCGAAGGGAAACACATGACCACGCTGTCGACAGTGCGTAGCGACGACACCGACACCGTTCGATTCACCGACGCTGCCGATCTGCGGAGGGCGCTCGCCGAGCAGGACTACATCGCCGACGACGATCTCGCCACCGTGGTGCATCTCGCGACAGCGCTCGATCGCCCCCTTCTGCTCGAGGGACCCGCGGGTGTCGGAAAGACCGAGCTCGCCAAATCGCTTGCTGCGGCGAGCGGCCGCAAGCTGGTGCGCTTGCAGTGCTACGAGGGCCTCGACGACAACCGAGCCCTGTACGAGTGGGATTACGCCAAACAACTTCTGCACGTGCAGATGCTGCGTGAACACATCGGTGCGCTGACGCAGCATGTCACCGACATCGACGACGCCTCGAAAATGCTTGCCGCCAAGGACTTCGGCCTGTATTCCGAGCCGTTCCTCTCGGTGCGTCCGCTGCTGGAATCGATCCTGTCCGAGGAGCCGGTGGTTCTTCTGGTCGACGAGGTCGACCGCACCGAGGAATCCATGGAGGCGCTGCTGCTCGAGGTGCTCGCCGAGAAGCAGGTGACCATTCCCGAGGTGGGCACCTTCACCGCACGAAGTGATCCGTGGGTCATTCTGACCTCCAACGACACTCGTGAGCTGTCCTCCGCCCTCAAACGCCGCTGCCTCCACTTTCATCTCGACTACCCCTCCGCCGAACGGGAACGTGAGATCGTCACCGCCCGCGCTCCGGAGGTACCCGATCGGGTCGCAGCCGACATCGTGGCGCTGGCAACCGAACTGCGGGCGCTGCCGCTGCGCAAGAGCCCATCGATCTCGGAGGTCATCGACGCGGCTCGTATCGCGTCGGTCCTCGGCCATACGGAGGACACCCGCAAGTATCTGCTCGCCGCGCTGGTCAAATACTCCTCGGACATGAAGATCGCGATGGCAGGCCCGGCGACGGAGACAGCCTCTGCAGCAACATCTCTCGGAGCCGTCGTCAACACGACCGCGACGGCGTTCCGGGGTCATGGTGGACGGGACAAGGGCGGCATCGGGATTCGACGATGACTGCGGTCGAGCCGTTCGCTCCGTCGGTGGTACTCGACGTGCTGTCGGCAGTGTTCGGCCGGACGCTGCGGCGGTTCGGAGTGGCGGCGTCGCCGGCCGAGGTCATCGAAGTCCGACGCGTGCTCGGGCTCCTGGGGGCACGTGACCTGACGGTTCTCCGCGCGGCGTTACGCGCCACGTGCGCGAAGTACGATCACGAACAGCAGGGATTCGATCTCGCGTTCGACTCGCTGTTCGCAGTCGGCTCGAACACTGTTGTCCACGAACACACTTCGCCGGTAGGCGCGCAGGTGGCGGGTGGCCTCCCGACCGATCTCGACGTGGGAGCCGACCAGGAGGCGGCGAAGTACGCCGAATACAACGAGCGTGCCGTCGAGATCGGAGATCTGCTCGACGCCCCTGAGGCCGACAAGGGCTTCAACCCACACAAGGACGACGACGACATCAGTCTGTCGTCGGAGGATCACGATCTGTCCATCGATACCGATGGCGACATGGGTCGACGGGGCGTGACCTACACCGTCGATCTGGAGCGTTCCGGTTCGACGGCGGCAGGGGAGTTGGCGTCGAGCACGAGCGGAGCGGTTGCAGGGCAACTGAACTGGGAGGATCCGGCAAGCATCCTGGCATGGTTCGATGCCTACGATCCCAGTAGCGTGTACGGCGATGGCGGAGATTCCGGGCCGCTGAGCGCGGCGATGTTGGACAGGATCACCGATGCCGTCGAAGCCTTCGTCGCAGCTCTGGGTGAGTTGACCGGGACGATGTCGTCACCGGTGCCGGTCGACGGCGCAGGGCGGGGGATCGACAGCCATGCCGAGATCGAGCGCGCAAGTCACGAAGTGTTGCGGCACATGCGCGGGACTCCTCGGCCGCGGCCTCGCGAACACTCTCGGGGCCCGCTGGACATGCGTCGCACGGTTCGGTCGAGCCTGCGCACGGACGGCATTCCGTTTCGGTTGGTCACCAGGACACCGGTTCCGGACAAGGTTCGATTGTTGGTGCTGGCGGACGTCTCGTTGTCCGTTCGCCCGATCACCGCATTCACGCTCAGACTTGCCCAGGCGATGCACTCGCGTGCGCACCGCTGCACTGTGATGGGCTTCGTCGATTCTCCGGTGGACGTGACGACCACCTTGCTCGGGAGCACGGGCGACGGTGCTCTGGCTGCAGTACTCGCAGATGCGCGATTGGACCTCGAAGCGAGCAGCGATTACGGCAGAACCTTCGCGGACCTGCTGGACTCGCACGGGGAGGTGTTGAACAAGCGCACCGCGGTGATCATCGTGGGGGACGGTCGGTGCAACGGACGGCCGCCCGGACTCGATGCGTTGGAGAAGATTCGCTCCAAGGTGCACCGCATCGCCTGGATCACTCCCGAAGCTCGTCGCTACTGGGCGCAGGCCGCGTGCTCGATGGAGGAGTACGAACAATTCTGCGACCAGGTGGTCGTGGCGCGAGACGGGGAACAGTTGACGGCGCACGCCGCCGATCTGGGGCATGCGCTGTCCTGACCCGACCCATCACACCACGTACCTGCCCGATCGGGTAGGTAGGAACCTGGCCCGGTGCTGGTGGGAACGGACCGACTGTGCTCGTAAGGTTGTAACCTGAATCACAGGTCCGGATCGTGTTCGGATCGAAGGACAGCGAGGGTGTGAACGGTGGACCAGGCAGCTACTGCGAACGTCGGCAAGGCGCTGCACGATCTCGATACTCGGCGCAGCCGAGCCGAGACGCCACGTGTCCTCAAGTTCCATGCGCCCGAGATCGTGTTCGGTCCGGATTCGCTCGGAGAGGTCGCGCATGCGACGCGTCGTCTCGGTGGGGTACGGCCGATGCTCGTCACGGACGCCGGCTTGATCGAGAGTGGCTGGGCCGGGCAGCTCGTCGACCTCCTTCTTGCGCAGGGGCTCGAGCCCCAGGTCTGGAGCGCACTGACGCCCAATCCCAAGGACGTCGAAATCGAGGCCGGCCACGGTTACTACGCGGACTTCGGCTGCGACGTGTTGGTGGCGATTGGCGGAGGGTCGGTGATGGATGCGGCGAAGGGGATTGCCGTCCTCGCCGGCAACGGCGGTCGAATCCTCGACTACGAGGGGGTGGATCGGGCCACCCGGCCGATCCCGCCTCTGGTGATGGTGCCCACGACATCCGGCACCGGAGCCGACGTCTCGCAGTTCTGCATCGTCACCGATACCGCACGCTCGACGAAGATCACCATTCTCGGCCGAGCCCTGGTACCGGACATCACGGTGATCGACCCGATGTTGCTGACCACGATGCCCGAATGGCTCAACGCCGCAACCGGTTTGGATGCTCTGACGCACGGGATAGAGGCGTTCGTGTCGTTGGGCCACAACCAGCTCACCGACCATCATGCGCTCCGAGCCATCACCATGGTGATGTCACAGTTGGCTCGCACCATCGACGAGCCGACCGACATGGTTGCACGAGGGTCGATGGCGCAGGCGAGTCTGGAGGCCGGCCTGGCATTCACGAACGCGATACTCGGTGCGACGCACGCGATGAGCCACCAGGTGGGCGGGCTGCTCGATCTCCCGCACGGGGTGATCAACGGTGTGCTGCTGCCGCACGTCATTCGTTTCAACGCTGCCGAGGATCCATTGCCGTACGTGGCCATCGCGACGAGTCTCGGGCTACCCGAGGGCAGGGCCAGGCCGGAGGAGGCCGCCATGGCCGTGGCCGATCGAGTGGACCGCCTCGCTCGTCAGGTCGGTGTTCCCGCCGGCCTGGCCGAGATCGGCGTCAGCGAGTCCGATCTCGATGTGTTGGCCACCAACGCATTACGCGATGCGTGCATGTCCACCAACCCGCGCTCGGCCACGCACCGCGAGATGGTCGATCTGTTCAGGACCGCACTGTGACAACCGGACCCGACCTCTCGTTGCTGACGGGACTGCGTTCGGGCAAGAACACGTTCTACCCCCAGTATCGCGGCGCGGCAGAACGTTTGGAACGCGTCGTCTATGCGCTGGAACTGATCTCGCGAGCGCTGGTGCGCACGGTCGACGGTCCGGAAACGCTGGTGTGCGCTGTGGCCGAGGCGGCACGAGCCCATCTGAGTGCGCGTTGGGTCGTGTTCGCTCTCGCTGACGGGGCGTTCCCCGACGCCGGTCCTCGCAGATTGGTACTCGGACCCGACGCCACACCGTTTCTGGTCGACAACGTCGAAGGGCCACCGTTGCCGGAAGACGTCGTCGACTGCCTCGAGTCGATCCGACAGTCGACGTGCGGCGACGGGCTGACCCCGGTGATCTCCGCCCATCACGCTTTCGTGCCGATCGCATACGACGGGGGTGTCGTGGGCGCTTTTGCCGCATGGACCGGCGAGCAACGTGTGCTGGACGCCACCGACGCCGCGGTGCTCAGCATCCTGGCCAGCCAAACTGCGGTGGCCCTGCAGAATTCGGCTCTGTTCCAGAGCCGAAGACAACTCCTCGAGCGCACCGAGAGTGCCTACGCCGAGGCGAATCGAACAGCGGCCGACCTCGCCGCCCGCAATGCCGAACTCCTGCTGACGCAAAGACAATTGGGTGCCGCGCATCGGCATCAGGTGCTCGACGATGAACGGCATCGCATCGCGCGCGAACTGCACGACAGCGTGACCCAGGCCGTGTTGTCGGCCGGTATGCAGATCGAGGTCTGTCGCAGCGACATCTCGGCCGACGAGCGCAGTGACAGGCTGGATCTGGCCAAGGATCTGACGCGTCGGGCAGTGGATCAGCTGCGGTCGGCGATCTACGCGCTCAATCACCCTCAGGACGCCGACCGAACGTCGCTTCCCGAAATGCTCGAACAGCTTTCGGTGGTCCACATGCCCGACGAGTTGCAGGTCTCGCTGCGGGTGGAGGGAACTCCCGTCGAGTTGAGCAGCGAATGCGAGCATGCTTTGCTCCGCATCGCCGGAGAGGCGTTGTTCAACACTGCAGTGCACGGACATGCATCCCGGGCCATTCTTCGATTGAGCTATTCGCTCGATCAGGTACAGCTGTCGATTGCCGATGACGGTGACGGCGATCCGGCGCACTTGCGCATGATGCTGCACATGGCCGAGTCCACCGACGTCGACGGCCGCCACCGCGGGTTGGCGAACATGGCGGCGCGCGCCCGCGAACACGGCGGGGTCTTCGAGATCCGCCGTGCCCGCACCGGGGGCGTGCGAGTGGCAGTGCGTATACCGCTCGACCCGAATTCCACGAAGGGCACAGCATGAGCGTCACAGCGGTACGAGACGGTTCGCCTCAGGCGGCGCCGCCCAGGGTTCGGATCGTCCTGGTCGACGACCACGCGATCCTGCGCGACGGGCTGCGTTCGGTACTCGAGCGTGAATCGGATCTGACGATCGTGGGGGAGGCGTCGACCCGAGAGGAGGGGTTGGCCGTCGTCGCTCAGGTCACACCCGACATCGTGCTGATGGACCTCAAGCTCTCTGCCAGCTCCGATTACGAGGGTCTCGCCCTGTGTGCGCAGTTGTCCAAGGCACACAACGGAATCGGTCTACTCGTCTTGACGACGTTCCTCGACGATCGTCTGGTGGTGGAGGCCGTGCATGCCGGTGCCCGGGGATATGTGGTCAAGGACGTCGACACCACCGAGTTGGTTCGCGCGATCCGCGCGGTGTCGCGCGGTGAGAGTGCGTTCGATTCCCGGAGCGCGTCGGCCGTCGTTCGTTCTCTCAACGGCACACCGAGCAGCATCGAGCGGCTGACCGAGCGGGAGCTCGAAGTGCTCCGGCTACTGGCAACGGGTCTGTCCAACAACATGATCGGAACACGTCTGTTCATCTCGGCGACGACGGTGAAGTTTCACGTCAGCAACATCATGCGCAAACTTGCGGTGTCCCGCCGTGCCGAGGCCGTCTATGCCGCGAGCAAACAGGGATTGATCTGAGCGATGAGCCTTCGGGCACAGAGTGCAAAGTAGACGGCGCTCGGCGTCCTGTCGGGAGCGTCCTCGCGGTGCAGGCTACGGATAACACATACCAGTGATATCCACGCCGAGGAGCACCCATGACGACTGTTCAGGAAGATACGCGCTCACACGACGCCCCGGCCGACCGCCCTACGGAACTCACCGTTCTCGGAGCGTGTGCGCAGGATTGTCCGGATTCGTGCTCGATGGTGGTGACCGTCGAGGACGGGGTGGCGACGAGCGTCAGCGGGAGCAAGACCAACCCGTACACCAACGGTGGCCTCTGCGTGAAGGTGGACAACTATCTCGACAAGGTCTACAGCCCGGACCGAGTGCTGTACCCGCTCAAGCGATCCGGGCCCAAGGGCTCAGGAGAGTTCGAGCGGATCTCGTGGGACGAGGCCGTGGCCACCATTGCCGAGAAGTTCACCTCCATCGCCGAGGAATTCGGCCCCGAGGCGATCATGCCGTGCAATTACCTCCAACCCCGGGAATCACGCAGGGTCTCAACGTCGGGGATGCATTCTTCAACCGACTCGGGGCGACGGTTGCCGAGCGCACCTACTGCGATGCGGGCTCGTGCACGGCCTACGCGATGACGGTGGGCGACACGGCAGGCGTCGACCCCGAGAGTTTCGTCCACTCCAAGTTCATTCTGATCTGGGCGGCGAACACCATGAGCACCAACCTGCACCTGTGGCCGTACATAGCCGAGGCGAAGAAACGCGGGGCCAAGGTGGTGGTGATCGATCCGATCAAGACCAGAACAGCAAAGGCCGCGAGCTGGTACATCCCCATTCGTCCGGGCACCGACGGCGCTCTCGCCCTGGCGATGATGCATGTGATCATCGACGAGGGATTGACCGACGCGGACTACATCGAACGCTTCACCATCGGTTTCGACGAATTGGCCGAGCGAGTGCAGCAGTACACCCCGCAATGGGCTTCCGAGGAGACGGGCATTCCCGTCGAAGACATCTACACGCTGGCAAGGGAATACGCACAGAGTCAGCCCTCCGTCATTCGGATCGGCGTCGCCATCGAGCGCAGTGCAGGTGGCGGGCAGAGCGTCCGAGCCATCTCCTGTCTACCGTCGTTGGTGGGGGCCTGGCGTAAGCCCGGCGGCGGCATCCTGCAGCTGCCGCTGTGGGCGTTTCCGGTGAACTGGCCCGAGTTTCTGCAGACGGATCTGCAGACTCCGGGTACACGCGTGATCAATCTGTATCAGCTGGGTGAGGCGCTGACCGGCGGGTTGAATCTGGACACGCCCCTCAAAGGATTGATGGTGTACAACTCGAATCCGGTGGTGGTGTGTCCCGATCAGAAGCGCATGATCGACGGGCTCAGCCGGGAGGATCTGTTCACCGTCGTCAGCGACCACTTCATTACCGACACAGCGGATTACGCCGATATCATTCTGCCCGCCACGACACAGCTCGAACAGGACGACATCAACTTCTCCTGGGGACACCTGTTCGTCACGTACAACAACCGGTCGATCGAGCCCCTCGGGGAGGCCGTCCCCAATACCGAGATGTTTCGCCGATTGGCCGCCGCGATGGGCTTCACCGAACCGGTGTTCTCACGAACCGATGAGGAACTCCTCGCCCTCTCCTACGACTGGAATGCCCCGGCAATGGAGGGCATCACGATCGACTCGCTCAAGAAGCTCGGGTGGCAGCGACTCAACCTTCCCGGTCCCGACGAGTACGCACCGCACGCAGAGGGCAATTTCCGGACGCCGTCCGGCAAAACGGAGTTTCTGTCCTCGGCGGCGGCGGGCGGCAACTTCGTGCTGCCGCTGTTCCGGCAGGGATCGAACGATCACCAGCCGGGACAACCGGTGGATCCGCTCCCGCACTACATCCCGCCGCGCGAGTCGTCGAGGACCAATCCCGGACTGGCAGAGAAGTATCCACTCAATCTGCTCACGCCCAAGTCACACGCGTACCTGAATTCGAGCTTCGGGAATCTCGACATGCACCGCAAAGTGCAGAAGGAGCCGACGCTGCTGGTCAACCCTGTCGACGGCGAACGGCGGGGAATCGCTTCGGGTGACGTGGTGCGAGTCTTCAACGATCGCGGCGAATTCACCGTCGTTGCCAAACTCGACAAGTCGGTCATGCAGGGTGTCACCGTCTGTGCGATGGGTGCATGGCGCAAGAACATGCTGTCGCTGTCGACCCCGGCGTCGCTCAATCCGACGGTGTTCGCCGACCTCGGGAACGCTCCGACCTTCTCCGACACCCTCGTCGAGGTCGCCGCGCTCGACGCCTGACAACTCTTTCTCCTACTACGAACATGAGGATTCCGATATGGCCTACGTCGTGACCGAAGCGTGCATCGACCTGCTCGACAAGGCATGCACCGAGGAGTGCCCCGTCGACTGCATCTACGAGGGCGCGCGGATGATGTACATCAATCCCGACGAGTGCGTCGACTGCGGCAAGTGCATGCCCGCCTGTCCCAACGACGCCATCTTCTGGGAGCACAAGATCCCGGAGGAACAGAAGCAATTCGTCGATATCGCCGTCGAATTCTGTGAGGACGCAGATGCTTCCGGTGGTGCGGAAGATCTCGGCCCCGTTGGGCACGACCATCCCTCGATCGACGAAGTGGCGAAGAAGTGAGTGCTGCAACGGTTTCCGAGAGTGATCTGATCATCGTCGGTGCCGGACCTGCGGGGCTGTACGGTGCGTACTACGCGGGTTTCCGGGGCATGACGGTCACCGTGATCGACGCTCTGCCCCATCCGGGCGGGCAATTGGCGGCCCTGTACCCCGAGAAGAAGATATTCGACGTCGCCGGTTTTCCGGCGATCAAGGCGCAACATCTGGTCGACGCATTGGTCGAACAGGCGGATCAGGCGAAGCCGACGTATCTGATGGGTCACGTGGCGACCGAACTCGAAGAATCCGAGAACTTCGTGCGGGTCACGACGGACAAAGGCGAGACCGTCGTCGGCAAGGCCGTTCTCGTGGCCGCAGGTATCGGTAAGTTCACGCCGAGGCCATTGCCGGCCGGAGCCGAGTTCCACGACCGTGGCCTACGGTACTTCGTACCGAAGCTCGATGATCTGGCCGGCGAACGGGTGATGATCGTCGGGGGCGGAGACTCGGCCGTCGACTGGGCGCTGAGCCTGGAGCCGATCGCGAAGTCGGTGGTACTGGTGCACCGGCGCAACGACTTTCGGGCCCACGCTCACAGCCTCGGTTTGCTGGAGCGGTCCGGTGTCGATGTCCTCACGCCGTTCGAGGTGGAGGAAATCCTGGGCGTGGACTCTGTCGAATCGGTGACGATCGTCGACGGCACCGGAGTCGACCGTCGACAGCTGGAGGTATCGAGTGTTGTTGCCGCACTGGGGTTCAAGGCCGCACTCGGCCCCATCGCCACGTGGGGGTTGGACAAGTACCAGCGCGATATCGCCGTCGGACGGACGATGCGCACCAGCCGAAGTCGAGTCTTCGCGGCGGGCGACGTCGCCGGACACGAAGACAAGGTCAAGTTGATCGCAGTCGGCTTCGCCGAGGCAGCGACAGCGGTGAACCACATCGCCCCGCTGGTCGACGGTTCGGCAGCGATCGTGCCCGGCCACTCGAGCGACTCGATTCACTGACGAGAGACCCGTAGGAGCTCAGTTCGACCGACGAGGACCGTGAGCAGTGCCGACCTCGGGCTGCTCACGGTCGCTCGGCCACATCGGGCGAGTGACCGCTCGTGGGTCGTCGGACTGCGCGCACGCGGCCGCGCGGTACTGACGCGGGCTCATCCCGTACTGCTCGCGGAAGGCGCGGCTGAACACTGCGGAGTCCGCGAAACCCCATCGCCGACTGATCTGCCCCAGTGAGCGGTCCACCGCGACGCTGGCGATGATCTCGCGTCGGCAGCGCTCGAGCCGTTTGACCCGAATGCTGCGCGCCACCGTAGTGCCACTGGCCGCGAACAGGCGATGCAGTTGGCGGGTGGAGACGAGCATGGCCGACGCGACCGTGCTGGGCGACAGATCTGGGTCTGCGAGGTGTTCCTCGATATAGCGTTGCGCCGTCCGAACGAGGGCGGTACCGGGGGAGTCCAGCGCCGGGCTGGTGGTGGTGTTCCTCGCGATGACGCTGACCAGATCTCCGACCTCGTCTGCTATGGCCTGTGCGCCTGCGGTACCCAGTGTCGACCGGGTCGACCCCAGGTCGTGCAGAAATCGGCTGAGGAGGCCGCTGAAACCGGCCGAGCCGTCGAACGCCATGGCCGTCAGGTCGCTGGATTCATGCTCGTCGAGTCGCAGCATGTGACGGGGCCAGGTGAATACTTCGAGCTCCCATTGATCATCGTCGGGGTGACCGTCGATGATCCAGTCGAAGGGACGAGACGTGTCGTAGATGGCGAAGTCGCCGCGGGAGAGCACGCATTCGCGTCCGTCCTGCACCACGATCGCGCGGCCTCGACGGATCATCCCGATCTGAACGTACTCGATTCGATCCTTCTCGATGAGCGAGTCGGTTCGCGCGATGCGTTGAGTCGTCGATCGGACAGTCGACACCTGCAGGTGCGCGAGAGACATCGATCGGACGGCTCCGGTGAATCGGCTGTCCGCCACGTCGGCTACGTCCAGGGCGACGAAGTGTTCGTTCAACATGTCGGACCAGTCGCCGCGGCTGGTCGTTCGAGTCGGAATGGAGAATCCGGATCGAGACAGCATGGGGACCCCTTGTCGTAGACGCTCACGGCGATGCAGGAGCTTTCTTCGAGATTAACCCGCAATGTTTCCGGTTGATTCACTGTTCGTAACTTTGCCGGAAAGTCGTGAGGCAGGGTCGTGCGCTGGTCGCTGCACGTCAACTACCGGGCGCGCGCGGTCAAGTGTGAGGCACTGCCGTCCGCGATTCTGGTGTTCGACCGAGTGAAAGGACTACTCCGTGGTTGATCCCGTTCGAGCAGTGCGCACGCATCCGACCGACCTCGATTCGGGGACGGTGGACGCTCGGGGACGGGCACTTCGGGATCTCCGTATCTCGGTCACCGACCGGTGCAACTTCCGCTGTGTCTACTGCATGCCTCGAGCCGAGTTCGGTCCCGATCACCGATTCCTCGACACCGGCAGGCTGCTGTCCTTCGACGAGATCGACAGAGTGGCGCGGGCGGCGGCGACGATCGGCCTCCGAAAGATCCGTCTGACGGGTGGTGAACCGTTGCTGCGGGCCGGAATCGCCACGCTGGTCGAACGATTGAGCGCCATCGACGGCGTCGATCTTGCGATGACCACGAACGGGTCGTTGCTCGCAGCCCAGGCCGCATCCTTGTGCGCGGCCGGTCTGAAACGCGTTACCGTCAGCCTGGATTCGATCGACCCGACGACGTTCGCGCGGATGAGCGACACGCGCGTACCCGTCCGGACCGTGCTCGACGGCATCGACGCGGCAGTGTGCGCCGGGATGTCACCCGTCAAGGTGAACGTGGTGGTGCGACGGGGCGTGAACGGTGATTCGATTCTCGACCTGGCCGAACGGTTCCGAGGGACCGGCATCGTCGTGCGGTTCATCGAGTACATGGATGTCGGGGCGACGAACCGGTGGGAAATGGCGCAGGTGACGGACGTCGACTCCATTGTCGACATCATCGGGGCAGCCCATCCGCTAGAACGGATCGAGTCGATGTACGAAGGCGAGGTCGCGACGCGCTATCGGTATCGCGACGGGAGGGGAGAAATCGGGGTGATCGGCTCGGTGTCGAAACCGTTCTGCGGCAGCTGTACTCGGGCCAGGCTGTCGGCGGACGGGCAGGTGTACACGTGCCTGTTCGCTTCAGCGGGAACCGATCTGCGCGCGCTGCTGCGTTCGGGGGCATCGCAGGATGCTCTCGTGGCGCGGTTGTCGGCGCTCTGGAACAGCCGTGACGATCGATACTCCGAACTGCGAGCGGGATCGGGGGACACCCCGGCCGGCGAGCGGATCGAGATGTCCTACATCGGCGGATGAGGCGGACCGTAAACTCGGCTACCCGTTCGGTCGACGAACACCGTTGTGCGAT
Organism: Rhodococcus sp. KRD175; assembly: GCF_017168275.1. Classification (NCBI taxonomy): domain Bacteria; kingdom Bacillati; phylum Actinomycetota; class Actinomycetes; order Mycobacteriales; family Nocardiaceae; genus Rhodococcus; species Rhodococcus sp. KRD175. The sequence continues at coordinate 18,183 of NZ_JABFAQ010000025.1, forward strand.
AGCAGATCTCGGCTTGGCAGCCCAAGTTCGGGCGGTACCCATCGGATCTGCGGTCGGCGCAGTTCTCGCCGAGGATGTCGTTGCCGAGCGCGTTCTGCCGGCGTTCGACAATTCTGCAGTCGACGGGTTCGCTGTGCGCCGTACCGATGTGATCGGTTCCCCACGACTGCCGGCCACACTGACCGTCTCGGCGCGTAGCGTCGCCGGGCGGTCGAGTACCGAGCTGAGCGTGGCGCCGGGTGAATGTGTACAGATCATGACCGGAGCAGTACTTCCGCGAGGGGCCGATCTGGTGGTGCCTGTCGAACAGACCAGCGGATTCGTCACGTCGTTCGGTTCCGATACGGTGACCATCTGTTCGAGTGGTTCCAAGAGCAACATCCGCCGTCGTGCTTCGGATGTCGATGCCGGTGACGTGGCCATCAGGGCCGGTACGGTGCTGACTCCCGCTCAGGTCGGACTGCTTGCGGCACTCGGACGAACGCATGTCAGGATCGGTTCGACATTGACCGTGGCTGTGTTGTCCACCGGATCCGAAATCCGCTGTGCTGAAGAAACTCCGACGCTCGGCGAGTGTTTCGACGCCAACTCTCCGATGATCGCAGCCGATCTGCTGCGGTGTGGTGCCGATGTGCACCTCGAATCGGCGGTATCCGACGATGTGGAGGCGTGCAGAGCGGCCCTTGCCCGCTGCGCTGCGGTAGCCGACGTCATCATCACGACCGGTGGAATCAGCGCAGGAACCGAGGAGGTGGTCCGGCTTGCGCTGGCGGATCACGACGTCACCTTCGCCTCGGTTGCGGTCAGGCCGGGAAAACCGCAGGGCTGCGGACGATTCGATGGAATACCGATCATCTGCCTGCCCGGAAATCCGGTGAGTGCGCTGATCTCGTACGAACTGTTCGTCCGGCCGGTCGTGGCATCCGCTCTGCAGGATCCGGCGGCAGAGCGAACGGTGAAAACTGTGCGGGTCCGCGGCGACGTGACCTCGGCGTCGAGCACACCTCGGGTTCTGTTGGGATTCATCGACGGCGCGGATGCCGAGGTCACGCAGTCACATTCGATGAGAGCATTGGCAGCCGCGAACGGAATGGTCGTCGTTCCCCCATGCGACTCACTCCCCCAGGCAACAGGGCAATATCCCGCGTGGACCTTCGATTCACGTACGGCATCGAGACCGGGCCGGTACGTATGACCGCCACTGCCGCTTCCCCGGCTGCCACCGACCCGCGGCACGCTGCCAAATCGACCACGTGATCCCGTTCGACCACGCCAATCCACTCGGCGGCTGGACCACCGTCAACAACTTCCAATGCCTCTGCGAATACCACCACAGCGTCAAAACCGCCGGCTACACATCCCCACCCAACCCAGACGATCCGGCATCATCGCCTACCCCGACCCACCCGACGACCCGACACCCGAACCAGAACCGAGCGACGAGGAAGCCGACGCAGCACCACCGTTCTAGTAGTCCCGCGGATCCCATGCCTGCGGTATCGAGACTGTTCAGACGAGTTGTGGTGCCGTCGTCTTGTCGATCACGAGCCAACCGCCGTGGAAGGTCGAGGTCTCGAAGGGCTTCCCCGTCGATAATCCCAGCTCGGCCAGCGCCGTCTCGTCGAACGTGCGGATGTGTCCGTGGCAGACGGTGGTCTCGGTCTCGAACGGTACCGCGATGACGACGCGGAAGCGCGCCACCCGGAGTGCCTCCGCGACGATGGCAGAGCCCGTCTCGGCATCGACGTGTTCGAGCAGGTGCAGAGCTGTCACAGTATCGACACTGTTGTCGTCGAACGGGATTCGGGCTGCATCGAACACTGCCGTGTCGAGTCTCGCGCCGAGGTGCGGAGCGACAGTCGCGAGCAAATTCATGGTTCCCGCTGACTGGTCGGTCGCGGTGACCGAACAACCCTGCATAGCCAGCCGCAATGGGAAGAAGCCGAAGCACGAACCCAGATCGAGTACCGAACCGCGGACCGACGCGGCGGCACGCTCGTGCACAGGAGCGAACTCTGCTCGACCGGAGAGGAGGTCATCCAACGAGTTTCGGTAGTACGTCGTCCATGCCTCGACCGGATCGGCGACAGTGGTGCGCACGATGCCGACCAGCACGTGCTCGAACTCGCGTTGAGACAGCCCGATATGGCGCGCCTGTTCGGTGATGAGCGGCACGAGGCCCTCACCGATCTGGCCCGCAGCGAGGCAGTGGTTGACCTGCACTGTCGATCCTGCACGGATGGCGTCGAATCGGAGCCCGGGAGTGTGCCGGACGACGACGTTCTCATGAGCCCAGACCCCGTCGGGTCCGGGTGCCAATGCATCGATCTCGGTCATGTAAGTCTTCTTCTGTCGTTTCTGCTGTGACCCTCTGTTCAGGTCAGCTTTCCACAGCGAACCGCGGCAGAACTCGGATCGACCGCTGGTCGGTCCGCTCGGACGCCGCTCACCCCGCACGCCGGACGGGCCGGTACCTACCCGACTGGACGGTTGATCGCGACGGCCGACCAGTTCCTGCGCCATGACCCGTCGGAAACCTCGATGGCCGTTAGCGTGGTGATCCTGAACACAGTCGATCGGATTGTGGCCGAACAGATTTCGTAGGAGGAATCAGATGTCGAAGAAGAGTGAGAACGCTGTGGTCGGTACGTCGGTTGTCGAGTCCGATCTGGTGGAGGAGTCGTTGGTGGAGGAAGTCTCGATCGACGGTATGTGCGGCGTGTACTGATCATGACTACTGCTGTGCAGGACGCGCTCGATCTGGACGTGCGGTGGGTGTTGCATCCGCAGGTGGCGTTGCGCCCGGAGTCGTTCGGGGCGTTGCTGTACCACTTCGGGACCCGCAAGCTGTCGTTTCTGAAGAACCGCACGATCGTGGCGATCATCGAGTCCCTTCCCGACCACCGGGATATGCGGTCGGCGATCGCGGCCGCAGGGATCAGCGATTCGGCATCGGCTCCCTACGTGAGAGCGCTCGAGACGTTGGCGGACTCGAACATGATCACTCGCCCGTAGAACCTGACCCATTCGTAGAAGAGGACGGCCCCTATGACTTCCACCCTCGAAAGACCAGCTCCGGTAGGGAGATTGGTCGATCAGTTCGAGCTCGGTCTCGATGCTCCGATTTGTTTGACGTGGGAGTTGACCTACGCCTGCAATCTGTCGTGTGTGCATTGTCTGTCGTCGTCGGGTCGTCGTGACCCGCGCGAACTGAGTACCGAGCAGTGCAAGTCGATCATCGACGAGTTGCAGAAGATGCAGGTGTTCTACGTCAACATCGGTGGCGGTGAGCCGACGGTCCGGTCGGACTTCTGGGAACTCGTCGACTATGCGACGGCGCATCAGGTGGGGGTGAAGTTCTCCACCAACGGAGTCAAGATCGACAGACAAGTCGCCGCGCGTCTCGCGGCGTCGGATTACGTCGATGTGCAGATTTCCATCGACGGGGCGACGGCGGAGGTCAACGACGCGGTGCGTGGTCCGGGGTCGTTCGACATGGCGTGCCGGGCGTTGGAGAATCTGAAGGAGGCCGGGTTCCGGGATGCGAAGATCTCCGTCGTCGTCACCCGGCACAACGTGAGCCAGCTCGACGACTTCAAGGCTCTGGCCGACAAATACGCTGCGACACTGCGTATCACGCGGTTGCGGCCGTCGGGTCGCGGTGCGGATGTCTGGGACGATCTGCATCCCACGGCGGGTCAGCAGCGCGAGCTGTACAACTGGCTCGTTGCGAACGGTGAGGGTGTGTTGACGGGGGATTCGTTCTTCCACCTCTCGGCGTTCGGTGACGCTCTGCCGGGGTTGAACCTGTGTGGTGCGGGGCGGGTGGTGTGTCTGATCGACCCGATCGGTGATGTCTATGCGTGCCCGTTCGCCATTCACGAGAACTTCCTCGCCGGCAACATCGTCCGAGACGCCAAGGACGGTGTGGGCGGATTCCAAACCGTCTGGCAGACCTCGGAGTTGTTCCAGGAGTTGCGCTCACCGCAGACCTCGGGTGCGTGCACCAAGTGTGCTCATTTCGATGCGTGCCGGGGTGGGTGCATGGCTGCGAAGTTCTTCACCGGTCTGCCGATGGATGGCCCGGATCCCGAATGCGTGATCGGCAACGGTGAGATGGCGTTGGCGGCCGCGGGGGAGATCCCCAAGTCCAGCGTCGATCATTCGCGTACCGGTCAGCGCAAGACTCCCCGAAAGTCGGTGCCGCTCACGTTGATGATGCGACCACCGACCAAGATCTGCGACGAAAATCCGCTCGCAGGAATGGAATAGGAACACAAAGCTATGGCGAAGAGTGCGTGGTTCGAGACCGTTGCCGAAGCGCAGCGGCGGGCGAAGAAGCGGCTACCGAAGTCCGTGTACGCCGCGCTGGTAGCCGGGTCCGAACGCGGGTTGACGGTCGACGACAACATGTCGGCGTTCGGCGAGCTCGGGTTCGCCCCACATGTGGCCGGACTGTCGGACAAGCGGGACTTGTCGACGACGGTGATGGGGCAGCCGCTGTCGTTCCCGGTGATGATCTCCCCGACGGGTGTGCAGGCGGTACACCCGGACGGTGAGGTCGCCGTGGCGAGAGCTGCTGCAGCGCGTGGTATTCCGATCGGCTTGTCCTCGTTCGCGAGTAAGTCCGTCGAGGAGGTCGCGGCCGCTAATCCGCAGACGTTCTTCCAGATGTACTGGGTGGGCTCGCGCGAGATCCTGTTGCAACGAATGGAGCGAGCCCGCGCGGCGGGCGCTGTCGGGTTGATCATGACGTTGGACTGGTCGTTCTCCAACGGCCGCGACTGGGGTAGCCCGTCGATTCCGGAGAAGATGGACCTCAAGGCGATGGTTCAGTTCGCTCCGGAGGGTGTCATGCGTCCGAAGTGGTTGTGGGAGTTCGCCAAGACCGGCAAGATCCCCGATCTGACGACCCCGAACCTGACCCCGCCCACCGGTGGTCCGGCGCCGACGTTCTTCGGAGCGTACGGCGAGTGGATGGGGACCCCGTTGCCGACGTGGGAGGACGTGGCGTGGTTGCGTGAGCAGTGGGGTGGGCCATTCATGCTCAAGGGTGTGATGCGGGTCGACGACGCGAAGCGTGCTGTCGATGCCGGGTGTACAGCGATTTCGGTGTCCAATCACGGTGGCAACAATCTCGACGGCACTCCGGCACCGATCCGGGCGTTGCCGGCGATCGCGGAGGCTGTCGGTGATCAGATCGAGATCACCCTCGACGGCGGCATCCGCCGGGGTAGTGATGTGGTCAAGGCGTTGGCGTTGGGTGCTCGGGCGGTGTTGATCGGTCGGGCGTACCTGTGGGGTCTGTCGGCCGGCGGTCAGGCCGGGGTGGAGAACGTGCTCGACATCCTGCGTGGGGGAGTCGATTCCGCGGTGTTGGGGCTCGGGCACACCTCGGTGCATGATCTGTCCCCGTCGGATGTGGTGATGCCCGCCGGATTCGACCGGAAGCTGGGTGTGTGAGCGAGTGGTTCGAGACTGTCGCCGAAGCGCAGCGGCGAGCGCGTAAGCGACTTCCGGCATCGGTGTATTCGGCGCTGGTGGCGGGGTCCGAACGTGGTCTGACGGCGGGCGACAACACCACTGCCTTCGCCGAGCTCGGGTTCGCCCCACACGTGGCCGACCTGTCGGATTCGCGGGAGTTATCGACGACACTGATGGGGCAACCGTTTTCGTTTCCGGTGATGATCTCTCCGACGGGTGTGCAGGCCGTGCACCCCGACGGTGAGGTGGCTGTGGCGAGGGCGGCAGCATCGCGGGGTGTGTCGATGGGGTTGTCGTTGTTCGCGAGCAAACCGATCGAGGAGGTCGTGGCGGCGAATCCGCAGACGTTCTTTCAGGTGCATTGGGTGGGTTCGCGGGAGTTGTTGCTGCACATGCTCGATCGTGCCCGCGCTGCGGGCGCGGTCGGGCTGATCGTGACGATGGATTGGTCGTTCTCGGAGGGCCGCGATTGGGGGAGTCCGGTGATACCGGAACGCCTCGACGCGCGGGCGATGCTGCGGCTGGCATCCGAAGCGTTGGCCCGTCCACGGTGGCTCGCCCGGTGGGCGCGGACGGGGACGTTCCCGGATTTGACGGCACCGAATCTCGCCGCGCCCGGTGGGGCCGCGCCGACGTTCTTCGCCGCGTACCGGGAGTGGATGTCCACCCCGCTGCCATCGTGGGAGGACATCGCGTGGCTACGCGCGCAGTGGGACGGTCCGTTCATGCTCAAAGGTGTGTCCCGGGTCGACGATGCATTGCGGGCGGTCGATGCCGGTGTCACGGCGATCTCGGTGTCCAATCACGGGGGCAACAATCTCGACGGGGCTCCGGCGTCGATTCGGATGTTGCCGGCGATTGCCGAGGCGGTGGGAAATCAGGTGGAGGTCACCCTCGACGGCGGGATCCGGCGGGGCAGCGACGTCGCGAAAGCACTCGCCCTCGGCGCGCGGGCGGTGCTGATCGGGCGGGCGTATCTGTGGGGTCTCGCCGCGAACGGTCAGGCCGGTGCGGAGAACGTGCTCGACATCCTGCGCGGCGGCTTGGATTCGGCGGTCCTCGGTCTTGGACACTCGTCGGTGCACACCCTCGAACCGACCGACGTCGTTGCACCGCATGACTTCACCCGTGCGAATCAGCTCCCCGGTTTGGAATATCCGACGCCGATCGGAGTCCGGGATACGGAACCGAGGAGCTGATTCGATCGACAACCCAGCGCAGCTGACGCTCAGGCCCTGCTGAATCCGTCGAGCATGCCGGTGTACAGCTTGGGCGGAGGAGTCGCGAACTCTCCACGCTTACCGGTCCCGAGTCCCAGGGTGACGAGGGATTGCACGAACAACGTTCCCGCTGCGACCCCGTCGACGACGGGCACTCCGATTTCGGACGAGATGTGTCGGCAGAGATCGGCCATACCCGCGCAGCCGAGGACCACGGCATCGCTACCGTCCGTCTCTACCGCGATGCGGCAGGCCTCGGTGACGATCTTGCGAGCGTCGGGGTCGGTTTCGAGATCGAGGACGGGCAGGTCGCACGCATGGATGCCGAGGCACTGCCGTCCGAAGCCGTAATGGTCGGCCAAATCCTGTGCCCGTCCGATCGTGCGCGCGAGCGTGGTGACGACGCTGAAACCGCGGCCGAGAAAACTCGCGGCATGCATGGCCGCTTCCGCGATCCCGATGACGGGCCCCGATGCGAGTTCGCGGGCGGCGTCGATGCCGGGGTCGCCGAAACAGGCGATGACGTAACCGTCGACCCCGGCGGCCTCGCCGCGGGCGATCTCGGCGAGAATGCCTGGGACGCTAAGGGCTTCGTCGACGTGGCTTTCGATCGACACCGGTCCCATGGATGGGCTGACCGCATCGACGACTGTGCCCGGGCCGACTACGGCCCGGGCACAGTCACCGATCGTTGCGGTCATCGAACTCGTGGTGTTCGGATTGATGACCTTGATGAGCACGTGCGAGATCCTATGCTTTCACTGGAGTGTCGAAGTTGGTGACGGCCAGCTTGGTCCGCGTTGCGAGGTAGAAGTACATCGCGAATCCGATGCCGCACCCGATGAACCAGCTGTACTTGGACGCCGTCGACATTCCGGCGATCTGCATGCCGTCGATGGCTCCGTTGAACAGCACGGTGAACATGGCCACCAGCGCGCCGACGATGGTGGAGTACACCGCAGCCGGGTTGTATCCCTTGGAGTACCAGTACAGACCCGTCGTCGACATCGAGAACAGCTCGTCGACGACGACCTTCTGCTTGCGGACGAGGTAGTAGTCGGCGATCAGAATGCCGAACAGTGGTCCGATGAATGCGCCCAGAGTTTCGAGCGTCAGGTGGATTACGTCGGGGTTGTTGTACAGATTCCACGGGGTGATCAGCACCGAGCCGATGGCGGCGATCATTCCGCCTGCGCGCCAGCTGATGCGCTGCGGGCTGACGTTGGAGAAGTCGAACGCAGGGGAGATGAAGTTCGCGACGATGTTGATGCCGATGGTGGCGATCGTGAACGTCAGTGCACCGAGAACGATGGCGAACGTGCTGTCTATTCGAGCGACGGTCTCGACCGGGTCGGTGATCAGCTCACCGAACACCGGAAGCGTCAACGACGCCGTGACGACCACCAGGATGGAGAAGACCAGGAAGTTGACCGGGAGGCCGAGGAAGTTGCCCTTCTTCACCGCGGAGTAGGACTTGCCGTAGCGGGAGAAGTCGCCGAAGTTGAGCATGGGGCCGGAGAAGTACGAGACCACGAGGGCGATGGCACCGAGCATCACCGGAATCGAGCTCAGGCCCGTGTGCTCGACCTCTTGTAGGTTGAGATCGATTGCGCCCCAGCCTGCTTTCCAGATCAGGTAGCCGCACAGCATGAACATCACGACGTAGACGGCGGGCCCGCAGAAGTCGATGAACTTGCGGATCGATTCCATGCCGCGCCAAAAGACCGCTGCCTGGACGACCCAGAGGAACAGGAAGCTGGCCCATCCGAGCATGGAGAGACCGGCGAAGCCGTAGTCGGCGGTGACGGCGTACGGGGCCAGTGACGGGAACAGCTTGATCAACACGATGTCGAGGGCTGCCGATGCCAGGAACGTCTGGATGCCGTACCAGGCCACGGCGATCAGTCCGCGGATGATGGCGGGGATGTTGGCACCGAGGACGCCGAACACGCTGCGACAGATGACCGGGTAGGGCACCCCGGAGACCTGGCTCGGCTTGGCGACGAGGTTGCAGAAGAAGTACACGATGGTGATGCCGACGAGCAGCGAGATCAGCACCTGCCAGCTCGCCAACCCGAGTGCGAAGAGGCTGCCGGCCGTGACGTAGCCACCCACCGAGTGCACGTCGGACATCCAGAAAGCGAACAGGTTGTAGGAGGTCCAGGTCTGCTTCTTCAGCGGAGCGAGGTCTTCGTTGGTCAGCCGTGGGGCGTAACTGTCCTTGATCAGGCCTCCACCGACGGGGTGGCCCGCGGCTTCCACGAGATCTCCCGTTTGGGCGGGACCGTGCGCTGTATCTGTCATCGATGCTCCTGACGGCCGGGCAATGAATGGAACGAGTGAATGGGGAAAAGCTAGCGGCGAAGTATTGCGCCCTCGTGACGTGAGCGATATATCTTCAGCCCGGCGTTTCCGTGGGTGGATCGGCAAACAATCCGTGATCGTTCGACAATGTCGAAATGACCGAATTGAGACGCGTGTGATGGTGCTGGGCAGCGCGCAACAGTGCGTCGGAGTCGCGATCGAGGAAGGCGGCGATCATGTCGGCGTGGTCGTCGTGCAGTGACGCCCGATCGGATCCGGCGACATGCACCATCGGTTGCACGGGTTCGGTGATGTTCCAGGCGGATTCGAGCATGTGCAGGAGTCGGTGCATCCGCGACGGCCGGGTCAGCGACAGGTGGAATTCGCGAGAGAGGCGGTGATACTCGCGTGAGTCGTCCTCGGTCAACGAGGCCTCGAGCTGCCGGTTGATCTCGATCAGGTGCGCGCGATCGGCATCGGTGGCCTGTTCTACCGCGATGGGGAGTGCGGCAGTTTCGAGAACCTCACGCACGATGTACATTTCGCGCAGTTCAGCCGCTGTCAGCTGCGCCACTCGGTAGCCGAGATTGGGTCGATGGTCGACCAGTCCCTCGCCGATCAGAGTCTTCAGGGATTCGCGTACCGGAATGCGGCTCACGCCGAACAATTCCGCGACCTCGTCTATCGGAATGGGTGTATTCGGAGGAGCGTCACCGGCCAGGATGACGCGTCGGAGCTCGTCCAGAATTGTCGGCTGCGGGCCACCCGGTGCCGATATGGACAATTGCGAGAGCAATATCGACCGACGGCGGGGTGGCACGAATCGAAGATTATCGGCCGTGTGTTTCGTCCGCGTGACGGCTCGGTTCCGTCCGATAGCATCTGCACCCATGGCCACTGACACGCTCGGTACCCAGTACTGGCCGGACATCGTCGGACCGAAGCTCCTCGTGGTTCCGGTCGGTTCGCTCGAGCAACATGGGCCGCACCTACCTCTCGATACCGATACCCGCATCGCCGACGCCGTCGCGCGAACGGTTCCGAACGCTCTCGTGGCACCCGCGGTGGCGTACGGCTCCAGCGGCGAGCACGAGGGTTTCGGCGGCACCGTGTCCATCGGGTCCGCCGCGCTCGAGGCGCTGTTGGTGGAGTACGGGCGCTCCGCGTGTCGGTGGGCAGAGAGGGTCGTCTTCGTCAACGGCCACGGCGGCAACGGTCCCACCCTGCGCTCGGCGGTGACGCTGTTGCGCTACGAGGGGCGCGACGTCGTATGGTTCCCGTGCTCGGTGCCGGGAGCGGACGCGCATGCCGGACGCACCGAAACATCGCTGCTGCTGCATCTTTCGGCCGATGTGGTCGACATGACGAAAGCGGCACCGGGAAACACCACCGAGATCGCGGCTCTACTGCCCGAGCTGCGCGCCGGTGGCCTGGCGCCCGTCACGGCCAACGGTGTGCTCGGCGATCCCCTCGGGGCCACCGCCGAGGAGGGACGGCTCATTTTCGAGCAACTGCGGGAACGCGTGCTGGGTGCGGTGCAGAGATGGAGTCCGTCCCCGCACGGCGTCATCGTGTGAGCGATCGCGGTGCAGAACCGGCGGAAAGCCTGTTCGAGGCCTCGAACAGAAACGGGGAGCAGGTATGTTCCGACCGATTTACCGGGTGGCCGACACACCGACCGTTTGTCCGCTTACGATGCCCTGATGGGTGAAGGTCGGTTGCCTGACGGCTTCGGGGTGCGAGTGGATCCACGCGTACGCACATTCTCCGAGGGACGCGTTCTGATCGGTGGTTCACCGATGCGGATGCTCACGTTGGCACCGACGGCCGCGGCAATGATCGGTGACGGTTTCATCGAGGTGACCGACTCGCAGTCCGCCCTCGTGGCGCGCAAACTGCTCGACTCGGGGGTGGGCAACCCGCGGCCCATGTCCATCCCGTCGCCCAGTGATGTCACCGTCGTGGTGCCGCTCAAGAACAACGAGGCCGGGCTCGCGCGGCTGATCACGGCGATGCACGGCATGCACGTGATCATCGTCGACGACGGATCCGACGTCCCGGTGGCGGTTCCTGCCGTGTCGTGGAGCGTGGGTAGCGTGACGGTGCTGCGGCACGAGACCTCACGCGGGCCGGCGGCCGCACGTAATACTGGACTGCGTTGCGCTACAACGGATTTCGTTGCTTTTCTGGACTCGGACGTGGTACCTCGCAAGGGCTGGCTCGAGGTGATGCTCGGGCACTTCTCGGATCCGGCGGTGGGCCTGGTGGCACCCCGAATCGTCGCGCTGGAGCCCGAGGGCAGCGCACTGGCCCGCTACGAGCACGCCCGCTCCTCGCTCGACCTCGGACGCAAGGAAGCGGCGGTGCGCGCAGGAAGCGCGGTGTCGTACGTACCCAGTGCCGCCATGTTGCTTCGCCGGTCTGCTGCGGTGGAATGCCACGGGTTCGACGAGTCGATGCACGTGGCCGAGGACGTCGATCTGTGCTGGCGTCTGCAGGAGGCGGGCTGGCGACTGCGCTACGAGCCCGTCGCCCACGTGGCGCACGAGCACCGCGTCGCCTTCGTCGAATGGTTCGCCCGCAAACTGTTCTACGGCACCGGTGCCACACCGTTGTCCGCGCGTCATCCGGGCATGGTGCCGCCGATCGCGATGTCGCCGTGGACGTTGGTGACGTGTCTGCTCGCCGCCAGTCTGACGCGTATCGGATTGCTCGGCGCTCTGGCCAGTTTCGGGGTCACGGTCGTCCGGCTGCGCAAGATGTTCGTCGGTCTCGATCAGCCCACCCGCATCGCGGCCGTTCTCGCTGCCGAGGGTTTCGTGGCGGGGTTGTGGCAACTTGCCTCGGCGCTGTGTCGACATTATTGGCCGATCACGTTGCTCGCGGTGTTGTTGTCCAGCCGTATCCGGAAGATCGCGCTCGGTATGGCTGTGGCAGAAGCGTGTTCGGATTGGTACAAGCATCGTGAACTGGGCGGGCTCGATCCGGTTCGATACATCTTCTTCAAACGCGCCGACGACATCGCGTACGGAACCGGGCTGTGGAGCGGCGCGCTGTCGGCCCGTTCCATCGAGGCGTTGAAGCCCCGCCTGGACGGCTGACCCGTGCGCCGGGAAAGCCGGGCCGACGACGAGGGAAGTCCACTCGACGCCGACGTCATCGTCGTCGGAGGTGGGTCGTGCGGTTGCGTCGTCGCCGCGCGACTGAGCGAGAATCCCGACCGCTCAGTTTTGCTGCTCGAAGCCGGGCCGGCATCTGCGGGGGTCGACGACATTCCGCGCAGCCTGGGCGACTCGACGACGCTCCCCATCGGTCCGGACAGCCGGTGGGTGAGCCGCTACACCGCCGAACTCACCCGCGACGTCACGCGCACGGTGACCCGGGGCCGAGTGCTCGGCGGATCGGGCGCCGTCAACGGTGGCTACTTCGTCCGGGCGATCCCCGCCGACTTCGAGGCGTGGCCACAATCGAACTGGTCGTTCGATCAGGTGCTGCCGTTCTTTCGTCGTTCCGAGACCGATCTCGACATCGATGCCGCCGGCGGTACCGGCATCGCGCGTCGATGGCACGGAACGGACGGGCCGATGCCGATCACCCGACCACCCGCGCGGGCCTGGCATCGGCTGACCGCCGCGTTCGTGGACTCGGCGACGAACGCCGGGATCGACTACCGCGAGGACCTGAACGCTCCCGATGCGGGGGCGGGCGGAGTCGGTGCTGTTCCCTCGAACGTTCTGGGCGGGACACGGGTGAGCGCGGCCAGGGCATACCTCCTGCCGAATGCCGACCGGACCAACCTTCGTATCCAGGGTGATACGACAGTGGTGTCGTTGAAGTTCAACGGCAGCAAGGTGATCGGAGTGGAGACAGTCGTCGGCGGAGTGCGCAGAATCGTCCGAGCCGATACCGTGATCGTCGCGGCCGGGTCCGTGCACACGCCCGCGCTGCTGATGCGATCGGGCATCGGTAATCCCGAAAATCTTGTCCCGCTGGGTATCTCGATGGTGGTCGACAGTCCGGGTGTGGGTCGCGGATTCTCCGACCACCCCGAGGTCGCCGTTCCCCTCGTTCCGAAACATTCCCCCGAACATTGCCCCGATGATCGGTTGTCGTCTCCGCTCGAGGCGGTGCTGCACGCGGGCGACGCGGAAATCCGGCCGTACACGAGGCGGTTCGACGAATTGATACCCGGACTGGACGTGGGGCCGCACTCGTTCGGCGTCGGTCTGATGCGTTCGACCGCGCGAGGACGCATCGTGTTGCGCACGGCGGACGCGTTCACTCCTCCCGCGGTGAACTACCACTACCTCGAATCGGAACAGGACCGTCGGGCGATGCGAGACGGGGTCGAACTCGCCGTCGACCTGCTCCGATCCCCGGCCATGGCGTCGGCCGTGGACGTTCCCGCCATCGCCGATCCGCTCGCGCCACTCGGTACGTCGCTGCACCTGTCCGGAAGCGCTCGAATGGGGCCAGAATCTGATCCGGGGTCGGTTCTGGACGACCATTGTCGGGTGCGTGGGATCGACGGCGTGTACGTCATCGACACCTCGGCGTTCCCGGTAGTGCCCAGCAGAGGGCCCCACGCAACGGCCGTCATGTTCGCCGAACGGGCCGCGGCGCTGATCGATCAGCACGATCGCGGCGCATGAGGCGTAGCGTTCGTGGTCTGGGGACCGTTCAGGTTCCCCAACAGATGGGTTTCTGCCATGTCGGACAAATCGCCCCGCAACACGATGACCAAGAAATCCGGCAAATCACTCAAGGACAAGCGCGCCGACAAGCGAGCGAAGTCGAGTGGAGACACCAGCAACGACATCATCACCTCCGCCGTCAAGAAGAAGTAGCCGGTCGTCGTCGACGGGACCGGCCCCGGTCGCACCCGTCGACAGCGGCTGTATCCTTGCCTGTGAGCTGGGTTACAACGATGTGGACAGGTCACGGAGGAAGCGTCGAATGGCAAGCCGATCGGACAGTGGCGGCAACCCCTGGGTCGCAGTGCGCCCCGGTGAGGATGTCACTGTGCTGGCGCGCCAAATGTCCAGTGCCCATCAATCTTTCGTCGACGACATCCGTACACACGGCTCGGCGGTGCGGTCCGTCGTACTCGACTCGTGGATGCGAAGTCGAACCAAGGGTGTCGACCCGGACGGCGGTAGTCAGGCACCGGCCCTGAGTGGGCCGGACCTCGACCGCTACCGCAACGGGCATCCGATGGCACTCATCCGCCCGGTGATTCGCAAACTGCTCGTCGAGGACGCCTCCGACACCGGTCTGCTCGTCGCAATCTCGGACGCGGAGGGCCGCCTGTTGTGGGTCGAGGGCGATTCCTCGGCCAAGGACCGCGCGCTGACGATGGATTTCGCCGAAGGTGTCGACTGGAGCGAGGAGAGCAAGGGGACCAACGCGCCGGGAACGGCACTCGCCGTCGATCACAGCGTGCAGATCTTCGCGTCCGAGCACTTCTCGCGATCGGTCCACGAATGGAGTTGCTCGGCAGCACCGGTGCATCACCCCACCAGCGGCCACATCCTCGGAGCCATCGACATCACCGGCGGGCCGCGGGTGGCCGTACCCGAGGTGCTCTCGCTGGTGCGGGCCACCGTCGCAGCCGCCGAGTCCGAATTACGCCTGCACCTGTTGAACTCACCGAAATCGTTGGGCGATACCGCTCCTCGTCTCGAGGTCCTCGGATCCGGCCGGCCCGGAGTGGTACGCGGCTCGGGTCGAACGCCTCTCTCACAGCGGCACGCCGAGATTCTCCTGTTGCTCGGCGATCATCCGGAGGGGCTCAGTTCGGACCATCTCGCCGTCCTGCTCGACGAGCAGGAACTCGATTCGGTGACCATCCGCGCAGAGATGTCGCGGCTGCGTAAGTCTTTCGGTACCGCAGGCCTCGCATCCCGGCCGTACCGATTGGTCGGCGAGTTGTCCTCCGATGTCGGCGACATCCGACGTGCCCTGGACCGCGGCGACGTCGAGGCGGCTCTGCGGATCTACACCGGACCGGTGTTGCCCGGCTCGTCCGCACCCGGCATCGAGGAGATTCGCGAAGAATTGCGGTCTCGTATGCAGGCTGCACTGTTGCGGCTGGGGGATCCGGTGTTGCTCGCCCAGTGGACCTCCTCCATTCACGGTCGATCCGACGTGATCGCATGGGAGGCCTATCGCGCCACGCTGAGCCGCGATTCCGCACTCTACGGCCAGGTCAGCGCACGTATCGACCTGCTCGACCGCGATCTCGGAGTCTGACGCACCCGTCGCGGCGGTGCCGTCGGAGTGACGGCAACGTAGTTGCAACGTTGCACCCCCTAGTGTCCTGAATCACACACCGCATCAGCAGTGCAGCACGTGTCGATCAGGAGGATTTTCAATGTCCGTCTATGCCCGTCCAGGTACCGCCGATTCCGTCATGTCGTTCCAGTCGCGCTACGACAACTGGATCGGCGGCGAATGGGTGCCACCGGTCAAGGGCCAGTACTTCGAGAACCCGACTCCGGTCACCGGTGAGAACTTCTGCGAGGTCGCCCGTTCCACGTCCGAGGACATCGAACTCGCCCTCGATGCCGCGCACGCCGCCGCTCCCGCCTGGGGCAAGACGTCCGCGGCCGAACGCGCCGTGATCCTCAACAAGATCGCCGACCGCATCGCCGAGAACCTCGAGTCGATCGCTCTGGCCGAGTCCTGGGACAATGGCAAGCCGATCCGCGAGACCCTCAACGCCGACATCCCCCTCGCGGTGGATCACTTCCGGTACTTCGCCGGCTGCATCCGTGCGCAGGAAGGCTCACTGTCCGAGATCGACAGCGACACCGTCGCTTACCACTTCCACGAGCCGCTGGGCGTCGTCGGACAGATCATTCCGTGGAACTTCCCCATTCTCATGGCCGTCTGGAAGCTCGCGCCCGCGCTCGCTGCCGGTAACGCCGTGGTGCTCAAGCCCGCCGAGCAGACTCCCGCCTCGATCCTGCACCTGATCTCGATCATCGGCGACCTCCTGCCCCCGGGCGTGATCAACATCGTCAACGGATTCGGTGTGGAGGCAGGAAAGCCGCTGGCGTCGAGCCCGCGCATCGCCAAGATCGCCTTCACCGGCGAGACCACCACCGGCCGCCTGATCATGCAGTACGCGTCGCAGAACCTGATCCCGGTCACGCTCGAACTCGGTGGCAAGAGCCCCAACGTCTTTTTCTCCGACGTGCTCCAGGCCAACGACGACTACCAGGACAAGGCCCTCGAAGGCTTCACGATGTTCGCCCTGAACCAGGGCGAGGTGTGCACCTGCCCGTCGCGTTCGTTGATCCAGGCTGACATCTTCGACGAGTTCCTCGCACTGGCCGCGATCCGCACGAAGGCTGTGCGGCAGGGTGATCCGCTCGACACCGAGACCATGATCGGTGCCCAGGCGTCCAACGATCAGCTCGAGAAGATCCTCTCGTACATCGAGATCGGCAAGGGCGAGGGCGCACAGGTCGTCACCGGCGGCGAACGCGCACAGCTCGGCGGCGACCTCAACGGTGGTTACTACGTGCAGCCGACGATCTTCACGGGCAAGAACGACATGCGCATCTTCCAGGAAGAGATCTTCGGACCGGTCGTGTCGGTGACGTCGTTCAAGGACTACGACGACGCCATCGACATCGCCAACGACACCCTCTACGGACTGGGCGCAGGCGTCTGGTCCCGCGACGGCGGCGTTGCCTACCGGGCGGGCCGCGACATCAAGGCCGGCCGAGTGTGGACCAACACCTACCACCAGTACCCCGCGCACGCCGCGTTCGGCGGCTACAAGCAGTCGGGTATCGGTCGCGAAAACCACAAGATGATGCTCGATCACTACCAGCAGACCAAGAACCTGCTCGTGAGCTACGCCCAGAAGGCGCAGGGCTTCTTCTGATGGAGAACGCTCGGCCGCCCGCGCGGCTGAAGACAACCGCCGAGGCGATGGATCTTCTCCGTCGCCTCGGCGGTATCCACGGCGAACTGATGATGCATCAGTCCGGCGGATGCTGTGACGGCTCGTCGCCGATGTGTTATCCCGCAGGCGAATTCATCGTCGGCGATCGCGACGTTCTGCTCGGGTACATCGACCTCAGGCTCGGAGTGGGCGAGATCGCCCAGGACCTCCCCGAGGGTGTCGACGGCGTACCGGTGTGGATCTCGGGTTCGCAGTTCCAAGCGTGGAAACACACCCAACTCGTACTCGACGTGGTGCCGGGCCGCGGCGGCGGATTCTCGCTCGAATCGCCCGAAGGCGTGCGGTTCCTGAGCCGTGGGCGCGCCTACACCCCGGAGGAGAACGAACTTCTCGCCGCGCATCCACCTCTCGTCGGAGTCGACTGGGAAGAGGGCCGACGACCGCCGGTACCCGACGACCCACTCGTGGTCGCCGAGGCCGTCGACGCCTGTCCTGTGCCGGGAATGCTCCAGGGCTGAGTGCCTACGGCAGTGGTGCGGCTCCGCTTCCGGGTCGTTCCGCGGGCTACACTCCCGTGTGCCCCAGGCGGCACATAGCCGCACCACTGCGCGCAGCGCATACAGTGCGAACGATGAAGAGCTCATCGAAAACCGACGCGGCCGACGGCGGCGACAGCCTGCGCACCGTGGTGATCGCGTTCGTCGCCAACCTCGGTGTGGCCATCGCCAAGACGTTCGCGGCGGTGTTCACCGGGTCCGCGTCGATGGTCGCCGAGGCCGCTCACTCCTGGGCCGATACCGGTAACGAGATCTTCCTGCTCGTCGCCAATCGCCGCGGGGCGCGCGGCCCCGACGATCGGCGCCCGCTCGGGTACGGCCGGGAGACGTACTTCTGGTCGACGCTCGCGGCCATCGGCTTGTTCGTCGCCGGTGCGGCGGTCTCGGTGTGGCACGGCATCACCTCGTTGCTTGCCGGTGAGTCGAGCAGTGAGAACTACCTCGTCGCCTACGTCGTGCTCGCCATCGCGTTTCTGCTCGAGGGCGTGTCCTTCCTCCAGTCGGTACGGCAAATACGCGGCGAGGCAGCGCAATACGACAAGGACTTTCTCGATTACGCGTTGGAGACGTCGGATCCGACGCTGCGGGCAGTGTTCGCGGAGGACAGCGCGGCTCTGATCGGCATCGTGATCGCCGGTGCGGGAATCGGTTTGCACCAGCTCACCGGTTCGGCGGCGTTCGACGCCATCGGCTCGATTCTGGTGGGCGTTCTACTCGGGATCGTGGCGTTCGTGCTGATCGATCGAAACCGCCGATTCCTCACCGGCGAACCAGGATCGCGAGCATTATGGAACGCGGTAGTGCAGCGCATCGAGCTACTCCCCGAGGTGGCGTCGGTCCGGTTCGTTCGCATCGAGTTCGTCGGTCCCAAACAGATCTACGTGGTGGCGAGTGTCGATCTCGTCGGTGACTTCGCAGAGTCACGCATCGCGCACACGCTCCGGCGGCTGGAGCGTGAGCTGGAAACCAACAGAGCTGTGGTGGACGCAGTACTGACAGTCGCAGAACCGGACGAGGGAGATATCGGTGACGTGAATGCGGTTGCACAGCAGCCGTAATTCGCCCGTCATTCACCGATGACACTCCGCTTACATCACGGACCTATCGTGAACCGGTTCGCGCGCCCCACACACCCGAATGGGCGTCCCCTCGCGAGGGACCTGGTACGAGAGGCTTGCAATGTCCGTGAAAGATCCACAGTCGCCTCACCCGAAATCCGGCTCCTACGAGGGCACACAGTCGCACGTCGAGGGCGGTGACTACCTGGCCAAGAGAACCTTGAAGAAGGGGACCGCCGGGTGGGTACTTCTCGCGGGCCTCGGTGTCAGCTACGTCATCTCCGGTGACTACTCGGGCTGGAACCTCGGTCTCGCCGAAGGCGGCTTCGGTGGTCTGCTCATCGCGGCGATCATCATCGCGGGCATGTACCTGGCCATGGTCCTCGGAATGGCCGAGATGTCCTCGGCACTGCCCGCGGCGGGCGGCGGCTACACCTTCGCCCGCCGTGCTCTCGGACCGTGGGGCGGGTTCGCCACCGGCACAGCCATTCTCATCGAGTACGCCATCGCTCCCGCCGCCATCGCCACGTTCATCGGCGCGTACGTGGAATCGCTCGGACTGTTCGGGATCACCGACGGGTGGTGGGTGTACCTGGTGGTCTATGCCGTGTTCATCGGAATTCACCTCTCCGGCGCAGGCGAAGCCCTCAAGATCATGTTCGTCATCACCGCGATCGCCTTGGTCGGACTCATCGTGTTCGCCATCGCTGCCCTCGGACAATTCGATGCGAGCAACCTGACCGACATCGCGCCGACCGACGCAGCCGGAGCCTCGGGATTCCTGCCGTTCGGCTACCTCGGCATCTGGGCGGCTGTGCCGTTCGCCATCTGGTTCTTCCTCGCCATCGAGGGCGTGCCGCTGGCCGCCGAGGAGGCCAAGGATCCGACAAAGAACGTCCCGCGCGGCATCATCGCCGCCATGGGCGTACTGCTCGTCACCGGTGCCGTCGTGCTGTTCCTGGTGACCGGAGCGGGCGGGGCCGACGCCGTCAAGGAATCGGGAAACCCGTTGGTGGAGGCGCTCGGTGACGGAACTGCGAGCAAGATCGTCAACTACATCGGCCTGGCCGGACTGGTCGCGTCCTTCTTCTCGATCATGTACGCGTACTCGCGTCAGCTCTTCGCGCTGTCCCGTGCCGGCTACCTGCCGAAGACGCTGTCCATCACCAACTCTCGCAAAGCCCCTACGCTCGCGCTGATCGTGCCCGGTGTCATCGGATTCCTGCTCTCCCTGACCGGTCAGGGCGGAATGTTGCTGAACATGGCCGTGTTCGGTGCGGCACTGAGCTACGTTCTGATGATGGTCAGCCACATCGTGCTTCGCCGCAACGAGCCGAACATGGAACGGCCGTACCGAACCCCCGGGGGCGTTGTGACCACCGGATTCGCGTTGATCATCGCGGCACTCGCCGTCGTCGCCACCTTCGTCGTCGACTCCACTGCGGCACTGTGGTGTCTGGCCGTGTTCGTCGCGTTCATGGCCTACTTCGGCATCTACAGCAGACATCATCTGGTCGCCAACTCACCCGACGAGGAGTTCGCCGCACTGGCCGAGGCCGAGGCCGAACTGGAATGACGATCTACACCCAGCAGGTATCCGGGACCACCTACACGTTCGACGGTCTGGTCGACCTGATGGCCAAAGCGACACCGCTGCGATCGGGTGACGAATTGGCCGGTTGCGCGGCCGAATCCGATGCCGAACGGGCTGCCGCGCAGTGGGCGTTGTCCGAGGTCTCCCTCGATGTCTTCCTGCACGATCTGCTCGTTCCGTACGAAAGCGACGAGGTCACCAGGCTCATCATCGATTCTCACGACCGCATCGCGTTCGGGGCCGTCTCACACCTGACCGTGGGAGGTCTTCGGGATTGGTTGCTGCAGGTGACCGCGGGGCCCGATGCGGCCGCGACACTGCGATCGGTCGCGGCCGGATTGACACCCGAGATGGTCGCGGCGGTCAGCAAGATCATGCGGAACCAGGATTTGATCGCGGTCTCTCGGGCCGCGCAGGTGACGTCGGCGTTCCGGACGACGATCGGCCTACCCGGAACTCTCACCACGCGTCTGCAACCCAACCACCCGACTGACGACCCGCGTGGCATCGCCGCGGCCACACTCGACGGGCTGCTCCTCGGGTCGGGTGACGCGGTCATCGGGATCAATCCCGCGACCGACTCACCTCAGGCCACCGCCGACCTGCTGCATCTGCTCGACGAGATTCGGCAGCGATTCGAGATCCCGACGCAGTCCTGTGTGCTCTCGCACGTGACGACGACGATGGAATTGATCGACAAAGGAGTTCCGGTCGATCTGGTGTTCCAGTCCATCGCGGGTACCGAGGGCGCCAATTCCAGCTTCGGCGTGAACATTTCGTTGCTCCGTGAGGCCAACGAGGCGGGTAGATCGCTGCACCGCGGAACCGTCGGGAACAACGTCATGTATCTCGAGACGGGCCAGGGTTCGGCGCTGTCGGCAGGCGCGCACATCGGTACAGGCGACCGGCCCGTCGATCAGCAGACCCTCGAGACGCGTGCGTACGCGGTGGCCCGTGATCTCGAGCCGCTGCTGATCAACACCGTGGTCGGATTCATCGGGCCCGAGTACCTGTACGACGGCAAGCAGATCATCAGGGCAGGCCTCGAAGACCACTTCTGCGGCAAGCTCCTCGGACTACCGATGGGAGTGGACGTCTGCTACACCAATCACGCCGAGGCCGATCAGGACGACATGGACACGCTGCTGACGCTGCTGGGTGCGGCCGGCGTCGCATTCGTCATCGCTGTGCCGGGAGCCGATGACGTCATGCTCGGCTACCAGTCCTTGAGCTTCCACGATGTGCTCTACGTGCGACAGGTCCTCGGTCTGCGGCCCGCACCGGAATTCGAGTCCTGGCTCTCGCGGCTGGGGATGGCGGACGCCGACGGCCGAGTCCTCGACGTCGATGCCGCGGGATCGCCGCTGCGGGCCTTGATGAGTGCGCGATGAGCACGCCTGCGGAACGACCCGAGGCAGAGTTCTGGGGTGAGTTGCGGGCGAGTACCCAAGCTCGGATCGGTCTGGGGCGCATCGGCGATTCGTTGCCGACGACGCGGGTGCTCGAGTTTCGCTCGGCGCACGCCGCGGCCCGAGATGCGGTGCACATGCCACTCGAGGTCGACCAGTTCGTACGTCGGGTGGAGCAGGTGGGGCTCGGTACACCGTCGGTGGTGACGTCGTTGGCGACGAGCCGGGCCGAGTATCTGCGTCGTCCGGACCTGGGTCGTCAGCCGAAGGATTTGTCGGCGATTGCACATTCGGAGGACGAGATAGGCATCGTGCTGAGCGACGGATTGTCTCCCCGGGCCCTGGCCGATCACGGTGTCGCCATGGTGGAAGCGTTGAAAACCGAACTTGCCGAACGGTATTCGATTGCTGCTCCGGTCGTTGCGACCGAGGCCCGAGTGGCGCTCGGTGATCACATCGCGGCGGCGATGGGCGTGCGGACGGTACTGGTTCTCATCGGGGAGCGGCCCGGCCTGTCCGTCGCGGACAGTCTCGGCATCTATTTGACGCACCTCCCCAAGCCCGGTCGTACCGACGCCGATCGCAACTGCATCTCCAACATCCACCCGCCCGAGGGGCAGGGGTACGCGCAGTCGGCCCGCATCGTGGCAGGTCTGCTGGCCGGAGCCAGGAAGCTCGGACGGTCCGGCGTCGCGCTCAAGGACACGTCGCGCGCCGAGGTGCTCGAGGCTGCGGACGTCATCACGCTGGAGTAGGACCCCCATTCGGGGGTGGCCGGCCGTGACCGGCGTCACTACCGTGAGGCTCATGGACAGTTACGCCCGCGGCGATTCGGACACAGCGATACTCGACGACACGATCGGCCGAAACCTGCATCGCACCGTCGAGCGGCACGCCGAACGCGATGCCCTCGTCGATGTCGCATCGGGCAGGCGGTGGACCTACTCGGAGTTCGCGGCGGACGTCGAGTTGTTGGCGGCGGGGCTTCTCGTGGCCGGAGTACAAGTAGGCGATCGAGTAGGGATCTGGGCACCGAACTGCCCCGAATGGACGCTGGCGCAATATGCGACGGCGGAGATCGGGGCAATTCTGGTCAACATCAATCCGGCGTACCGCTCGCACGAGCTGCAGTTCGTGCTGAGACAGGCGGGTGTCTCGGTGCTGTTGTCGGCCACCGAGTTCAAAGGGTCCGACTACACGGCCATGATCGACGACGTGCGACCGGAAGTGGCAACTCTGCGCGAGGTCCTCTTCATCGGAAGCATTCAGTGGGAAGCGATGACCGATCGAGGGCACCGAGCGTTGGCGAAGACTCCGCAGATGGTCGCCGACGTGTCGAGCACACTTCGCCCGGACGACGCGATCAACATTCAATACACCTCGGGTACAACGGGTTTCCCGAAAGGTGCGACGCTCAGTCACCGCAACATACTGAACAACGGCTTCTTCGTCGGCGAGCTCTGCCATTACACCGAGAACGACAGGGTCTGCATTCCGGTGCCGTTCTACCATTGCTTCGGCATGGTGATGGGCAATCTCGCGTGCACGTCGCACGGAGCAACGATGGTCATCCCCGGTCCCGCGTTCGACCCGGTGGCGACGTTGACGGCCGTGGCCGATGAGAAGTGCACCTCGCTCTACGGCGTACCGACCATGTTCATCGCCGAGTTGGCACTGGAGAACATCGGCGAATTCGATCTGAGCAGCCTGCGTACCGGAATCATGGCCGGATCACCCTGTCCCACAGAGGTGATGAAGCAGGTCATCGAACGCATGGGAATGGCAGAGGTGTCCATCTGCTACGGCATGACCGAGACGTCGCCGGTATCGCTGCAGACTCGCAGCGACGACTCGATCGAGCAGCGAGTGTCCACTGTCGGTCGTGTGGGACCGCACCTCGAAGTGAAGATCGTCGACCCCGTTCTCGGTGAGACACTGCCGCGAGGCGAGGCGGGTGAACTGTGCACCCGTGGCTACTCGGTGATGATCGGTTACTGGGAGCAGCCCGACAAGACCGCAGAGGCCATCGACAGCGACGGGTGGATGCACACCGGCGACATCGGGGTCATGGACGGTGACGGCTACGTCGCGATCACCGGGCGCATCAAGGACATGGTGATTCGCGGCGGCGAGAACATCTATCCCCGCGAGGTCGAGGAATTTCTCTACACCCACCCCGACATCCTCGACGCTCAGGTCATCGGTGTGCCCGACGAGAAGTACGGCGAGGAATTGATGGCGTGGATACAGCTCAGAGACGGTGCCGCACCACTGGATTCGGACGCGGTGCGGCAGTTCTGCGACGGTCGCCTCGCGCATTACAAGATTCCGCGCTACGTGCACATCGTCGACGAGTTCCCGATGACCGTCACCGGCAAGGTGCGCAAGGTCGAGATGCGTGAACGCTCGCTCGGATTGATCTGAACCCAGCCGTTGGGCTGACATACTGACGTCCATGACCAGTGCGCTGTGGACGCCCACCGATACCGATGTCGAGCACGCTCGGGTCACCGAGTTCACCCGGTTCGTCGAGGAGCGCCACGAGGTGACGCTGCCCGACTACGCAGCGTTGTGGCGGTGGTCGATCGACGACATCGAATCGTTCTGGAAAGCCGTGTGGGACTACTTCGACATTCGCTCCACCATCGAGCCGGCGTCGGTCCTCGAGGGCCACGGTATGCCGGGGGCGCAGTGGTTCCCGGGTGTCGA
This sequence comes from Rhodococcus sp. KRD175, assembly GCF_017168275.1. Classification (NCBI taxonomy): domain Bacteria; kingdom Bacillati; phylum Actinomycetota; class Actinomycetes; order Mycobacteriales; family Nocardiaceae; genus Rhodococcus; species Rhodococcus sp. KRD175. The sequence continues at coordinate 42,436 of NZ_JABFAQ010000025.1, forward strand.
GCTGAATTACGTCGATCAGGTCGTCCGGCACGCTCGAGGAGATCGAGCCGCCATCGTTCATGCCTCCGAGGACGGTTCGACCCGGACCGTCACGTGGTCCGAGATGATCGCCCAGGCCGGTGCGTTGGCGGGCACCCTGTCCGACGCGGGCGTCCGACGCGGCGACCGCGTCGTCGGATACCTGCCGAACGTGCCCGAGGCGGTCATCGCCTTCCTGGCGACAGCAAGTCTGGGCGCGGTGTGGGCTGCGTGCGGGCAGGACTACTCGGCGGCGGCAGCACTCGACAGATTGGGACAGCTCGATCCCGCGGCGTTGATCACCGCGTCCGGGTACGTCTACGGAGGGGCCTTCCGCGACAAAGATGCGGACGTGAACACTCTCGCAGAGGGATTGCCGACGGTACGCACGGTGGTCACGATCGGCGACGCTGCCGGGACTGTGGGAAGCGCGGGGACTGTGGGAACCGCGGGGATTAGGCTGAATTGGGCGGACGCGACCGCGACACCGCGCGAGCTCGCTCCGGTCGCAGTGCCGTTCGATCACCCGTTGTGGGTCGTGTTCTCGTCGGGGACGACGGGACGACCCAAGGGGATCGTGCACGGCCATGGTGGCGTGCTGCTCGAGCATCTCAAATCCGTTGCACTGCACTCGGATCTAGGACCCGACGATGTGTTCTTCTGGTACACGAGCCCGAGCTGGATGATGTGGAATTTCCAGGTGGCCGGTCTGCTCGTCGGGGCCACGATCGTGTGCACCGACGGAAATCCAGCGTTCCCGAGAACGGATGCGCTGTGGGGCATTGCGGCCGCGCAGGGCGTGACGTACCTCGGTACCAGCCCCGGGTACGTCCTCGCGTGCATCAAGGCGGACGCACACCCCGGTGCCGATCACGATCTTTCGAGCCTGCGCGCCATCGGGATCACCGGGTCTGCGATGCCCGCGACGTCGTCGATCTGGTTGTCGGAGAAGGTCGGAGCCCACGTACCGGTGTTCTCGATCTCCGGTGGTACCGATGTGGTGTCGGCGTTCGCCGGGGGAGTGCGGACCGTGCCGGTCTGGGCGGGCGAGTTGTCGGTTCCGTTCCTGGGGGTCGCGCTAGACGCCTTCGACGAGGCAGGCAGGTCGGTGCACGGCGCAGTGGGCGAACTGGTCGTCACCGAACCGATGCCGTCCATGCCGGTGCGGTTCTGGAACGAACCCCACGGAACCCGTTATCGGGACGCGTATTTCGATACCTATCCGGGCATCTGACGGCACGGCGACTGGATCACCGTGACCGAACGCGGCAGCGTCGTCGTGCACGGTCGTTCCGATGCGACGCTGAACCGCAACGGGATTCGAATGGGAAGCGCAGACATCTATCAGGCCGTCGAATCTCTCGACGAGGTCACCGAGGCCCTGGTGCTCGGCATGGAACAGCCCGACGGGGGATACTGGATGCCGCTGTTCGTGGTGGTCCCGGATGGGCTCACCGCGGAGCTACGCGAGCGCATCGTTGCCGTCATCAGGACACAGGCGTCCCCGCGGCACGTTCCCGACGACATCGTCGCAGCGCCCGCGATCCCGCACACGCGGACCGGTAAGAAGCTCGAAGTCCCGCTCAAGAAAATGTTCCAAGGTGCTGCCGAGACAACTGCTCTCGACACCAGTGCCGTCGACGATCCGGAGGCGGTGCGCTGGTTCGCAGATCGTGCGGCGGAGTATCAGCGAGTCCAGCGCGCGAGGTAGGCCTTCTCCTCGGGTGCGATCCGGCGCAGAGTCTCTGCCCCGACGTCGAACATCGCCATGCGAGTGGTCGCCACCACCGCAGGCGGCGAATCCGGGGCCGCGCCCGCTGCTCGTACCTCGTAGCCGATGGTGAAATCGACCGCACGTACCTTCTCGAACCAGAGTGTGACGTCGAGCGGACCGTCCGAGTGCCGAAGCGGCTTCTTGTACGCGATGGTGACGTTCGCGATCAACGCACTCTTGATCAGGCTTTCGTTGGCCTCGCCCTCGCTGAGCAGCCATTCGATGCGCGCCTCTTCGAGCAGAGTGACCATCCGGGCGTGATTGATGTGCGCGAATGCGTCCATGTCCGACCACCGCACCGTGACGGTCGCGTGATATCCGACGGGGTCGATCCGATCTGTCTGCATCGCCACAGGCTCTGTCTTCATTGCTAGAGGATGGCATGCGCGCCTGCGTCGGGGGCGACGCTCTAGAGTCCCAGGAGTGATTATCGCCAATGTCGCACTGGATGATTCCGGCGTGCTCTTCGACATCGAACTCGTCGGCTCGACCATCGGGTCCATCACCCCGGCCGGTAGCGATCGCACCCGCGGCGTCGAGGTCGTCGACGGGGCGGGGGGAGTGGCCCTGCCGGGTTTCGTGGACAGTCATGTTCATCTGACGCAATGGGCAGCGGCGCGGCGGCGTATCGACGTCGGGCCGGCCTCGTCGGCGGCCGATGCCGTGGCACTGGTGTTTCCCTATGCGCGCACAGCAGGCGATTCCGTAGTGCGCGCCAACGGGTTTCGGGACGCGCAGTGGCCCGACGAACCACACAAGGACCTGCTCGAGAACGCGCTGCCCGGTGTGCGTGTGGCGTTGACGAGCATGGACCTGCACACGCTGTGGCTGAGTCCGGCGCTGCTGCGCGATCTCGGTATCGACCATCCCACCGGAGTGCTTCGTGACGTCGACGGCCTCGAGGCCGTCATGGCGCTGGAGGCCTTGGAGGACCCGGCCGAGTTGGACCGAGCTGTGCTCGACGCCACCGCGGCACTGGCGGTCCGCGGAGTGACCGGCGTCGTCGATTTCGAGTTCGCGGACAACCGGACGGTCTGGGATCGACGCCTGTCGGCCGGATCTCCCGCAGTGCGCGTGGCCACCACGGTGTGGCCGCAGTGGCTCGACGAAGCGCTCGATCGAGGGGAGCGCACCGGCGACGTCTCGGCCGTCTCGGACATGATCAGGCGCGGACCGCTGAAGGTCATGCTCGACGGCTCGCTGAACACCAGAACGGCCTGCTGTCACGATCGCTATCCGGGCGTCGACGGTGACAACGCCTACGGACTGTTGCTCGAGACCCGCGACGGACTGTTCGAGCTCGTCGCTCGCGCGGCTCGCGGCGGAATCACCTCTGCTGTCCATGCGATCGGTGACCGGGCGAACGGCGTTGCGCTCGATGCGTTCGCGCGGGCCGGTTGCGGAGGTCGTATCGAACACGCGCAGCAGCTCGTCCCCGAAGACATCGCACGCTTCGCGTCGCTGGGCGTTGCGGCGTCGGTGCAGCCGCAGCACGCCATGGCCGACCGCGACATCGCCGAGAATCTGTGGGCAGGTCGGCGCTCGGTGGCCTACGGCTACGGGTCGCTCCATCGAAGCGGTGCCACGCTTCTCTTCGGTTCCGACGCTCCGGTGAGTCCGCCGGAGCCCCTGGCAGGCGTTGCGGCCGCGGTATTCCGAACCGACGACGACCGGCCGCCGTGGCGTGCCGAGGAATCGGTTCCTCTCGGCGCGGCACTGCAGGCGGCGAGCGGCGGCCGCGGTGCGCTCCGCGTCGGGGTCGTCGCGGACATCGTCGTTCTCGAGGAGCACCCGGTGCATCGCTCGGTGCACGATCTGGCGGAGACGGAGATCAGGGCAACGGTCTGTGCAGGCACGCTGACACACGCAGCTGCGGTATAGCACCCGGCTCGGCGGGACCCGTATGCCGTCGAGGTTCGGTCCGATCGCGGACATGAAAATTTACTCATGTCGCCTTCATCGTCGTCTCACGCACCGGAGGGAGTGTGGCGGTGTGAAGTTCGCACCCAAGATTGCAGTCCTGGCGGGTGTGGTGATCGTGCCGGTAGGCGTCGCGCTCGCGAGCACCGTGCTGGCCGACGCCCCGCAGCCACCGAGCTTCGAGCCGCGCGTCACCGTCGGAGTCGCGACGTCGAGCGGTGCACCTCAGACGTCGGGCGCAGCCAGATCGACGACTGCTGCCCCGTCGACAACCGCAGCCCCACCGGCGACCGCAGCCCCACCGGCGACCGCAGCCCCACCCATCACCGCAGGCGCTCCTACCGACACGGGGCCGTCGGTCGGGAATGCTCCAGCCGTTCCGCCATCAGCACCGCAATCCATCGTCGTGCCGGCCCCGCCGCCCGTGGTGGTTCTGCCGGACGGGGATGATGACGACGACGTCGGCAACCAGGACGATGTGGGTGGCGACGACGATGCGGAAGATGACGACGGGTGAACTCGACCGAAAAGATGATCGACGGCAGCAACGCCCGCACCGAGGTGCTCGCGCCGACGGGACTCGAGCGCGAGCCTGCGATTCGTCGCCCCCGGGTGGGAAGCCGAGTTCCGGCACGGGTGCGCATCCTCGGCTGGCTGTTGTTCGTGATGGCGTTGGCCATGCTGGCCGTCGGCGTTGCAGTGCGAACGATCCTCCTCGCGGACGTCGAGCGAGACACCGCAGTGGCGCTCGAGCAGGAGATCAGCGAGTTCAGCGAGTTCGCGGCGACCGGCCGTGACCCGGACGACGGTCTGCCGTTCGGCAATGTGGCAGATCTGCTCCAGTTGCACCTGCAGCGTCAGTACCCGGACGACGACGAGATCTTGTTCGGATACACCGATCGACTCCTGCGTCAGGAGCGCGGCGGTCCGGGGGATCTGGTCGCCGACGCCGCTGTCGTATCGGCCATCGTGGACTCACCCGACAGCGTGGGATCGACACCGACCTCGGAGGGAGAAGTCATCTGGGCGAAACAGGTGGCCGAACCTTCCGGCGGGGGCCAGGCCGGGACGTTCGCTATCGGAATCCTGGTCGACCGTGAGCGCGCAGACGTGTCCAACACCATTCGTGTAGTTGTCGGGGTATCGCTCATGGCACTTCTGTTCACCGGCGGTATCGCTTGGGTGGTGGCCGGGCAGATTCTTGCGCCCGTACGTCTCGTTCGCCGGACCGCGGCCCAGATCACCACCGACGATCTGTCCAGGCGGATCGAGGTGGAGGGCCGCGACGACGTCGCCGAGCTCGCGGACACGTTCAACGACATGCTCGACCGGCTGGAGTCCGCGTTCGCCGCGCAGCGACAATTCGTGGACGACGCGAGCCATGAGCTACGTACGCCGATCACGATCGTCAGTGGGCATCTGGAACTGATGGGTGAGGACCCACACGAGCGTGAAGAGACGGTTCGGCTCGTCACCGACGAGTTGGACCGGATGAACCGGATCGTGGAGGACCTGTTGATCCTTGCCAAAGCCGAGCGGCCGGATTTCGTCCGCAAGCAACCGGTCGATCTCGAGATCCTCACGCGCGACATCGACGCCAAGGTGCGAGCGCTGGCCGACCGCGATTGGATTCTGGGGCACGTCGGTACGGGCTCGGTGCGGGTCGATCCGCAGCGAGTCACGCAGGCAGTGCTTCAGCTGGCGCAGAATGCGGTGTCGCACACCCGGACCGGTGACCGGATCGTCGTGGGCTCGGAGCTCGCCCTGGACCGAGTTCGGTTGTGGGTGAGCGACACCGGGCCCGGTGTGTCCAGCGTGGATGCGTCGACCATCTTCGAACGGTTCGCCCGCGGAAGCAGTGGCTCGCGTCGCTCGGACAGTGGCGGCGCAGGGCTGGGGCTGAGCATCGTGCGAGCAATTGCCGACGGGCACCACGGTGCCGCGACGCTCGACAGTCGACCCGGTGCGGGTGCGACCTTCGGATTGGACCTGCCGGCACGATGAGAGACCGACGATGAGCCGAATATTGATCGCCGAGGACAACGTCCGCATCTCGTCCTTCATCGAAAAGGGTTTACGGGCCAACGGTTTCACCACGACCACCGTGGCCGACGGCATCTCCGCGATCGATTATGCGACGACCGGAGACTTCGATCTCGTCGTTCTGGATCTGGGCCTGCCGGGCAAGGACGGGTTCGAGGTGATCGAATCGCTACGAGGCACCGGTGTCGGTATTCCTGTGATCATCCTGACGGCCCGGGACTCGGTGCGCGACACCGTGACCGGCCTCGAAGGGGGAGCGGACGACTACATGACCAAGCCGTTCCGGTTCGAGGAGCTGCTTGCACGTGTTCGACTGCGGCTGCGTGGCGGTGACCGAGAGCCCTCGGTCTCCGTTCTGGAATCAGGCTCTCTGGCTGTGGATCTGCACACCAGACGTGCCGTGGTGAACGGTGTGGTGGTGTCGCTGACATCGCGCGAGTTCGTTCTGCTCGAGATGTTTCTGCGTCACCCACGGCAGGTCCTCTCTCGTGAGCAGATCCTCAGTCACGTATGGGGATACGATTTCGACCCCGGCTCCAACGTCGTCGACGTCTACGTTCGTATGCTGCGCAAGAAGATCGGCTCCGATCGAATCGAGACGGTGCGCGGGATGGGGTACCGCCTGGCCTGAGCAGAACCGCTCATGAAAGAACGCTCATGGACTGTTCATCGGCGTTTCATCGGTCGGCTCCAGACTGGTAATCATGAACACGGTCAGCTTCAGGACGCAGCCACCTCCCCTTCCGCAACCGATGCGGGCGTGGCGCTTTCGCGATCTGTGGACCCGCCGGGTGGTTCAGCTCGTCGTCAGTTCGGTTGCACTGCTGGTGCTGTTGGCCGTGCTCGCCGGCGCGGCGCAAGGGTTGCCGAGCGCGGGACGGACGACGCTCGTCGTCTTCTCGGCAGCTGTCGCCCTCTGGGTGTTCACCAAGATCGACGACACCTACGTCGCACTCGGTGCCGCACTGGCTCTGGTACTGACAGGTGTAGTCAGCACCGACGCCTTGTTCGACACTCTGGGCGAAGAGACCATCTGGCTTCTCATCGCGGCGTTCATCATCGCCGCTGGAGTTCGCGAGTCCGGTTTGGCAACGCGCGCAGCGGTGTTCATCGTCAGCGGTGCGGGCAGCGTACGCCAGCTCGCCCATTTGGTGACGTCTGCACTGATCGTGACGGCATTCGCAATTCCTGCCACCTCGGGTCGTGCGGCACTTGCGCTGCCGGTGTTCTTGGCGTTGGCGCAGGCGCTCGCCGAGCGCAAGCGGGTGGTGCGGGCGTTGGCAATCCTGTTTCCCACCGTCATCCTGCTGTCCGCTGTGGCGACCCTCATCGGCGCGGGGGCACATCTGATCACCAGCCAGGTGCTCGAAAGTGCGACGGGCACCGGCATCAGCTTCACCGCGTGGTTGTTGCTCGGTGTGCCGCTGGCCGTGGTCAGTAGCCACTGTGCGGCCGAACTCGTACTGCTGCTGTTCACCGATCGTGAGGATCGCCGAATCCCACTGGCGGTGAACGTATCCGACATGGCGTCGCGGCTTCCCACCCCGGTGACGGGACCGCTGACCATCGCGGAGAACCGGGCCGCGACGTTGCTGGCCGTCGTCATCGTGCTGTGGTGCTCGGAACCGCTGCACGGCGTGCACCCCGCCATCATCGCCCTGCTCGGTGCACTGATCTCCACCTCTCCGCGTTTCGGTACCACCGATTTCGGCAAGGCGCTGTCGACGGTGCCGTGGTCGCTGCTGCTGTTCATGGCGGCGACGCTGGCCCTCGGGACCGCGCTGACGACGTCCGGTGCGGCAGGGTGGCTCTCGGACGGGCTGTTCACGGTGGTCCCGATCGGATCGGCCCCGCCCTGGGTGTTCATTGCAGTGGTGATCGTTCTGTCCGTGGCGTCACATCTTCTCATCCAATCTCGCTCGGCCCGTTCGTCCGTGCTGGTTCCACTCGTCGTCACCACGGCTGTGGCGCTCGGCATCGATCCAGTGGCCGCGGCCTTCGCCTCGACGGCTGCGGCAGGCTTCTGCCACACCATGCCGTCCTCGGCGAAGCCAGTGGCGATCTTCGCCAAAGCCGAAGGTGTGGATACATATTCACCGAAGGACCTGCTGCGGCTGTCCGCGTTCCTCGCGCCGCTGACCGCAGTGACCGTGCTGTTCTTCGCCGTGGCCGTGTGGCCTCTGCTCGGCACTCCCATCTCCTGATCTCCGACTTCCGACAAGGACACGATCACCATGCCCTCTTCAACTCCTCTCCGCTTCGTCGTCGCCCCGTCCGGGTTCAAGGAATCCCTCGGTGCCGACGAGGTCGCAGTGGCTATCGGTGCAGGTATCCGCCGGGTGGTGCCCGGTGCCATCGTCAGCTCGGTTCCCCTGGTCGACGGGGGTGAAGGGTCTGCCCGCGCACTTGCCGGTGCCACCCTGGGAAAGGTGATCGACGCCGTCGTGACCGGGCCGGTCGGCACGCCGGTGGCGTCCCATTTCGCTCTCCTGGGAACCGACGGGCCGATCACAGCGGTCGTGGAGATGGCAGCGGCGGCCGGCCTGTCGCTGGTTCCGCGAGATATGCGTGACCCGACGATCACCACGAGCCGCGGAGTCGGTGAGCTCATCCGCGCCGCCCTCGATTACGGTGCCGAACGAATTCTTTTGGGCTGCGGTGATTCCGGTACTTCGGACGGCGGCGCAGGTTTGCTCCAAGCACTCGGAGTGCGACTCCTCGATGCCGAAGGCCTCGAATTGGGTGACGGCGGAGGCGAGTTGGTCCGTCTCGATCACATCGATGTGTCCGGTCTCGATCCACGTCTGACTCCGGGAAGCGGTGTGGAGATCAGGGTCGCATGCAATCCGCACAACATTCTGTGTGGACCGGGGGGAGTCGCCCGGGTCTTCGCACCGCAGAAGGGTGCCACTCCGGGGCAAGTGGAGGTTCTGTCGGCTGCGATGGACCGCTGGGCCGAGGTGCTCGAGCGTGACGTGTCGACACGGCCCTCGGGCCTGAACCTGCGCACCGGGCCGGGCACGGGGGCGTCCGGCGGGATGGGTGCCGGCGTGGCTGCAGTCCTGCGAGCAGAGCTCCTACCGCGCTTCGAGGTGATGCTCGATCATGTCGATCTCGACAGCCTCATCGCGACGGCCGATCTGGTGTTGACCGCCGAGGGTTCCATCGACAAGCAGACGCCGAAGGGCAAGATCCCTACGGAGGTCGCGCGCCGAGCGAAGCTCCACGGCAAACCAGTGGTGGCGCTCGCGGGCACCATCGGTCTCGATGCCCGGGCCAATTACGACTCGGGTATCGACGCCTTCGCAGGCATTCTGCCCTCGCCGGTCGAACTGGTCGAAGCGCTCGAACGAGGTGCCGAGTTTCTGACCGATGCCACGGAGCGAGCGATGAGATTGATTCTGATCGGAGCGACGTTGGGTCGCTGAGAGGGCCGTATCGACGAAGCCCCTCCGCGATCTCGTGCAGGAGATCGTCGATTCGACGCGCGAGATATGCGGACGGTGCCCGGCACAGCATCGTCGATCGAGCGGCACGTCCTGGCCGAGTTCGTCGGTGACGTGAACCTGTCGGTCCGGCCGAGTAGCGTGACGTCGATGACGTCTTTCACCGATCCACGCGTGCGAGAGTTTCTGTCGGCAGGTACCCGCACCGGAAAGGTCGGCTACCTCGCTTCGGACGGACGGCCCCTGGTCGCCCCGATCTGGTTTGTCGTCGAGGACGATTCCATCGTGTTCAACACCGGAGCCGATACCGCCAAGGGGCGAGCGATCCGCAGAGACCCTCGGATCGTGTTGACCGTCGATCTCGAAGAGCCGCCGTACGGGTTCGTGCAGGTGCAGGGCGTTGCCTCGATCGACGAGGATCCCCGAGAACTGGTGCGTACGGCCACCGAGATCGGAGCGCGGTACATGGGCCGCGACAGAGGGGAGGAGTTCGGCAGACGCAATGGAGTTCCGGGCGAATTGATCGTTCGTTTGGTACCTACCAAGGTGATTGCCGCTTTCGACATGACGGCGTGACAACCGACGAACTCCGCGCGTGAGGGCCTGTAGATTGGCCGGGTGCCGAATCCAGCCACCGGTTCTGCACGTACGGGGGCGGGTGCTCTCGACGCGTGCTGGGCATGTAACGGTCCGGCCCATCTCGACGGATAAGTACTGAAAGGTAACTTCCGAGTTGTTCATGGTGAGAAAATAGAGATCGACGTAGTCAGCTTGCTCGATGTGTTCGGTGCCCATCGTTGTCCGCCGCTTCGGCGGCCGGTGGGGGCGCGTGTGATTGTGGGAAAGAGAGGAATCGATTGGACCCGCTAGGTGTGGAAGGTGCTGGAGACGACGACACGGGAGTCGACAGTCGGCAGCATCCCTCGTTCCCACTGTCACCGGCCCAATTGGGGATGTGGTTCGCGCAGCACGTGGACCCCTCGGTACCCGCCAACATCGCGCAGTACGTCGAGCTGCGCGGTGATCTCGACGTCGAACTGTTGCGGCGCGCATCGTCGCGCGCAGCCCTCGAACTGCAGTCCGGTTTCGTCCGTATCACCGAGATCGACGCGGAGCCACGACAGATCGTCGACCCCACCCTGGACGACTCGCTCGGACTGGTGGATCTGCGCGGCGAGAACGACCCTCGCGCGGCCGCCCTCGAGTGGATGCACGCCGATTACAGCGCTCCGATCGACATTCTTCGCGATCGACTGATCGCCGCCACCGTCTTGCGTATCGAGGACGATGTCTGGTTCTGGTACGAGCGCGTGCACCACGTCGTTCTCGACGGCTTCGGTGCCGTGACCTTCATGAACCGCGCTGCGGAGTTGTACACGTCCGAGGTCGAGGGCACCGAACCGACGAAGAACCTGGCCTCGGATCTGACCAAGGTCTACGACATCGAGATGTCCTACCGCGATTCGAGCCGCTTTCAGGCCGATCGCGAATACTGGGCGTCGCGGATCGACGGAATCGACGGAGTCACCACCCTCGCCGGACACACCGCTCCGCCGGCCCCGAAGAGTCAGATCGACAGCACCGCTCTGTCTACCGACACGATGAGCAGTCTCGATGCCCTGCGCGCCGAGACCGACACGACGATGGCGACCATCGTCATCGCCGCGTTCGCGGCGTATCTGGCCCAGATGACCGGCCGCGAGGACGTCGTGCTGTCACTGCCGGTGACTGCGCGAACCACCGCGGTTCTGCGCCGCTCCGGCGGCATGGTGTCCAACGTGGTGCCGCTGCGGTTCGACGTCTCGGGCGACACCACCGTCGAAACGATGCTGGCGCGCGTCAACGCCGAAGTCTCCGGTGCACTGCGCCACCAGCGGTACCGGCACGAGGACATTCGCCGCGACGCCGGCGGCGCAAGCGGTCAAGCTGCGTTCTTCGGTCCCTGGGTCAACATCATGCTGTTCTTCGGCGAGGTGCGCCTGGGATCGATGGTCGGCGGGATCAACATCCTCTCCACCGGCCTCATCGAGGACTTCGGACTGAACCTCTACACGAGCGTCGCCGGGGCCACGACCCACATCGACTTCGAGTCCAACCCCAACCTCTACGGCCCCGATCAGTCCGGCCGCAATCACGAGCGGTTCGTCGACTTCCTCAGCCGTTTCGTGGCAGCAGCCCCGACGGACCTCGTCTGGGACCTGGCTCTGACCGACGGATCCGAGCGCGCACTGGTCGTCTCCGAGTGGAACCACACCGAACACGAGACCACGCCCAGCACTCTGCTCACCGCATTCGAGGCTGCTGCGGCAGCTCGTCCCGACGCCACGGCTCTGGTGTACGAGGGCGACGTCCTGACTTACGGAGAACTGTCGGCGCGGGTGAACGGCCTCGCTCGCCATCTGATCGACATGGGCGTCGGCCCGGAGACTCTCGTCGGATTGTCCATTCGACGCTCGTTCGATCTCGTGGTCGGCATGTACGCCATCGTGGCGGCAGGCGGAGCGTGGGTACCGATCGACCCGGATCATCCTGCCGAACGCACGGCCTACATCCTCGATTCCGCGCAGCCTCGGTGCGTACTGATCTCGTCGCGTGACGACGTGTCGCTGCCCGAGGGCACCGAGACGGTCGCCGTCGATCTGGTCGACCTGTCCGCCCGGTCGTCCGCTCCGGTCGGAGACGCGGAACGGATTGCGCCGCTTCGTGTTTCGAACACCGCGTACGTCATCTACACCTCCGGCTCCACCGGCCGCCCGAAGGGCGTCGCCGTGGAGCACGCCGCCATCCACAATCAGATGGAGTGGATGCTGGCGGAGTATCCGATGGATACCACCGACGTCTATCTGCAGAAGACGGCGACGACGTTCGACGTCTCGCTGTGGGGTTTCTTCCTGCCGCTGCGAGTGGGCGCGACGATGGTGCTCGCCACCCCCGACGGGCATCGCGACTCGGTCTATGTGGCGAACAGGATCGCCGAGCATCGCGTCACGGTCACCGACTTCGTGCCCTCGATGCTGACCGTGTTCGTCGCCAACGCGCCGGCCAACACCTGTGCTTCGCTGCGTCACGTCTTCGTGATCGGCGAGGCGCTTCCGGTCGAGACGGCAGCAGCATTCCGATCCGTCTGCGCCGCAGGACTGCACAACCTCTACGGTCCCACCGAGGCGGCGGTCTCGGTGACGTACCACGAGAGCAGCCCACAGGACACGCGAACCGTCCCGATCGGTGTGCCCGAGTGGAACACCCGCGCCTTCGTACTGGACAGCCGGCTGCGACCCACTCCGGTGGGAGAAGCGGGCGAGCTCTACCTCGCGGGCGTCCAGCTGGCGCGGGGCTACGTGGGTCGCCCCGACCTGAGCTCGGATCGGTTCGTGGCCAACCCCTTCGGCGACGCCGGAGAGCGGATGTATCGCACCGGCGACCTCGTTCGGTGGCGCAGCGACGGAGTGCTGGACTACATCGGACGCACCGACTTCCAGGTGAAGTTCCGTGGCCAGCGCATCGAGCTGGGCGAGATCGAAACCGTGCTGCTCGCACACGAATCCATCTCGCAGGCAGTGACATTGGTCGTGCAGACGGTCACCGGCGACCAACTCGTCGCCTACGTCGTCGCCGGGCCGGGGAAGTCCATCGACTCCGCCGAGGCCATCGAATTCGCCGGGCATGCGCTGCCGTCCTACATGGTTCCCGCAGCAGTGGTCGTGCTCGATGCACTGCCGCTCAACACCAGCGGAAAGCTCGATCGAAAAGCGTTGCCGGAGCCGGTGTTCACCAGCGCCAAGAAGTACCGAGCACCGCAGAGCCGCGCGGAATACGTCGTCGCCGGAATCTACGAGGACCTGCTCGGCGCGTCCAAGGTCGGTCTGGACGAGGACTTCTTCGAGCTCGGCGGCAACTCGCTGATCGCCACACAGTTGGTGACACGAGTCGGCGGCGCACTCGGAGTACGCCTGGGAGTGCGCGAGCTGTTCGAGGCCCCCACCGTCGGCGCACTGGCTGCCCGGGCCGAGTCGGCTGCCGGCCGCGGATCCGACACCCCGATCCTCGAATCCCGGGAACGCCCCGAGCGCATCCCACTCTCGCCTGCACAGCAACGCATGTGGTTCCTCAACCGGTTCGATCCGGCCACTGCGGTGTACAACCTGCCGTTCTCGGTCCATCTGAGCGGTCCACTCGACGTGAGTGCCCTGTCGGCCGCATTCGCGGACGTCGTGGAACGACACGAGACGCTGCGCACGGTGTACCCGGAAGTGGACGGATCGCCCGAGCAGGTCGTGCTCAACGCGGCCAGGACACCGGCCACGATCACCCCGATCCGCATCGAACGGCACGAGCTCGGTGGCCGACTGCACGAGTTGGTGGCCCAGGGCTTCGACGTCACGATCGACACGCCGTTCCGAATCGCGCTGTTCGAGATGTCGCCCACCGAGTACGAACTGGCGATGGTCCTGCACCACATCGCTGCCGACGGAGCCTCCTTCGGACCGTTGGCGCGCGACGTCCTGCTGGCCTACTCGAGCCGGATACAGGGCCGTGCTCCCGAGTGGACGCCGCTCGAGGTCCAGTACGCCGACTACGCGCTCTGGCAGCGTGCGGTACTCGGTCCCGAAACCGATCCGCATTCGCTCGCTGCACGCGAAATCGCTTATTGGAGTGCCACACTCGAGGATCTACCCGATCAGCTGGCGCTGCCGTCGAGTAGGCCTCGCCCCGCCGTGTCGTCCAACGCAGGCAGCAAGCTGCGCATCGAGATTCCGGCCCGGTTGCACAGTGCTCTGGCCGATCTCGCCCGCGCGAACAACTCGTCGCTGTTCATGGTGATGCAGTCGGCGTACGCGCTGTTGCTGGCTCGACTGAGCGGCACCACCGACATCGCCATCGGCGCGCCGGTGGCCGGTCGCGGTGAGCCTGCACTCGACGACCTAGTCGGAATGTTCGTCAACACGTTGGTACTTCGTACCGATGTCGATCCGGCACTGTCGTTCGAGCAGCTGCTCGCTCGCGTCCGCGACACGGACCTGTCGGCGTTCGCGCATGCCGACGTTCCGTTCGAGCGCCTGGTCGAGGTTCTCAATCCGGTCCGCTCGACATCACGGCACCCGTTGTTCCAGGTAGCGCTCTCCCTGGAATCGGCCATGTCTCGTGAACTCACCGTCGGCGGGCTCCGCGCCGTGGCCGCCGAATTCGACGTCCCGATAGCGAAATTCGACCTCCAGCTGTGGCTCACCGAGCATCAGGTCGACGGAACTGCCGCGGGTATAGATGCGGTGTTCGAGTACGCGACCGATCTGTTCGACGCCGAGCTGGTCGACAGCTTCGCGCAACGCTTCCTCGAGATTCTGGACGCAGTCACCACCGACGCGTCGGTTCCGGTCGGCGACGTCGACATCGTGGACGCCGCCGAATACGAGTCCGTCGTGTCCACCTGGAACGTGTCCGGGCCGGACGTCTCTCGCGACGTGACGTTGATCGACCTGCTCGACGCTGCGGCCTCGGCACAGCCGGACGGAGTGGCCGTGCGCTTCGGCGACACGTCGCTGACGTACGCCGAGTTCGATGCTCGGACCAATCGCCTTGCTCGCGTACTGATCTCGCACGGCGTGGGCCCCGAGAGCCTCGTCGCGGTCGCCCTACCGAGGTCGGCGGAACTCGTCGTCGCGCTGGTCGCGGTGGTGAAGGCCGGTGGCGGTTACCTCCCCGTCGATCCGAGCTACCCGCTGGACCGCGTCGAGTACATGCTCGACGATGCGCGTCCGACATCGATTCTCTTCTCGGGAACGGACCCGATCGAGCTGCCCGCGGACGTCGAATCCCGCATCGGCGCAACGTTCGTCGACATCGACACGGTCGATCTGTCGTCGATCTCGGACGCACCGGTGACCGACACCGATCGCATTCGCCCGCTTCGCCCCACCAACGTCGCCTACGTCATCTACACCTCGGGGTCGACCGGTCGCCCCAAGGGTGTTCTGGTGCCGCACCGCAACGTGGTTCGGCTGCTCGCGAACACCGATGCGGTCTACGGCTTCGGAGCCGACGACGTGTGGACGATGTTCCATTCCTACGCGTTCGACTTCTCGGTGTGGGAACTGTGGGGTCCGTTGCTGTACGGCGGCACTCTGGTGGTCGTCGACTACTTCACCTCGCGCTCACCCGAGGCGTTCCATCAGCTGCTCGTGGACGAACGAGTGACGGTGCTCAACCAGACTCCGTCGGCGTTCTACCAACTGTCCGAGGCCGATCGCACGGCGGCGTCGACCGGCACCGAGCTGTCTCTGCGCTACGTGATCTTCGGCGGCGAGGCCCTCGAACAGCGTCGATTGAGCGGCTGGTTCGAGCGGCACGGCGATCGTGCACCGCAGCTGATCAACATGTACGGCATCACCGAGACCACGGTGCACGTGTCGTATCAGGCGCTGGGCTCGGCGTCCGTCGCAACGACCGCATCGGTGGTCGGCAAGCCGATCGCAGGGCTGCGCGTCTTTGTTCTCGATACCCGGCTCCATCCGGTCCCGGTCGGGGTGCCCGGCGAGATGTACGTTGCCGGTGGACAATTGGCGCGCGGATACCTGGGACGCGCACCGCTCACCGCGGTGCGGTTCGTGGCCGATCCGTTCGCCTCCGGCTCCGATGCCGGGTCGTTGCTGTACCGCACCGGCGATCTGGCGCAGTGGAACGCGTCGGGCGAACTCGAATATCTGGGCCGCTCCGACGATCAGGTCAAAGTGCGCGGCTTCCGAATCGAGTTGGGCGAGGTCGAGGCCGCGGTCACCGCGCACCCCGCCGTCACCCAGGCCGCCGTCGTCGTCCGTGAGGATTCGCCCGGGGCGGCCCGGTTGGTCGCCTACGTGGTCTCGGCGGTGGCGAACGGTCGGCCGACCCTCGACCTCGAAGATCTGCGAACCGGTATCGCCGAACTGTTGCCGGAGTACATGGTTCCGTCGGCGTTCGTTGCGCTGGAGACGATTCCGCTGACGGTCAACGGAAAGCTGGACCGGCGCGCACTGCCTGCGCCGGTGTTCGAGGTGCGAGATTTCCGCGCACCGACGACACCGATCGAAGAGATCGTCGCCGACGTCTTCGCCGAGGTCCTCGGCGTCGAGCGGGTAGGACTGGACGACGACTTCTTCGAGCTCGGCGGTAACTCGCTGATCGCCACCCAGGTGGTCTCGCGGCTCGGAGTGGCGCTCGACGCCACCGTGCCGGTGCGCATGCTGTTCGAGGCGTCGACGGTTGCACTGCTCGCGGTGCGCGTCGAACAGGCGGCGGGGGAGGGCGGCCGGACTGCACTCGTCGCGACCGTCCGTCCGGAGCGCATCCCGTTGTCTCTTGCGCAGCAACGCATGTGGTTCCTCAACCGGTTCGACGTCGACTCCGCCGCATACAACATTCCGTTCGCGCTGAAGCTGACCGGCGACCTGGATGTCGCCGCGCTGCAGGTCGCCATCATGGATGTGATCGACCGGCACGAGTCGCTGCGCACCGTCTATCCGGACACCGCGCACGGACCGCAGCAGTCCATTCTCGACGCCGCTCAGACGGTGCCGAACCTGATGCCGATTCCGACCTCGGCAGCCGACATTCAGCGACAGGTCTTCGCGCTCGCGTCGACGACGTTCGACGTGACCGTCAACGTTCCGATCCAGGCGCGACTGTTCGAGATCGGCCCACGCGAACACGTGATCGCCATGGTGGTGCACCACATCTCGGCTGACGGCTGGTCGATGGGACCGCTGGCCCGAGACATCATGATCGCCTACGCCTCGCGCACCGCGTGGGAGAACCCGGCCTGGATGCCGTTGGAAGTGCAGTACGCCGACTACAGCCTGTGGCAGCGTTCGGTTCTGGGCTCCGAGGACGATCCGCAGTCGCTGATCTCCGGTCAGGTGAACTACTGGGCCGACATCCTCGCCGGCCTACCCGACCAGCTCGATCTGCCGACCGACCGGCCGCGCCCCAGTCGCCAGTCCTACCAGGGCTCCTCCATCGGATTCGACGTGCCTGCCGATGTGCACCAGGGCCTGTCCGCTCTGGCGCACACCCACAACGCATCGCTGTTCATGGTCGTCCACGCCGCACTGGCCGTGCTTCTGGCCCGACTGTCGGGCACCGAGGACATCGCCATCGGTACTCCGGTCGCCGGCCGCGGTGACGCAGCGCTCGACGACGTCGTCGGCATGTTCGTCAACACGCTCGTTCTGCGCACCGACATCGACTCCGGACGCACGTTCTCCGAACAGATCGGCCGCGCGCGCGAAGTCGCGCTCGGAGCCTTCGGCCACGCCGATCTACCGTTCGAGCGTCTGGTCGAGGTCCTCAACCCGTCGCGGTCGCAAGCTCGACACCCGCTGTTCCAGGTCATGCTCTCGTTCGAGAACCTCACCCGAACACACGTCGACCTGCCGGGCCTGTCGGTGGACAGCGTCGCCCTCGATGCCGAAATCGCCAAGTTCGACCTGCAGCTCACCGTGACCGAGTCGATCGGACTGGACGGCCGCGGACAGGGCATGGCCGCCGAACTGACCTACGCGACAGACCTTTTCGATGCCGAGACCGTTCGCGGGTTCGCCGACCGGTTCGTACGGATGCTCACGGCCGTGGTGGCCGATTCGTCGGTGGCCGTCGGCGACATCGATCTGCTCGACGACGGCGAGCACGACCGCGTGGTGGCCGAATGGAACGACACCGAACACGAGGTCCCCGCCGACATCACTCTGGTGGACCTGTTCGACCGACAGGTCGCCCTGACCCCGGACGCAACTGCGCTGGTCTTCGAGGGTGAGCGGCTGACGTACGCCGAGTTCGATGCACGCGTCAACCGTCTTGCGCGCCATCTGGTCTCGCTGGGCGTCGGGCCCGACACGTTGGTCGGCCTCGCGATCGCCCGCAGCCTCGACCTGTTCGTCGGCATGTACGCGATCGTCAAGGCCGGGGCCGGATACGTGCCGATCGACCCGACCCAACCGGCGGATCGCAACGACTACATCGTGGCCACCGCGGCACCGATCCGGGTGTTGTCCACCGTGCGCGATCACGTCGAATTCCCCGACGTCGACACGATCGACATCGACACGCTCGACACTTCGAACCTGTCCTCGGAACCGTTGCGCGACAGCGACCGATGCGCCCCACTGCGTTCGCTGAACCTCGCGTACGTCATCTTCACGTCGGGTTCGACGGGCCGTCCCAAGGGTGTCGGGGTGTCGCACGACGCGATCGTCAACCGACTGCTGTGGATGCAGGGCGAATACGCCCTGACTCCACGCGACGTGGTGCTGCAGAAGACGCCGTCCACTTTCGACGTGTCGGTGTGGGAGTTCTTCTGGGCGCTTCAGGTCGGTGCCTCGGTGGTGATCGCCGTTCCCGACGGTCACCGAGATCCCATCTACTTGCTCGATGTCATTGCACGCGAACGCGTTTCGGTGGTGCACTTCGTGCCGTCGATGATGTCGGTGTTCGTACCCGAAGTCGAGCGGCGTCGCAGCGCGGGAGCCTCGCTCCGGCTGATGTTCGCCTCCGGCGAGGCGCTACCACCGACCACCGCTCGCGCACTGCGGCGTGCGGTCGCGTCGGTGGAACTGCACAACCTGTACGGACCGACCGAGGCTGCCGTGGACGTGACGTACCACGCGGTCACGGATTCGGACTCCGACGTCATGCCGATCGGTGCTCCGGTGTGGAACACCGCTGTCTACGTACTGGATTCGCGACTGCATCCCACCCCGGTCGGTGTTGCAGGTGAGCTCTATCTCGCCGGCACCCAGCTCGCGCGCGGCTATGTGGGACGCCCCGACCTGACCGCGGACAGGTTCGTCGCTCACCCGTTCGCCGATGGCGGCGCGCGGCTGTACCGCACCGGCGACGTCGTGCGCTGGAATCGCGACGGCGAGCTCGAATACGTCGGACGTTCCGACTTCCAGGTCAAGTTGCGCGGCCTGCGCATCGAACTGGGTGAGATCGAAACGGCGCTGCTCGCGCAGCGGTCGGTCTCTCAAGCCGTAGTCGTGGTCCGCCGCGACCAACTCGTCGGATACGTGGTCCCTACGGGGGTGTCGGTCGACACCGGAGCCGTTCTGTCGGCGCTACGCGGCCGTCTGGCGGAGTACATGGTTCCGTCGACACTGATAGTGCTGCCCGAGTTCCCGCTCGGCGCCAGCGGAAAGCTCGACCGAAAGGCGTTGCCCGACCCCGCATTCGAGGTCACCGAGTACCGCGAACCGACCAACGACATCGAACGCACCGTCGCCGAGGTGTACGCCCAGGTGCTGGGCGTCGAGCGCGTGGGTCTCGACGACGACTTCTTCGAGCTGGGCGGAAACTCGCTCATCGCAACGCAACTCGTGTCCCGACTCGGCGTCGCGCTGGACACCCGGATCGCCGTTCGCGAACTGTTCGACGCGTCCTCGGTGGCCGACCTCGCAGCCAGACTGGGCACCCTGGTCGCCACCGGCAGCAGGCCGCCGCTGGTACCGCAGCAGCGTCCGCAGCACATTCCGCTGTCACTGGCGCAACAGCGGATGTGGTTCCTCAACAAGTTCGACGTCGAATCGGCGGCCAACAACATCCCGATCGCCGTCCGGTTGTCCGGTCTGCTCGACCGCCGGGCCATGCAGATCGCGGTCGCGGACGTCGTCGCCAGGCACGAGTCTCTACGGACGGTGTTCCCGGAGACCGACGGCACGGCTCATCAGGTGATCGTCGACGCGCAGACGGCCACACCGGAATTGACGCCGATCGAAATTTCCGCGCATCAGGTGGCCGATGCCATGCGCGAGCTGGCGACGACAGGATTCGACCTGTCGAAGGACCTCCCGTTCCGTACCCGGTTGTTCGAGGTGAGCCCCACCGAGCACCTGCTGGTGTTCGTGGTGCACCACATCGCCGCCGATGGTTTCTCGCTCGGCCCACTCACTCGCGACGTCATGAACGCCTATGCGGCGCGGTCGATGAACCAGGAGCCGTACTGGACTCCGCTTCCGGTCGACTACGCCGACTACAGCCTGTGGCAGCGCGAGGTGCTGGGCTCCGAGGACGACCCCACGTCCGTGGTCTCGCAGCAGATCGACTACTGGACGACGACGTTGGCCGGTCTGCCCGATCAGCTCGATGTGCCCTCCGACCGTCCCAGGCCGGCGGTGGCGTCGAACAGCGGTGCGCTGGTGCGTTTCTCGATCGACGGAGAACTGCATCGCGCTCTGATCGAGGCGTCCCGACGTGAGAACGCGTCGCTGTTCATGCTGGTGCACACCAGCCTCGCGGTACTGCTGTCGCGGCTGTCCGGCGAGACCGACATCGCGATCGGCACACCGGTCGCGGGCCGCGGTGAGGCGGCGCTCGACGACCTGATCGGCATGTTCGTCAACACCCTCGTGCTCCGAACGGAGATCGACACCGCGCGCAGGTTCGACCAGGTACTCGCCGATGCTCGCGAGACCGATCTGTCGGCGCTGGCACACGTGGACGTTCCGTTCGAGCGTCTGGTGGAGATCCTCAACCCGGTACGTTCCACGGCACGTCATCCCCTCGTGCAGGTGGTGCTCGCGTTCCAGAACCTGGGGCAGAAGGATCTCGAACTACCGGGACTGTCGGTCTCGGGCGTCGACTTCGAGACCCTGGTTGCACTGTTCGACCTGCAGTTCACGTTCGTCGAATCGTTCGGACCCAGTGGCGCGGCGCAGGGTATGACGTTCGAGGTCACCTACGCCACCGACCTGTTCGACGAGTCCACGGTGGTCACCCTGGGTGAGCGCCTGATCAAGGTCCTCGAATCCGTCGCCGACAACCTCTCGACCGTCGTGGGCGACATCGAACTGCTCGACGACGTCGAGTACAAGCGCGTGCTCGACGACTGGAACGACACCGACCACGACGTCGACCGGTCACAGACGCTGGCCTCCCTCGGGCGGTCGGTCGAATCCGACGGAACCGCACTGGTATTCGGTGACGAGTCGGTGTCCTACGGCGAGTTCGACGCACGGGTGGCTCGTCTTGCCCGGTACCTCGTCGATCGTGGTGTCGGGCCCGAGACCACCGTGGCGATCGCCGCCCGTCGTTCGGTGGAGCTCCTCGTCGGAATTCACGCGATCGTCGCGGCGGGCGGTGCCTACGTACCGATCGACCCGGATCAGCCTGCCGAGCGAATCGCGCACATCCTGCGCACCGCGGCACCGGTGTGCGTACTGAGCACGTCACGAGACTCGGTGGATGCCGACGGGCTCGACGTGATCGACATCGACGTTCTCGACCTGTCGGGCGTCTCCGATGCACCGATCACCGACGCGGACCGAATCGGTGCACTCGCCCCGACGAACACCGCATACGTCATCTTCACGTCCGGGTCGACCGGGCAGCCGAAGGGCGTGGCCGTCACACACGAGGCAATCGTCAACCGTCTGCTGTGGATGCAGTCGGAGTACGAGCTCGCCGCCGACGATGTCGTGTTGCAGAAGACCCCCGTCACGTTCGACGTGTCGGTGTGGGAACTGTTCTGGCCGTTGCAGATCGGGGCGACGCTGGTCATCGCGAAGCCGGACGGGCACCGAGACCCGCAGTACCTGCTCGAGACCATCGAGGCGCAGTCGGTTACGACCGCGCACTTCGTGCCGTCGTTGCTCGAGGTCTTCGTCTCCGTCGTCGCAGCCGAGTCGTCGTCCGCAGCCGCGTCGCTGCGGACTCTGTTCGCCTCCGGTGAGGCGCTGCCCGCCGAGGTCGGCGAACGCGTCCGACGCGTCCTGCCGGGCGTGGCGCTGCACAACCTCTACGGACCCACCGAAGCGGCTGTCGACGTCACCTATCACGAGGTGTCCGAGGCGGACGTCGACCTGGTTCCGATCGGTGTTCCGGTGTGGAACACCAGAACGTACGTCCTCGACTCCCGACTGTCCCCGGTTGCTCCCGGAGTCGCAGGTGAGCTCTATCTCGCCGGAGTCCAACTGGCCCGCGGCTACCTCGGCCGAGTGGATCTGACGGCAGATCGATTCCTGCCGGATCCGTTCGGCGAACCGGGTTCTCGCATGTACCGCACCGGCGATCTGGTGCGCTGGCGGGAGTCCTCGTCTCACACCGGGCGTCTGGAGTACTTGGGCCGCACCGACTTCCAGGTCAAGTTGCGTGGTTTGCGCATCGAACTCGGGGAGATCGAGACCGTGCTGCGCCGGCACCCGTCGGTGGAGTCGGCCGTGGTGCTGGTTCGGCAGACGGCCGTCGCCGGAGATCAACTGGTCGCCTATGTGGTCCCCGCCTCCGGTGCGACCGTCGACGTGGCCGACCTGACGGCGTTCGCCGCCCGCTCGCTCGCCGGGTACATGGTTCCGGCTGCGACCGTCGTGCTCGACGCACTTCCGCTGACCGCCAACGGCAAGCTCGACCGGCGCGCGCTCCCGGCACCGGATATCGAGCAGCGTGCCTTCCGCGCTCCGACGACCACGTCGGAAATCGTGGTGTCGCAGGTGTTCCGCGACGTGCTCGGCGTCGACGTCGTCGGAGCCGACGACGAGTTCTTCGCTCTCGGCGGTAACTCGCTCGTGGCGACCAGGGTGGCGTCGCGCATCGGTGCCGCGACAGACACCACGGTCAGTGTTCGGACCATCTTCGAGGCGTCGACGGTGGCGGCTCTCGCGGCGAAGCTGGACGAACTCTCGGGATCGGGACGAAAGATTCCTCTCGTGCGCACCGAGTTGCCGGACTTCGTTCCGCTGTCGCTCGCCCAGCGCCGGATGTGGTTCCTCAACCGTTTCGACGTCGATTCGGCAACGGAAAATCTGCCCGTCGCCATCGAACTGATCGGTGACCTCGACGTCGCCGCGCTGCGCTCTGCCGTGGCCGACGTCATCGAACGGCACGAATCGCTGCGCACCGTCTACCCCGAGGTGGACGGGGTGGCGTCTCAGGTCATCGTCCCCGCAGCGCAGGTAGCTCCGGAGCTGGCACCGACGAAGGTCACCGCCGACGACGTCACCGCCGCCCTGGCCGAGTTCTTCGTGCAGGGTTTCGACGTCACGGCCGCACCCCCACTCCGCGCCATCCTGCTCGAGCTCGACTCGAACCGGCATGTGCTGGCCTTGGCCACACATCACATTGCCGCAGACGGTTTCTCGATCGGACCGATGACTCGCGACCTCATGATCGCGTACGCGGCCCGGAGTGCAGGAAGCGAACCGGGTTGGGCACCGCTCGCGGTTCGCTACGCCGACTACACCCTGTGGCAGCAGACCGTGCTCGGTTCCGAGAGCGATCCCGATTCACCGGTGTCCGGCCAGATCCGACACTGGACGCGAACGCTGTCGGGACTGCCGGACGAGAGCACGTTCCCCGGCGACCGAGTGCGTCCCGATCGGTCGTCCTACCGCGGCGGCAACATTCGGCTGACTCTCGATGCGCAGACGCATGCGCGCCTCGGCGCGGTAGCCCGCGCCAATCAGAGCTCACTGTTCATGGTGTTGCACTCTGCTCTCGCGGTGTTGCTCTCCCGGTTGTCGGGCGAAACCGACATCGCCATCGGTACTCCGGTCGCCGGTCGCGGTGAGGCGGCACTCGACGACGTCATCGGTATGTTCGTCAACACCCTCGTGCTGCGCACCGAGATCGATCCCGGTGCTGCCTTCACCGATCTACTCGCCCGTACGCGCAACACCGATCTGTCGGCGTTCGCGCACGCGGAGGTGCCGTTCGAGCGACTCGTCGAGGTACTCGACCCACCGAGGTCGGCCGCGCGGCATCCGCTGATCCAGGTGATGCTCACCGTGCAGAACATGGAGCAGACCGAACTCGAGCTCCCGGGCCTGACCGTGCGCGGAGTCGATCTCGACGTCGAGACGGCGAAGTTCGACATCCAGTTCACGTTCACCGAGAACCAGGCGGACGGCAGCTCGGCCATCGACGTGACGTTCGCCCGTGATCTCTACGACGAGGACACAGCCCGCGCCTTCGGTGAGCGCCTGATCCGCGTGCTGGAGTCGGTCGGCACCGATGCCGAGCAGCCCGTCGGGGACATCCCGGTGATGGATACGGCCGAGCGCGATCACGTTCTCGCCCTTGCCCAGGACGCACCGGCGGTCGCGGATTCTGCCGACTCCATCGTCTCCCTGTTCGCGGCCAGGGTCGCGGAGAACCCGGACGCTGCCGCCGTCGTCTTCGACGGTCGGTCGCGCACGTACGGAGACATCGACACCGAGTCGACGGCACTGGCGAGAGTTCTTGTCGCACAGGGTGTCGGCCGCGAATCCGCGGTCGCAGTCGTACTGCCTCGCACGGCCGATCTCGTGGTGGCGCTGCTCGCGGTGCTCAAGGCCGGAGGTGCATACGTACCGATCGATCCGTCGTACCCGGCCGATCGCATCGAGTTCGTGCTCGCCGACTCGCGTCCCGCCGCGGTACTGACCTGGACCGGTGTCGAGGTCGCGCTACCGCCGGAACTGCCCAGGGTCGACATGGACACCCCAGCGGACGAGTCCCGGTTCGCAACGGACGTCCTTCCCGCGGTGACGGCCGCAGAAGCTGCGTACGTCATCTACACCTCGGGTTCGACCGGCACCCCCAAGGGCGTCGTCGTCCCGCACCGCAACGTCGTCCGCCTGCTGGCGAACACCCAGCGGCACTTCGATTTCGGTCCCGCCGACGTCTGGACTCTGTTCCACTCGTTCGCGTTCGACTTCTCCGTGTGGGAACTGTGGGGCCCGCTCACCACGGGTGGCACCGTCGTCGTGGTCGACTACTTCACGTCGAGGTCGCCGGAAGCGCTGCGCGAGTTGTTGATTCGCGAACGCGTGACCGTGCTCAACCAGACCCCGTCTGCTTTCTACCAGTTCGACCAGGCCGACCGCACGGCATCGGGTGCTGCCGAGTACGCGCTGCGCTACGTCGTCTTCGGCGGAGAAGCGTTGGAGCTGCGTCGATTGAGCGGTTGGTTCGATCGGCACGGCGATCGTTCCCCACAGTTGGTCAACATGTACGGCATCACCGAAACCACCGTCCACGTCTCGCATCGGGCGCTCGATGCGCAGGCTGCCGCGGAGGCATCGGGGTCACTGGTGGGTCGGGCGATCTCCGGGTTGTCCGTGTACGTGTTGGATGCGCGACTCGGCCTCGTGCCGGCGGGTGTCCCGGGAGAGATGTACGTCTCGGGCGGTCAGGTGGCGCGGGGATACCTGGGTCGGCCGGACCTGACGGCGACACGATTCGTGGCAGATCCCTTCGCAGGCGACGGTTCCGTGCTTTATCGCACCGGCGACGTCGCCCGGTGGTCGCCCACCGGCGAGCTCGAATTCGTCGGTCGCGCAGACGATCAGGTCAAGATCCGCGGCTTCCGCATCGAACTGGGCGAAGTCGAATCGTCGGTTCTGTCGGCTCCGGCCGTCGGACAGGCCGCGGTGATCGTGCGCGAGGACGCTCCCGGTGCCGCGCGCCTGGTCGCTTACCTGGTGCCCGCAACCGGTTCCACGATCGACGTCGACGCCGTCCGTGCGTCGGTGGCCGAGCAGCTCCCCGAGTACATGGTCCCGTCGGCGTTCGTGGTGCTCGACGCAATTCCGTTGACCACCAACGGAAAGCTGGACCGACGAGCCTTGCCCGAACCGGCCGCACGAACCCGTGAGTTCAGGCAACCGACGACTCCGATCGAGTCCATGGTCGCCGAGGTTTTCGCCGACGTCCTCGGTCTCGACCGGGTCGGTCTCGACGACGACTTCTTCGAACTCGGCGGCAACTCTTTGGTGGCCACCCAGGTGGTGTCCCGACTCGGTGCCTCCGCCGACACGACGGTCCCGGTCCGGGCACTGTTCGAGGCCCCGACGGTCGCGGCACTCGCCGCGAGGGTCGAGCAGGGCTCGGGCGCGCGGCCGGCGCTGGTGCCGGGGCCTCGTCCCGATCGAGTTCCACTGTCGCTCGCGCAGCAGCGGATGTGGTTCCTCAACCGGTTCGACTCGGACTCGACGGCGTACAACATCCCGTTCGCTCTGCGCCTGAGCGGCGATCTGAACGTCGGCGCGTTGCAGAGCGCGGTCACTGACGTCATCGAGCGGCACGAGACACTGCGATCGGTGTACCCGGATTCACCCGAGGGACCGCATCAGGTGGTCGTGCCGATGTCCCAGGTGCCGACGACTCTCGACGTGATCGACACCGACGCGGAATCGGTGACCGCCCGGGTGCTGGAACTGTTGGCGTCGACGTTCGACGTCACCGCAGAGGTTCCGTTGAAGACCTCGCTGTTCCGAGTCTCCGACACCGAGTTCGTACTGGCGATGGTGGTCCACCACATCAGCGCCGACGGTCTGTCGATGATGCCGTTGTCGACCGACGTCATGACGGCCTATGCCGCCCGTACCCGGAAGTCCGATCCCGCATGGGCACCGCTGCCGGTGCAGTACGCCGACTACGCGCTCTGGCAACGCGACGTTCTCGGCTCCGAGGACGACGCCGAATCGATTGCAGCGCAACAGATTCGACACTGGTCTGCCGCGCTGTCGGAGTTGCCCGAGCAGATCGAGCTACCTCTCGACCGCCCGCGTCCGGCCAGCCAGACGTTCCGCGGCAATCGCATCGATTTCCGAATCGACGTCGACGCGCACGCCCGGCTCGCAGAACTGGCCCGCGCGCACAACGCCACCGTCTTCATGGCCGTGCATGCGGCCTTCGCGGTACTGCTTTCGCGGATCTCGGGGTCCTCGGACATCGTCGTGGGTACACCCATCGCAGGTCGCGGCGAGGCCGAGATCGAGAACCTCGTCGGCATGTTCGTCAACACCCTGGTGTTGCGACTCGATGTTCCGGGCGAGGCGACCTTCGGTGATCTCCTCGACGCCGCGCGTGAAACCGATCTGCAGGCGTTCGCCAACTCGGACATCCCGTTCGAGCGGCTCGTCGACGTGGTCAACCCCACGCGCTCGACGGCTCGGCACCCGCTGTTCCAGGTCGGCTTCTCGTTCCAGAACTTCGCTCGCCGCGAGTTCGAGCTCGACGGGTTGGAAATCTCGGCGCTCGACACCGAGACCGGCAACTCCCAGTTCGATCTGCATCTGATCGTGTCCGATGCCCAGCAGGGCGACGGCGCGGCAGGTGGCTTCGATGCCCTGCTGACGTACGCGACGGATCTGTTCGACGAGAGCACCGCCCGTTCACTCGTGGCCCGCTTCGAGGCCGTGCTGGCCGCCGTCGTGGCGTCGCCGTCGACACCCATCGGCGATCTCGACGTGCTGCTGGACGGCGAGCGATCTGCGATCGTCGAGGACTGGAACGACACGGTTCACGATTTCGGTGTCGTGGAACACACGACCCTGCCCGATCTGTTCGGTGCAGCCGCCGAACGCGACCGCGCTGCAGTCGCACTCGTCCACGACGACGGCGTGGTGACGTACGGAGAGTTCGCCGAGCGGGTCTCGCAGCTCGCGCGGCACCTGATCGGCATGGGTGTCGGGCCGGAAGTGCCTGTCGGCCTTGCCATTCGACGCTCGGTCGATCTCCTCGTCGGCATGTACGCCATCTCGACGGCAGGCGGGGCGTACGTTCCGATCGATCCGGACCAGCCGGCCGAGCGCAACGCGTTGGTTCTCGAGACAGCCGCTCCTGCGTGCATTCTGATCTCCGGCGATGTGGGTGCCGAGATCACCGATGCTGCCCCGATCGTGGATCTGGCCCGGTTCGACGCCGATGCCTACTCGGGTGCTCCGGTTGGCGCGTCCGAACGCACCGGGGTGCTCACCGCAGCCAACACCGCGTACGTCATCTTCACGTCCGGATCGACCGGTCGTCCGAAGGGCGTTGCGGTCTCGCACGGTGCCGTCGTCAACCAGCTGAACTGGCTGCGTGCGGAGTACGCACTCGACGAGACCGACGCAGCGCTGCTCAAGACCGCAGCGACGTTCGACCTGTCGGTGTGGGAGTTCTGGTCGCAGCTGACCTCCGGCGGACGGCTCGTCGTGGCCGAGGCCGACGGTCATCGTGACCCCGACTACCTGCTGGAACTGATTCGCACGCAGTCGGTGACGACACTGCACCTGGTGCCGTCGATGCTGTCGATGCTCGGCACCGTCGCCGCGGGAGAGGTATCGCCGAGCCTGCGGCGGGTGCTGGCGATCGGTGAGGCACTGCCCGCTGCCGTCGCACAGGAGTTCCGCAAGCGGAACGGATCGACCGACCTGCACAACCTGTACGGGCCGACCGAGGCAGCGGTGTCGGTGACCGCGCACGCGGTGACGGACGCCGATACGACCGCGGTGCCGATCGGTGTTCCCGAGGCGAACACGACGGTGTTCGTGTTGGACTCGCGGTTGCATCCGGTGCCTGCGGGTGTCAGCGGCGAGCTCTACCTGGCCGGCGCGCAGCTGGCGCGCGGCTACTTCGGGCGCGCGGACCTGACGTCGGAGCGATTCGTCGCCAATCCGTTCGACGCGAACGGTTCTCGGATGTACCGCACCGGCGACCTGGTGCGCTGGCGGGTGCCCGTCGTCGACGGAACGCCGGCCCCGGCGCACCTCGAGTACATCGATCGGGCCGACTTCCAGGTGAAGATTCGCGGATTCCGCATCGAGCTCGGTGAGATCGAAGCGGCCCTGCGGTCGCAGCCGGCAGTGGCAGATTCGGCCGTCGTGGTGCACAGCGGCGAGTCCATGGGTGACCAGTTGGTGGCCTACGTCGTCGGCCGGGCCGGGGAGGTCGTCGATGTCGCGCACGTCGAATCCGAACTCTTGCATCTCGTTCCGTCGTACATGGTGCCTGCGGCATTCGTGGTGCTCGAAGCGCTACCGCTCAATGCCAACGGAAAGCTGGACCGAAAGGCGCTGCCCGCGCCGCACTTCGAGGCCACCGAGTTCCGCGCACCGGTCACCCCGATCGAGGAGATCGTCGCGACGACCGTTGCCGAACTGCTCGGGCTGGACCGCGCGGGGCTGGACGACGACTTCTTCGCCCTCGGCGGAAACTCGTTGATCGCAACTCAACTGGTCTCGCGCCTCGGCCAGGCTCTCGACGCGCAGATTCCCGTGCGATCGGTGTTCGCGGCGTCCACGGTGGCGGGCCTCGCTGCACACATCGCGCCGCTCGTCGGCGGCGGTGCCCGCCGGGAACTGACGGTGCGCGAGCGTCCCGATCGACTACCCCTGTCGATCGCCCAGGAACGGATGTGGACGATCAACCGCATCGACCCGGGCTCGTCCGCGTACAACATCCCCGTTGCGGTGCGGTTGACCGGTGCCCTCGACATTGCCTCGCTCCGCGGCGCGTTCGACGATGTGCTCGGTCGCCACGAGATTCTGCGGACGGCCTACCCCGATTCGGTCGACGGCCCGGTGCAGCAGATCGGTGGCGTCGCCGACGTCGGGGTGGATCTCGAACCCGAACAGGTGGCACCGGACGCCGTGGTGTCCCGCCTGACGGACGTCCTCGGTGCGGGATTCGACGTGACGAAGACCGTCCCGGTCCGGGCTGCGCTGCTGCAGGTCGGCGACGACGAACACGTCCTCGCCGTGGTGGCTCACCACATCGCCGCCGACGGGTTCTCGATGGGGCCGTTGATCCGCGATGTCATGGTCGCCTACACCGCTCGGGTGGCGGGGGAGATGCCGTCGTGGGCACCGCTGCCGGTGCAGTACGCCGATTTCGCGCTGTGGCAGCGTGATGTACTCGGCCGCGAGGACGACCCGGACAGTCCGCTGGCGAAGCAGCTGGCCTACTGGACCGCCGAGCTGGCGGGAGCGCCGGAACAACTGGCACTGCCGCTCGATCGCCCACGGCCACCTCGACCGACCATGGAAGGCGCGTCGTACGGCTTCACGTTCGGTTCCGACGTGGCGTCGGCCATAGAGAAGATCGCCCGCGAGCATGCGGCGACGACGTTCATGGTGGTGCACAGCGCGTTCGCGGTTCTGCTGGGCCGGTTGAGCAACTCGTCGGACATCAGCATCGGCACCCCGACCGCAGGACGCGGCGAGGAGCAACTGGACGACCTGGTGGGCATGTTCGTCAACACGTTGGTGCTGCGCACGCAGATCGATCCGAACGGCACGTTCCTGGACCTGGTACGTCAGGCGAAGGACAAGGACCTCGCGGCGTTCGGCCACGCGGACGTTCCGTTCGAGCGGCTGGTCGATGCGCTCGGCCGCGCTCGGTCGAGTGCCTACACACCGCTGTTCCAGGCGATGTTGACGTTCCAGAACCATGCGACGGGCACGTTCGAGTTGCCGGGCCTGCAGGTGCAGGCGCTGCCGGCAGGCGACGATCAGGCGAAGTTCGACCTTCAGCTGACCGCCGTCGAGAACTTCGACGAGACCGGAGCGCTGCAGGACATCGAGGCGACGTTCACCTACGCGACGTCGATCTTCGACGAATCGACGATAGCGACGTTCGCCGAGCGGCTGTCGAAGATTCTGCGGACGGTCGTCTCCGATCCCGAGGTGGTGCTGCGATCCATCGACATCCTCACGGACGAGGAGAAGGCCGAGTTCGCGCCGCGCGCCAAGCCGAAGACGGTCGACGACCTACCGCAGTTGATTGCCGACGCAGCGGCGACCGCGCCCGATGCGGTGGCACTCGAGCACGAATCGACGAGTGTCGATTTTGCGGCCCTGAACGCCAAACTGACGCAGATGTCGGCGACGATGGGCGCGGCGATGAAGCCGCAGGCTCTGGTGACGGTCACGCTGTCCGCACTGATTCCGGGCATCTTGCCCGCCCTCGGTGCAGAGGGGTTGTCGACCGCTCTGGCATCGTTGATCCAACGGGCGGAGTCGGTGATCGCGTCGTCGTGACGAAAGCCGAGCTCGCCGGTTGTGCACGTGGATCGATCAGGAGGAAAAGTTAGATGGCGGTTGGACGTCGACGCGAGGCAGCATTGACGGTCGAGGACCTTCCGCGCTTGGTTCGGAGCGTCGCTGCGGTCGAACCGGACCGCGTGGCGCTCGCGCACCTCGGCACGGAGTTGACCTACGCCCGGTTGGACGAGGAGATCACCACCCTCGACACGGCCATGGGTGGGGTTCTCGGCCCGGACGCGCTGGTCCCGGTCGTGCTGTCCAACACCGTTCCCGGCCTCATCGAGGCCACCGACGGTGGTCTCGACGCCGTGGTCTCGTCGGTGGTCTCCGATGCCGCGACGGTTCTCGGTGACGACGACTCGGCGTCGAGCCCGGCCGAACCCGAGGCAACCACCCTCTACACCCTGTTCGCCGATCAGGCCGAGCGCACACCGGACGCGCCCGCGCTCGTATTCGGCGGCGAGAGTCGGTCCTATTCCGAGTTCGCAGAGTCGGTCGAACGCCTCGCCCGGGTTCTGATCGAGCGGGGAGTCGGCCCGGATTCGACGGTGGGGCTGTCGATCCGCCGCTCGTTCGATCTGCTGGTGGGTATGTACGCCATCTCGGCAGCCGGTGGTGCCTACGTTCCGTTGGACCCCGAGCACCCGGTGGACCGACTCGCCTACGTCCTCGATACCGCGCGACCGGTTCTGGTGCTCACGACATCGGAGGACCTGCCGCAGTTGCCGGACGGCACGCAGACTCTGCTCGTCGATGCCGTCGACGTCTCCGGCGTGACTGCAGGGCGCATCATCGATGCGGACCGGCTCGGCACCCTCGGCGAAGACGACCTCGCGTACGTCATCTTCACGTCCGGTTCGACCGGGCGTCCGAAGGGCGTGGCGGTGGGCCACCGCGCGATCGTCGCCAATATTTCCTGGCGGCAGCGGGAATACACGATGACCCCGGCCGACGTCGTCGTGCAGAAGACGCCGTTCACGTTCGACGTGTCGGTCTGGGAGTTCTTCTGGCCGTTGCAGATCGGCGCGACACTGGTGATCGCCGAGCCCGACGGGCACCGCGACCCCGCCTATCTCGCCCGCGTCATCGCTGAACACGGCGTGACAGTGACCCACTTCGTACCGTCGATGCTGTCGGTCTACGTTGCCGAACCCACCGCAGCACAGGCCGATTCGCTTCGCATGGTGTTCGCCTCCGGTGAGGCGCTGCCGGCGCGAACCGTCAACGCGTTCCACGCGATCTCCGGTGCCGAGTTGCACAACCTGTACGGTCCCACCGAAGCAGCCGTCGACGTCACGTACTACCGAACCCAGCAGGTGGAGGACGGCTCGGTACCGATCGGCGCTGCCGTCGACGACACCGACCTCTACGTGCTCGACGAGGGTCTGCGGCGCTCACCCCGGGGAGTCGAGGGAGAGCTCTATCTCGCGGGCGTGCAGCTCGCTCGCGGATACCTCGGACGCACGGACCTGACGTCCGATCGATTCGTCGCCGACCCGTTCGGTGAGCCGGGGGGCCGGATGTACCGCACCGGCGACCTGGTGCGACGACGCGCCGACGGCCAGATCGAGTACATCGGCCGCACCGACTTCCAGGTCAAACTGCGTGGCCTTCGTATCGAACTCGGCGAGATCGAGCAAGCCCTGCTCGCCGAGCCGCAGGTGACCCAGGCTGCGGTGCTCGTTCACGCCGACCACTCGCAGGCGCAGTTGGGCGAGCAGCTCGTCGGCTATGTCGTGAGCACCGAGCCCGATATCGATCACGACGGCCTTGCGGATGCGGTGCGCCGGCGCATGCCCGAGTACATGGTGCCGTCGGTGTTCGTCGTGCTGGACGAATTCCCGCTGAACGCCAGCGGCAAGCTGGACCGAAAAGCCTTGCCTGCGCCCGATTTCGCCTCGCTCGTACGCGAATACCGAGCCCCGGGCACCGACACCGAGACGGCCCTGGTGGCAATTTTCGAGACGGTGCTCGGGATGGACCGTATCGGCGTGGACGATGACTTCTTCGTCCTCGGCGGAAACTCGCTCAACGCGACCCGCGTGATCGCGCGAGTCAACGCGGAACTGGGCACAGCAGTGGATGTGCGGTCGTTCTTCGACGCACCGACCGTCGCCGAACTCGCCGCGGCCGTCGATGCCGCAGGCTCGACGCACGCGCGACCTCCGTTGGTGGCGCAGCAGCGGCCCGAACGTGTGCCACTGTCGCTGGCCCAGCAACGGATGTGGTTCCTCAACCGATTCGAGCCGGACTCGGCTGTCAACAACATCCCGGTCGCCATCGCGTTGAGCGGCGAACTCGATTTCACCGCCCTGCAGGCGGCCTTGATCGACGTGTTGGACCGGCACGAGTCGCTGCGGACGGTCTACCCCGATCACGACGGCATCGGCTTCCAACAAGTACTCGAATCCGATTCGGTGGCAGTGGAATTGGAGCGCGCGACGGCAACCGATGCCGACGTTCCCGCCGTGCTGCTCGAGTTCGCGCTCAGGCCCTTCGATCTGGCGGTACAGCTGCCCTTCCGGGCGGTGCTTCTCGAGACGGCCGAGACCGAGCACGTGCTCGCGTTCGTGGTGCACCACATCGCGGCCGACGGATTCTCGATGGGCCCGCTGACCCGAGACGTGGTGGCCGCATACGTGGCGCGCACCAACGGGCAGCAACCACAGTGGACTCCGCTGGAGGTGCAGTACGCCGACTTCACGCTGTGGCAGAGGGCCGTCCTCGGCAGCGAGGACGATCCGGAATCTCTGATCTCGGCGCAGGAGAACTACTGGCGGCACCGACTCGGCGGCGCACCCGACCAGTTGGAGCTACCCACCGACCGTCCCCGCCCGGCGGTCGCCACGACCAACGGCGGCACGCACACGTTCGAGATCGACGCCGAACTGGTCCGCGCGCTGGAGAAGCTCGGAAGAGACCACAACGCAACGACATTCATGGTCGTGCACGCCGCGCTGGCCGTGCTGTTGGCCAAGCTCGCGGCCGCCGACGACATCAGTATCGGTACGCCGGTCGCCGGCCGTGGAGACGCGGCCCTCGACGACGTGGTCGGCATGTTCGTCAACACACTGGTGCTGCGCACCGAAGTCGATTCACGGACGTCGTTCGACGATCTGGTGCGCGAGATCCGGGAGGTGGACCTCGCTGCGTTCTCGCACGCCGACGTGCCCTTCGAGCGTCTGGTGGACGTGTTGGCCCCGGCGCGCTCGCAGGCACGCCACCCGCTGTTCCAGGTCATGTTGACGTTCCAGAACCTGGATCGAACCTCGGTCGAGCTCCCCGGCCTGACCATCGCAGCGGTCGACTACGAGGCAGACCTGGCGAAGTTCGATCTGCAAGTGACGCTGTGGGATTCGGCACCGGCCGGCTCCGAGCCCGCGGGCCTGACCGTCGCCCTGACCTATGCTGCGGACCTCTTCGACAAATCGACGATGGCTCGATTCGGAGAGCGGTTCGTTCGGGTTCTTCGTGCGATCACCGCAGCGCCCGCCGCAGCCGTCGGAGAGATCGACCTGCTCGACTCGGTCGAGCGGGAGTCGGTGCTGACGTTCGGTTCGGGACCGGCGCACGAGATCACCAGCGGAACAACGTTGGTAGGGCAGTTCGATGGTCGCGTCGAGCAGACCCCCGACGCGCAGGCCCTGGTGTTCGAGGACGTTCGGCTGACGTACGCCGAGCTCGATGCGCGCGCGAACCGCCTGGCGCGGTACCTGTTGTCGGTGGGTGTCGGGACCGATTCGACGGTCGGCCTCGCAGTCGGCCGCAGTATCGAGTTGTTCGTCGGTATGTACGCGATCGTCAAGGCCGGTGCTGCGTACGTACCCATCGATCCGGCTCAGCCGTCGGAGCGCAACGAGTACATCGTGAGCACGGCCTCGCCGGTACGGGTGCTCTCGAGCACCCGAGATCACGTCGAGTTCCCCGGCGTGGAGACGGTGGACATCGATACCGTGGACGTGTCGGAATTCTCGTCGGCGCCGGTGACCGATGCGGAGCGGACGGCACCGCTGCGGGCAGAGAACCTCGCATACGTCATCTTCACCTCGGGGTCGACGGGTCGGCCGAAGGGCGTCGGCGTATCGCACGCGGCGATCGTCAACCGGTTGTCGTGGATGCAGCACGAGTACCCCCTCGGTCCGCAGGACGTGGTGTTGCAGAAGACACCGGCTACGTTCGACGTGTCGGTGTGGGAGTTCTTCTGGGCCTTCCAGGTCGGCGCATCGGTGGTCGTCGCGGTTCCCGAGGGTCATCGGGATCCGTCGTACCTGCTCGATGTCATTGCACGCGAACATGTCTCGGTAGTGCACTTCGTGCCGTCGATGATGTCGGTGTTCACACCGGAGGCGCTGCGTAGGCCCGACGCGGGAGCGTCGCTGCGCACGGTGTTCGCCTCGGGGGAGGCGCTTGCGCCTGCTACTGCACATTCGCTGCGCCGCGCGCTCCCACAGGTGTCGGTGCACAACCTGTACGGCCCGACCGAAGCTGCTGTCGACGTGACCTATCACGCGGTCTCCGACGCGGACACAGCCGTGGTGCCGATCGGTTCACCGGTGTGGAACACCGATGTGCGCGTTCTGGATTCGTCGTTGCGGCCGGTTCCGGTCGGGGTGTCGGGAGAGCTCTATCTCTCGGGTGTCCAGCTCGCCAGGGGATACGTGAGCCGACCCGATCTGACCGCGGATCGCTTCGTTGCCGATCCGTTCGCGGTCGACGGTGCGCGGATGTACCGAACCGGCGACGTGGTGCGGTGGCTGCCCGCCGGTGAGTTGGAGTACGTGGGGCGGTCCGACTTCCAGGTGAAGTTGCGTGGTCTCCGTATCGAACTCGGCGAAATCGAATCGGCTCTGTTGGATCTTCCCGAGATCGCTCAGGCCGTGGTGCTCGTGCGACGGGAACAACTGGTTGCCTACGTCGTCCCCACCGAAGGCCCGGTCGATGTGGACCGGGTACGCACCGCGCTACGTGGACGTCTGGCCGAGTACATGGTGCCGACCACCGTCGTGGAATTGGCCGAGTTCCCGCTCGGCGGAAGTGGCAAGCTCGATCGAAAAGCGCTGCCCGATCCGGAATTCGAGGCAACGCCCTACCGAGCACCGTCCGATCCGGTCGAAGAGATCGTCGCGAACGTGTTCGGCGCGGTCCTCGGACTCGACCGAGTCGGTGTGGACGACGACTTCTTCGCGCTCGGCGGCAATTCGCTCGTCGCCACTCAGGTCGCCGCACGACTCGGTGCCGAGCTGGGCACGACGGTGCCCGTCCGAACGATGTTCGAGGCAGGCACGGTGGCAGCCTTGGCTGCTGCGTTGGAAAGCCACGTCGGCCACGGAGTCTCCGCGCCTCTGGTGCCGCAGGAACGCCCCGAACGGATTCCGCTCTCTCTCGCCCAGCAGCGGATGTGGTTCCTCAACCGATTCGAGCCCGAATCGGCGGTCAACAACATCCCCGTGGCGATCCGGCTCACCGGAGCACTCGACACTGCGGCCCTGAACGCAGCGGTCGTCGACGTTCTCGACCGGCACGAGGCACTCCGCACCGTCTACCCGAGTGTGGACGGAGCGGGGCATCAGGTGATCCTGCCTGCCGAATCGGTGGCACCGGACCTGACACCCACCACACCGTCCGCCGACGGTGCGGTGGCCGACCTGATCGCTTTCGCCTCCGAAGGATTCGACGTCACCCAGTCGATTCCCCTGCGCGCGAAACTGTTCCAGGTCACCGACGACGAGTACGTGCTGGTCGTCGTGGTTCATCACATCAGCGCAGACGGGTGGTCCATGGGACCGCTGACCCGCGACGTGATGACGGCTTACCTCGCTCGTGTGGCCGGCGACGCTCCGCAGTGGACGCCGCTGGCGGTGCAGTACGCGGACTTCGCGCTGTGGCAGCGCGCCGTGCTCGGCGACGACGCGGATCCGAGCAGCTTGATGGCAGCACAGGCGGACTACTGGCGTTCGGCCCTTGCGGACCTGCCCAGTGAGCTGACCCTGCCGTACGACCGGCCGCGTCCTGCGGTGCAGTCGTACTCGGGCGGGCGGTTCCAGTTCGACATCGATGCGGATCTGCGTGCCTCGCTCGACGATCTGGCCCGGTCGACCGGAACCACCCTGTTCATGGTGCTCCACGGCGCACTCGCGCTGTTCCTGGCTCGCATGTCCACCTCGGACGACGTTGCGGTGGGTACCGCCGTCGCAGGCCGCGGCGAGGCCGTCCTGGACGACGTCATCGGTATGTTCGTCAACACCCTGGTGCTCCGCACCTCGGTCGATCGAAGCAAGGGATTCACCGACCTCCTCGGCCACGTCCGGGACGTCGACCTCGATGCATTCGCACACGCGGACATCCCCTTCGAGCGGCTCGTCGATCTGCTCGAACCCGAGCGCACGACGGCCAGGCACCCGCTGTTCCAGGTCGCGATCGCGTTCGAGAACCTGCCGCCGAGCGAATTCCACCTACCCGATCTGACGGTCTCGGCGGTCGACGTCGAGGTCGACACCGCCAAGTTCGACCTGTCGCTGACGCTGCACGAGAAGTCCGACGGCACCGGTCTGTCCGCCGGTTTCCTCTACGCGCGAGACCTGTTCGACGAGAACACGATCGAGGTGTTCTCGCGTCGTTTCCGCTGGCTGCTCGAAGCGATCGTGGCGACACCGAACACCCCGGTGGGCGATCTGTCCATCCTCTACGACGACGAATACGACCGGCTCACCCACGTCCACGGTGACGACGTGTTGGCCGGCGGCACTCTGGCCGAGATCTTCGCTGCCGGAGCCGCACTCGACCCGTCGGCGACCGCGATTCGCTACGAGGGCCGCTCGATCTCGTACGCCGAACTCGATGCGACGTCCTCGCAGCTCGCCCGGGTGCTCATCGAGCGCGGGGCCGGCCCCGAATCCGTTGTGGCTCTGGGGTTCCAACGCTCCTACTTCATGGTGCTCGCGGTCTGGGCAGTGGCGAAATCGGGGGCCGCGCACCTACCCGTCGACCCGACGTATCCGCAGGATCGCATCGCCCACATGGTCTCGGACTCCGAGGCCGTACTGGGCCTGACCACCCGGGCGCACTCGGCTCGGCTCCCCGGCGGACAGCAGGACCTGACCTGGCTGAGCGTCGACGACGAGGAGTTCGTGGCCGAGGTCCGCACCCGCTCGGCCGAGCCGGTCACCGACGCGGACCGCCTGCGACCCGTCACGTTCCAGAACCCGGCCTACGTCATCTACACCTCGGGCTCGACCGGCAAGCCGAAGGGCGTCGTCGTCACGCACGCCGGACTCGGCGGCGTCCTCGACGCAGCAACCGATCTCTATCACCTGAAACCGGCCTCGAGGTTCCTGCACGTCTGCTCGCCCAACTTCGATCCGTCGGTTCTGGAGTGGATGGCGGCGTTCTCCGTCGGTGCGACGTTGGTCGTCGTACCGGCCTCGATTCTCGGCGGCACCGAATTGGCCGAACTGCTGAAGGCGGAGAGGGTCACTCATACGATCATCACGCCTGCGGTA
Source organism: Rhodococcus sp. KRD175 (assembly GCF_017168275.1). Taxonomy (NCBI): domain Bacteria; kingdom Bacillati; phylum Actinomycetota; class Actinomycetes; order Mycobacteriales; family Nocardiaceae; genus Rhodococcus; species Rhodococcus sp. KRD175. The sequence continues at coordinate 80,882 of NZ_JABFAQ010000025.1, forward strand.
CTCGGCACGATGGATCCCTACGGGATCGATTCGCTCGAGGTCCTCTCGGTGGGCGGCGACGTGACCACTCCCGAACTGCTGGCCCGATGGGCAGGGGACCGGAAGTACTTCAACGGGTACGGACCGACCGAGACCACGATCATCTCCAGCTTCGCCGAGTTGACGCCGGGTGGGCCGATCACCATCGGTCGACCGATTCACGGCATGTCCGTGCTCATCCTCGATTCCCGACTCGAACCGGTCCCGACCGGTGTCGCAGGTGACCTGTATCTGTCGGGCGGTGCGCTCGCTCGCGGCTATCTCGGCAGGCCCGGTCTGTCCTCCGAGCGCTTCGTGGCCAACCCGTACGGCATCGACGGCGCACGGATGTACCGCACCGGCGACGTCGTGCGATGGACGGACGACCTGCAGCTGCAGTTCGTCGGCCGCACCGACTTCCAGGTCAAGGTGCGCGGGTTCCGTATCGAGCTCGGCGAGATCGACTCCGCGCTCACCGCTGTTCCCGAGGTCGACTTCGCCGTCACACTCGGACACGAACTGCCCTCGGGTGTCACCACTCTCGTGTCCTACGTGTTGCCGGCGCGTGGTTCGGTCGTCGACGTCGACGAGCTGACCGCCTTCGTCGGAAAATCATTGCCCGCCTATATGATCCCGTCGTCGATCATCGTTCTCGACACCGTTCCACTGACCCCGGTGGGCAAGTTGGATCGCGCCGCGCTTCCCGCGCCCGTGTTCGAGGCCCGGGAATTCCGCGCACCCACCACCGCGGTCGAAGAGATCGTCGCCGGAGTGTTCGCCGACGTCCTGCACCTCGAGCGAGTGGGACTGGACGACGACTTCTTCGCCCTGGGCGGTAACTCGTTGATCGCCACCCAGGTGGTCTCGCGGCTCGGCGCGGCACTGGACACGGTGGTCCCGGTGCGGGCGCTGTTCGAGAGCTCGACCGTGGCCGCACTGGTGGCGCACGTGGAGAGCGCTGTCGGTTCGGGGGGACGAGCTGCACTCGTGGCGGGTCCGCGTCCCGAGCACCCGCCGCTCTCGCCTGCGCAGCAGCGGTACTGGTTCCTCAACCAGTTCGACACGACGTCGTCGGTGGACAACATTCCGTTCGCCGTGCGGTTGTCGGGTGAGCTCGACGTCGCTGCGCTGCAGTCGGCGGTGCGCGATGTCGTCGAGCGCCACGAGTCTCTTCGTACCCGGTACCCGGACTCGGCACAGGGCCCGTTCCAGCAGGTGTTGTCGGCGTCCGAGGTACCGATGGACCTCGCCGTCCGAGACGTGGCCGGTGCGAACGTCGTCACCGCCGTGACCGAATTCTTCACGCGTGGCTTCGACGTCACCGTCGAGGTACCGGTCGACGCGCGCGTGTTCCGCGTCGACGAGAACGAGCACGTCCTGGCTTTCGTCGTCCACCACGTGTCGGCCGACGGCGCGTCGATGGGCCCGCTGGCCGTCGACGTCATGACCGCATACACCGCGAGATCTGCAGGGACGGCTCCGGACTGGGAGCCACTCGATGTGCAGTACGTCGATTTCGCGCTGTGGCAGCGAACCGTGCTCGGTACCGAGTCGGATCCCGATTCGGTTGCGGCGCAGCAGGTGTCGTTCTGGAAGGACACGCTCGCCGAGCTGCCGGATCAGCTGGTGCTGCCCACCGATCGCCCGCGCCCGCCTGCGCAGAGTTTCCGCGGCGATGCCGTACGGTTCACCGTCGACGCCGGCACGCACGCTGCTCTCGCCGAACTCGGACGTACCGAGCAGGCAACGTTGTTCATGGTGGTGCACTCGGCATTCGCGGTGTTGCTCGCACGCCTGTCCGGTTCCGAGGACATCGCGGTCGGAACGCCCATCGCCGGCCGCGGTGAGCGGGCTCTGGACTCGATGATCGGTATGTTCGTCAACACCCTGGTCTTCCGGTCGTCGGTCGAATCGTCGATGACCTTCCGCCAGTTGCTCGCTCAGGCCCGAGAGCGGGACCTGGCCGCGTTCGCGCACTCCGACGTTCCGTTCGAGCGTCTCGTGGAGGTGCTGAACCCGGTGCGGTCGACGGCACGCAACCCGTTGTTCCAGGTAGGCCTGTCCTTCCAGAACCTTGCCGAGTCGACGTTCGAGCTGCCGGGTCTGACGGTGAGTGCCGTCGAGGCGGATGCGGTGACCGCGAAAACCGATCTGCAACTGTCGATCTCGGATCGCTACGCCCCGGACGGCTCGCCCGCGGAACTGTCGGCCGAATTCAGTTATGCCACCGATCTTTTCGATCGCGCGACGGTCGAAGGTTTTGCCGACCGGTTCGTTCGCCTCCTCGCTGCCGTGGCCGCGGACCCGTCGGCCGTCGTCGGCGATCTCGAGCTGCTCTCGCCCGAGGAACGCACCCGGATCGTCCGCACGTGGAACGACACCGATCACGATGTCGATGCGTCGCAGTCGCTGGTATCGCTGTTCGATCGACAGGTGCAGGCGCAGCCCGACGCGGTCGCGGTGGTCCATGCCGGTCAGTCACTGTCGTACGGCGAGTTCGATCGTCGAATCAACCGGTTGGCCCGCGTCCTGATCGGTGCCGGTGTCGGCCCGCAGGTGACGGTTGCTCTGGCTATCAGGCGCTCGGTGGATCTGCTCGTCGCGATGTATGCCGTCGCCAAGGCGGGCGGGGCGTACGTGCCCATCGATCCGGATCAGCCGGCGGACCGCAATGCCTACATCCTGGAGGTAGCTGCTCCCGCTCTGGTCCTGAGTACTGCGCGGGACGGTGTCGATGTCGACTCGGTTCCGGTGCTGTTGGTCGACACCGATCCGCGAGTGCTCGACGCAGAGGTCTCGGACGCGCCCGTCACCGACAGTGAGCGCACCTCGCCGCTGCGGCCTGCGAACACCGCGTACGTCATCTTCACGTCCGGATCCACCGGCCGCCCCAAGGGTGTCGCGGTGAGTCATGCCGCCATCGTCAACCAATTGCTGTGGCAGAGCGCCCATTACGGACTGGGCAGCACCGACCGAGTACTGCTCAAGACCGCGGCCACCTTCGACCTGTCCGTGTGGGAGTTCTGGGTCGCCACCGTCTCCGGTGGTGCGATCGTCGTGGCCGACGCCGAGGGTCACCGCGATCCCGCCTACCTCGTCGAGCTGATGAACCGGGAATCGGTGACGACACTGCACACCGTGCCGTCCGTGCTCGACGCGCTGGTCACGGCGTCGGCGGGCACCCTGCCCGAACAACTGACGCGGATCCTGGCGATCGGCGAAGCGCTGCCGGTCGCCACGGCCGAGCGCGCGCTGCGCAGTTCTGCTGCGCGACTGGACAACCTGTACGGACCGACCGAGGCCGCGGTCTCGGTGACTTCGCATCGGGTGACGACCGTCGACGGCACCACGGTTCCGATCGGTGGCCCGGAGTGGAACACCCGTGTCTACGTGCTGGATTCGCGTCTGGCTCCCGTTCCGGTCGGCGTCGCAGGTGAGCTCTACCTCGCGGGGGCGCAGCTGGCCGACGGGTACTTCGCGCGGCCGGATCTGAGCGCCGATCGATTCGTCGCGGACCCGTTCACCCCCGGCGGCCGCCTGTACCGCACCGGTGACCTCGTATCCTGGCGCGCCGACGGCGAATTGGAGTACGTCGGGCGCACCGACTTCCAGGTGAAGATTCGCGGTTTCCGTATCGAGCTCGGCGACATCGATGCCGCTCTCGGATCGCTCGACGAGATTCGCGACGTCGCCGTGATCGCTCTCGCGGACACGGGATCAGGCGCGCGGCTCGCGGCCTACCTCGTGCCCGCCGATGGGGTGACGCTGGATCAGGACGGCATCCGTCGTGCACTCGCCGAACGTCTGCCGTCGTACATGATCCCGGCGGCCTTCGTCGTGCTCGAGGCTCTTCCTCGAGGCGTCAACGGAAAGCTGGATCGACAGGCGCTCCCCGAACCGCAGTTCGAGACAGCCGAATTCCGCGCGCCGACCAATCCGGTGGAAGAGGCCGTCGCGGCGGTCTTCGCCGAGGTACTCGCTGTGGAGCGCGTGGGTCTGGACGACGACTTCTTTGCGCTCGGCGGTAACTCGCTCATCGCCACTCAGGTGGTCTCCCGGCTGGGGGCAGCGCTCGATACTCAGGTACCTGTCCGCTCGATCTTCGAGTCTCCGACGGTGCAGTCGCTCGCAAATTCGATCGAGTCCGAGGTGGGTACCGGTGCGCGCCGGGCACTGACGGCTCGAACACGACCGGACTCGGTGCCGCTGTCGATGGCTCAGCAGCGCATGTGGTTCTTGAGCCAATTCGATCCGACCTCCGCCGTGAACAACATCCCGGTCGCAATTCGGTTGTCCGGCAGCATCGATGTCGATGCACTCACCAACGCCGTGCACGACGTGCTGGCACGGCACGAAATTCTGCGCACCGTGTACCCGGAGGTCGACGGACGAGGCCATCAGGTGGTACTCGGTACCGCGGAGGCCGGCGTGACGGTTGTCGTCGACGACGTCGACGAGAGTTCGATCGAGCAGGCCCTGCGCGACTTCGTGTCCGCGGGATTCGACGTGACCCGAGCTGTTCCGGTCCGAATCCGGATCCTGCGGGTCAGCGAGACCGAGCACGTACTGGCCTTCGTCGCCCACCACATCGCCGCGGACGGGTTCTCGATGGGACCCCTGACGCGCGACGTCATGGTGGCCTACACCGCCCGTGCCGCGGGGGAGAACCCGCAGTGGGCACCACTCCCGGTGCAGTACGCGGACTACGCGTTGTGGCAACGCGAGGTACTCGGTTCCGAGGACGACCCGGATTCGCCGTTGGCGAAGCAGCTCGCTTACTGGACGACGGCTCTGGCCGGTGCCCCGGCACAGCTCGACCTCGCGACCGACCGGCCGCGTCCGGCGGTGGCGTCGTATCGCGGTGCGGCATACAACTTCTCGATCGACGAGGCTCTGCAGTCGAACATCGCCCGCGCTGCCCGCGCCAACAACGCCACGAACTTCATGGTGGTCCACACCGCGCTCGCGGTGCTCCTCGGCGCGATGGCGGGTACCGACGACGTGACGATCGGAACCCCGGTCGCCGGCCGCGGTGACGCCGATCTGGACGAGCTCGTCGGCATGTTCGTCAACACGCTCGCCCTGCGTACCGCGGTGCACCCCGCGGCAACGTTGCGCGAGCAACTCGCCGCAGTTCGCGAGGCCGACCTCGGAGCCTTCGGGCACGCCGACGTGCCGTTCGAGCGGCTCGTCGACGAGCTGGCCCCGGACCGATCACAGGCTCGCCACCCGATCTTCCAGGTCATGCTGACGTTCCAGAACCTGAACCGCCAGACGTTGGCCCTGCCGGGGTTGAGTGTCGAGGGCATCGATCTGGGTAGCGCGTTCGCGAAATTCGACCTGCAGGTGACGCTCTGGGAGAACACGGACGACCGCGGTGCTCCCGCCGGAATCGACGTGCAGTTCGACTACGCCACAGATCTATTCGAAGAATCCAGCATGGCCTCCCTCGGGCGACGGCTCGTCCGGGTACTGCACGCGCTGACCGACGCACCGGACGGAGTCGTCGGCGACATCGACATCCTCGAGGAAGGCGAACGTACCCGCGTCCTCGAGGACTGGAACGCCACCGCGCACGAGGTGGATCCCGGTGCAACTCTGGTGTCGCTGTTCGAGTCCCGAGTTGCCGAGTCCCCGGACAACACCGCCACGAGCTTCCTCGACGATCGGGTGACGTACCGCGAATTCTCCGAGCGGGTCAACGCGCTCGCGCGTCTGCTCATCGCCGAGGGAGTCGGCCCGGAAACCGTGGTGGCGACGGCCATGCGCCGCTCCATCGACATGCTGGCGGGTATCTACGCCGTGCTCGCCGCCGGTGGTGCCTACGTTCCGGTCGACCCGGATCTACCGGCCGAACGAATCGGCTACATCCTGGACACGGCGGCACCCGTGGTGCTGCTCACGACCGAGCGCGACGGTACAGATCTCGTGACCGACGCCGCCAGAATCCTGGTCGACACCGTCGACACGACAGGTCTGTCCACGGCACCGGTGACCGATGCCGAGCGAACCGCACCGCTGCGACCGGCGGACACCGCGTACGTCATCTTCACCTCCGGCTCCACCGGTCGCCCCAAAGGCGTTGCGGTCAGCCACGAGGCCATCGTCAACCGTCTGCTGTGGATGCAGGCCGAATACCGTCTCGCCGAGCAGGACAAGGTGTTGCAGAAGACGCCGGTCACGTTCGACGTGTCGGTGTGGGAGCTGTTCTGGCCGTTGCAGATCGGTGCCGAACTAGTCATCGCGGTGCCCGACGGCCACCGAGATCCGGCATATCTGGTGAGCACCGTCGCCGAACGCGGCGTCACGGTCGCGCACTTCGTGCCGTCGTTGCTGGCCGTGTTCGCCGCTGCGGACGGTGTGTCGAACTGCACCGGCCTGCGTGCGGTGTTCGCCTCCGGTGAGGCACTGCCTGCATCGGTTGCCTCGGCCCTGCGCACTGCACTGCCCGCCACCGAGCTGCACAACCTCTACGGGCCGACCGAGGCCGCTGTCGACGTCACGTATCACCATGTCCTGCCGTCGGACACCGTGTCGGTTCCCATCGGTGCACCGGTGTGGAACACGAGGGTGACCGTGCTCGATGCGCGACTGCACCCCGTGCCCGTCGGGGTGCCCGGGGAGCTGTATCTTGCGGGGCGTCAACTGGCCCGCGGATACCTCGGCCGCCCGGACCTGACCGCCGACCGGTTCGTCGCCGACCCGCACGGCAGTGCCGGCTCGCGGATGTACCGCACCGGAGACCTGGTGCGGTGGAGGCGCGACGGTGAACTCGAGTACCTCGGCCGCACCGACTTCCAGGTCAAACTCCGAGGCCTGCGGATCGAGCTCGGCGAGATCGAAGCTGCGCTGACTGCAGATCCGTCGGTCGACCAAGCCGTCGTTCTCGTGCGCCGGACGCCGTCGGCAGGTGAACTACTGGTCGGCTACGTCGTTCCTGTCGCCGGGGAGACGATCGACACCACAGCGGTCACCGCCTCGGTTGCGACCCTGGTTCCGGAATACATGGTTCCGGCCGGGCTCATCGTGCTCGATGCCCTGCCACTCGGGCCGAACGGCAAGCTGGACCGCAGAGCACTACCCGAACCGGAATTCGGCAGCGATGCCGAATTCCGCACCGCGACAACCGACACCGAACGCATCATTGCCGAGGTCTTCGCAGACGTCCTCGGCCTCGACGCCGTCGGGGTCGACGATTCGTTCTTCGCGCTCGGCGGCGACAGCATCGTCTCGATTCAGCTCGTCTCTCGCGCCAAGGCCAGGGGAATTCAGTTCGGGCCGCGAGATGTGTTCGAGCGCAAGACCGTTGCCGGTCTCGCCGAGGTCGCCGTGATCGTCGGTGAGGGCAGCGACGCGGTCGTGCTCGAGGAACTCGACGGCGGCGGTGTCGGTTGGATGCCGCTGCCCCCGTTCGGTGTAGCGATGATCGAGCGCGGCGGCGGGTGGTCACGCTTCCATCAGGCCGTCACACTGGAGCTGCCGATCGGTATCGACCGAGCCGGGATTCTCGCCACGGTGACTGCAGTGGTCGACCGACACGACGTGCTGCGGTCCACCCTGGTGCACGACGACCGCGGCTGGGGCCTCGAGGTTGTGGGCACCGGAGCCGTCGATGTGGATGCACTGCTCACCCGGGCCAATACCGATTCGGCTGCAACAGTATTCGACGATGCGGTGGGAACGCTCGACCCCACGGCCGGTCGCATGCTCGCCCTCGTCTGGGTCGACCGAGGACCCGAGGTGCCGGGCACGCTGACCGTCGCGGCGCACCACCTCGTGATCGACGGAGTGTCGTGGCGAATCCTGGTCCCCGACTTCGTCTCCGCCTGGGCTCAGGTGTCCGGGGGAGTGACCCCGAGCCTCCCCGAGGTCGGGACCTCGATGCGGCGTTGGACCCATGCACTGGTCGACGCGGCAGCGAGCGAGGCGCGGCTGGCCGAATTGCCGCTGTGGCGTTCGATCGCCGACACCGAGGACCCGGTGCTGGGCAACCGCCCCTTCGATCCCGCGGTCGATGTCGTGGCGACGCTCGAACGGGTGAACATCGAACTGACACCCGACGTCACGCGCACGTTGCTGACCACCGTTCCGGAGATCTTCCGCGGCGGAGTGGGCGACGGGTTGCTGGCCGGGCTCGCCTTGGCCGTCACGAGACTGCGGTCCGAGCGCGGCATCACTGCACCGGCAACACTCGTGCAGCTCGAAGGCCACGGCCGCGAGGAAGCGGTGGTTCCCGGAGCTGATCTGGGACGGACCGTCGGCTGGCTGACCAGCCTGTTCCCCGCTCGCCTCGACCTGACCGGGATCGACGTCGATGCTGCGTTCGCGGGAGGGTCGCAGCTCGGCGATGCAGTGAAGGCAGTCAAGGAGCAGATGCTGGCGCTGCCCGATCGAGGCATGGGCTGGGGACTGCTCCGCTACCTGAACTCGGAGACCGCTGCGGAACTGGCCGAACTCGGCACCGGACAGATCAGCTTCAACTACCTGGGCCGGGTCGACGCCGGCGAGGTCCCGGACGAGATGAAGTCGCTCGGCTGGTTGCCGGCCGCCGACGGTGAGCTCTCCGCGCCCGGTGACGCCGACATGGCCGCGAACAAGACCGTCGACATCAACGCCATCGTGCTCGACACCGACGAGGGCGGGGTCCTGAGCGCCGGCTTCGCGTTCCCGACCGGAGCCGTGTCCGCGGACACGGTCGAGCGTCTCGCCGGGCTGTGGTCCGAGGCGTTGTCGGCGCTGGCCTCGTACGCCGAGGTACCCGGCTCGGGTGGCCTGACCCCGTCGGACGTGCCTCTGGTGGCGCTGTCGCAGGCCGACATCGCGTCGTTCGAGGCGCGTTACCCACAGCTGACCGACATCTGGTCGCTGTCACCGTTGCAGCAAGGACTGCTGTTCCACGCGTTGTTCGCCGACGCGTCGATCGACGTCTACACCATGCAGGTCGTACTCGACCTGGCCGGCGAGGTGGACGCCGAACGGTTGCATCACGCTGCCCAGACGCTGCTGGATCGGTACGACAATCTGCGTACCTCGTTCACCGCGACCGCCGACGGTGAGACGGTGCAGATCGTCCATCAGGACGTCCTCCTGCCCTGGACCACGATGGACCTGTCGCACCTCGACGAGCCGGAACGTGGCACAGCAGTCGCCGATGCCCTGGCGGCCGAGCAACGACGGCATTTCGACGTCTCCACTGCACCGCTGCTGCGTTTCGTCCTCGTGCGAATCACCCCGACCACCTACAAGCTCGCGATGACCAACCATCACGTGCTCCTCGACGGGTGGTCTCTGCCGCTGGTGATGAAGGAACTGTTGTACCTGTACGCCGCTCGTGGTTCCACCTCGTCGATGCCGAGGGTTCGCTCGTATCGCTCCTACCTGGCATGGCTGAACCGACAGGACCCGGCCGTGTCTCTCGGTGCGTGGACCACCGCGCTGGCCGGAGTCGAGGAGCCGACGTTCGTCGCACCGCCGAGTGTCGGACGAGAGATCTCCGCCCGCTCGGCAGAGACGGAGCGATTCGTCGATCCCGAGACCACCGCGTCGCTCGTGGCGCTCGGTGGCAGGCTCGGCGTCACCGTCAACACGCTGGTACAAGCGGCCTACGGCCTGCTGATCGCACACATCACCGGCCGCACCGATGTCGTGTTCGGTGCCACGGTCTCCGGCCGTCCCGCTGCTCTTCCAGGCGTCGAGTCGATGATCGGCCTGTTCATCAACACCATCCCGGTGCGCGTTCGATTCGATCCGGCCGACACTGTCGAGAACTACCTGGTCCGGATTCAGGGAGAACAAGCAGACCTGCTCGACCACCATCACATGGGACTCGTCGACATCCAACGGGCGATCGGAATGGGGAATCTGTTCGACACCCTCACCATCTTCGAGTCCTACCCGGTGGACGAAGCCGAACTGACGCAGCAAGCGGCAGCGATCGACGGAATGACCGTCGAGTCGGTGAGCTCGAACGACAACACTCACTACCCACTGACGTTGTTGGTCGTGGCCGAGGATCGAATCTCGTTCACGCTCAAGTACATCAGCGATCTGTTCGACGCTACGTACGTCGAGTCCATCCTGTCCCGGCTCGTCGGTGTTCTCGAAACCTTCGTCTCCGACACCACGACGGCGGTCGGCGATATCGATCTGCTCGGCTCGGAAGAACGAACCCGAGTGATCGACACCTGGAACGACACCGCGCACGAGGTCGACGCGGGCATCATGCTGACCGCGCCGTTCAGGGCTCGGGTTGCGGCGAACCCGGACGCCACGGCCGTGCTCTACGAGGGCACCGCAGTGACCTACGCCGAGTTCTCGGAGCGGGTCAATCGTCTTGCCCGACACCTGATCTCGCTCGGCGTCGGCCCGCAGTCACTCGTCGCTCTCGGCATGAGGCGAGGCATCGATCTGATGGTCGGCATGTACGCCGTCCTCGAAGCCGGCGGCGCATACGTACCCATCGATCCGGACCACCCGGCCGAGCGCATCGAGTACATCCTCGACACCGCGGTGCCGGTCGCCGTTCTCTCGACCAGCCACGATCGGACGGGACTGCCGGACCGGTTCCCGATTCTCGAACTGGACACCCTCGATCTCGCGTCCTACCCGGCAGACGCCGTGGCCGACGCCGACCGACTGGCACCGGTACGCCCGGAGAACACCGCCTACGTCATCTTCACGTCCGGGTCGACCGGGCGACCCAAGGGCGTCGCGGTGCCGCACCGCGCGATCGTCAACGAGATGGCGTGGATGATCGACCAGTACTCGCTCGACGAGAACGACGTCTACCTGCAGAAGACGGCGACGACGTTCGACGTGTCACTGTGGGGCTTCTTCCTCCCACTCCAGGTCGGTGCGAGCGTCGTTCTCGCGACCCCCGACGGCCACCGCGACCCGGCGTACGTCGCGGAGCGCATCGCCCGGCACGGCGTCACCGTCACGGACTTCGTGCCGTCGATGCTCACGGTGTTCGCCGCGTACGCCACCGAGGAGCAGTGCCGGTCGTTGCGACACGTCTACGTGGTGGGTGAGGCACTGCCGCCGGAGACGGTGACGGACTTCCGCGCGATCACCTCTGCCAGAATCCACAACCTGTACGGCCCCACCGAAGCCGCAGTGAGTGTGACGTACTGGGAGACGTCTGCCGACGAGGGCGCGACCGTCCCGATCGGTGCGCCGGAATGGAACACCCAGGCCTACGTTCTCGACGGCAGGCTGCATCCGGTTGCCGCAGGGACCGCGGGTGAGCTGTATCTGGCGGGGACGCAGCTCGCCGACGGATACCTCGGGCGGGTCGACCTGACGATGGACCGCTTCGTCGCGAACCCGTTCTCGGCTGCCGGCGAGCGCATGTATCGCACCGGAGACCTCGTCCGATGGCGATCGGGGCCGGGCGCTGCAGGAGTCCTGGAGTACATCGGGCGCACCGACTTCCAGGTCAAGTTCCGTGGCCAGCGGATCGAGCTCGGTGAGATCGAGACCGCACTGCTGGCCCATCACGACGTCAACCAGGCCACGGCCGTGGTGGCGACCACCGGTGCCGGCGACCAGCTCGTCGGATACGTGGTGCCTGCGCCGGGTAGAACGCTGGACCCGGCCGAGGTTCGCACCTTCGTCGGCGGCGCGCTGCCGAAGTACATGGTGCCGGCGACGGTGATGGTGCTCGCGGAATTCCCGCTGAACACCAGCGGCAAGCTGGATCGAAAAGCACTGCCGGAGCCGGTGTTCGAGGTTCGCGAGTTCCGAGCTCCCGCAACGCCGGTCGAGGAGATCGTGGCGGAGATCTACGCGGAGCTGCTCGGCGTGCAGCGGGTCGGATCGGACAACGACTTCTTCGATCTCGGTGGTAACTCGCTGATCGCCACGCGAGTGGCGGCACGGGTGTCGGCTGCGCTCGGGAAGAAGGTCGGCGTCCGAGACCTGTTCGAGGCCTCGACGGTCTCGGCACTCGCCGCGCGCGCCGAATCACGCATCGACGACGCGAACGGTGTGCCGCTGCGTCGCCGACCGGCCGGCCAGACCGTTCCGTTGTCGCTCGCGCAACAGCGCATGTGGGTACTGAACCGACTCGACCCCGAGTCGGGGGCCTACAACATGCCGCTGGCGCTCCGTCTGCGAGGCGAGCTGGATGTCGCGGCACTGCAGAGCGCCGTGTCCAGCACCGTGGAACGCCACGAGGCACTGCGCACGCGCTACCCGGAAGATGCGAACGGTTCGCCGTACCAGGAGTTCGTCGACGCCGGATCGGTCGTACCCGATCTGACTCCGATCGACGCGACCGACGACTCCGACACCGCCGAACGGATTCGCGCACTCGTCTACGAGGGCTTCGACGTCACCGTCGCACCCCCGGTCCGGGGAGCACTGTTCCGCTTCGGCCCGGACGAGTACGTCTTCGTCATCGTGATGCACCACATCAGCGGAGACGGCGCATCGATGGCACCACTGGCCCGTGACGTCATGACTGCGTACCTCGCTGCCGCGTCGGGGACCGACTACACGCCCGAACCGCTGACGGTGCAGTACGCGGACTTTGCGGTATGGCAGCGGCAGGTGTTGGGCTCGGACAGCGACCCCACGTCGATTCTGTCGCAGCAGTTGGCCTTCTGGTCGGACGAGCTCAGCGGGATCACCCCGGTCGTGTCGTTGCCGTGGGATCGGCCGCGAGCGGCTACCGCGAACCTGCGTGGAGCCAGTGTGAGTGTCGAGCTGGACGAGTCGGTACACACCGGGCTCGCCGCGATCGCGCGCGAGAACAACGCGACCCTGTTCATGGTGTTGCACGCCGTCCTCGGGGTGCTGTTGTCGCGGATGAGCGGCTCCCGCAGCTTCGCCGTCGGCACGCCCATCGCCGGGCGCGGGCACGAGGCGCTCGACGGACTGGTGGGCATGTTCGTCAACACGTTGGCGCTGCGCACGGACGTGGACCCGGATGCGACGTTCGCAGAGCTGCTGACCGCTCTACGCGAGACCGACCTGCGGGCCTTCGCGAATTCGGACGTCCCGTTCGAGCGGGTCGTCGACACCATCGCACCGGACCGGAACGCCGGGTACACCCCGCTGTTCCAGACGGTTCTGTCGGTGGAGCCCCACGGCGAGGCGCGCTTCGAGCTGCCGAACCTGGTGGTCGAACCCGTCAGCGGCTTCGAGCCGACGGCGAAATTCGACCTGCAGGTCACGGTGGAGACCCAGCACGCCGACGGGAACAGCGGCACCGGAACCCTGAACGTCGAATGGGTGTATGCCGCCGATCTGTTCGACGAGTCCACGGTCGCGTCGCTGGCGGAACGATTCGCACGCATCGCCGGTGCAGTGGCGGCAACACCAGCGGTCGTCGTCGGCGACATCGACGTGCTCGACGCCGCCGAGCGGGCGGCACTGACCGAGACCCCGCAGACCGCCGACTCCACTGCGGCACCGGTTCGGTCGGACCTGACCTTGCCGCAGGTACTCACCTCGACGGTGGACGCAGATCCCGACGCGCCCGCATTGTCGTCGGACGGTGTCGAGACCACCTACCGTCAGCTCGACGAGCAGTCCTCACGTATGGCTCGGGTACTGATCGAACGTGGCGTCCGAACCGGAGTCGTCGTCGCCGTCTTCGTCAGCGACACTGTTGCGGCAGCCGTGACGCAGTGGGCGGTGGCCAAGGCAGGCGGAGCCGTGGCTCCGGTCGCCCCGTCGAACTCCTCCGACGTTCTGGAGCGGGCAGGCGCATCCGTCCTCGTCCTGGACGGTGACGACGCGCCGAGCTGGGCCGGGTCCGTCACGACCATCCACCTCGGGCATCCGGACGTCGTCGACGCCATTGCCGCGAGTTCTGGGCGGCCGGTCACGTATTCGGACAGAACGGCGGTTCTGGGACCCGACAGCCCAGCGTTGGTGGTGGTCGAAAACGGCATTGCGATCGACCACGGAACACTCGCTGCACTGGCGACGGGCGCAGTGGCGGAGTGGGCCGTGGCCTTCGATTCACGGCTGGCCGTCCCCACCCGGTTCGATTCCGGTGCAGCAGTTCTGGCCGGTGTGGTCGCCGTGACGGCAGGTGCAGCCCTGGTGACCGATCGGGCGGAGTCCGCCGAGGACGCTGCCGACATCGTGTCCGCAGAATGGGTCACCCATGCGTTCCTTGCCTCAGCAGATGCTGCCGCGGTCGATCGACTGCAACCCGAGGACATCGAGGACCTCGTTGCGATCGTGTCGGTCGACGGTGACGGTGCCGAGATGAGCGGTGTCGACATTCCGGTGCATCGTCTGCCCGGGTCGATAGGAACCGCCGCCCGATAAGGTGAGGCGAACTGCAACGCTCGCCGCGTCGTGGACGATGAACGGTCGGATCGGCCGACGCGTCGTCCACGACCGAGCGCGGGGCAACACTGGTGAGGAGTCATAGTTCAGATGAGTTCGGATGGATCGACCGGCACACCGTCCGAGTCGGGCGGCCGAGTGGGTGGACGGTCGAGCCGCCCCAGGCCTACCCGTGCACGACCCACCCGACAGCGACCGGCCCGTACGGTCGCGCTGCCGACTCTGCTCGCCGCGGCGGTGGAAAAGAACCCGGACGGTATAGCGGTGGAGTGCGGCACCCGGTCGCTCACCTATCGGGAGATCGACTCCCGGTCGTCCGGGCTGGCCCGGCTGCTCATCGAACGCGGGGTCGGCCCCGAGGATTTCGTGGCACTGGCACTGACCCGTTCGATCGAATCTGTCACGGCCGTGTGGGCCGTGGCGAAGACCGGTGCTGCATTCGTGCCCATCGACCCCAACTACCCAGCCGCCCGCATCACGCACATGGTGAACGACTCCGGCGTGCGAATGGGTGTCACTGCAACACAATTCGAAGAATCGATGCCGACGTCGGTGTCGTGGATCAGCCTCGACTCGTCCGACACCGAAGGTGCACTCCAGGGGTTGTCCGACGATCCCGTCGTGGCGGACGACCGACGGGCACCGATTCGCCCGTCCACGCTCGCGTACGTCATCTACACCTCCGGCTCGACCGGTCTGCCGAAGGGCGTCGCCGTCTCCCACGCCGGGCTGGCACCGCTGACCTCCACTCAGGTCGAGATCTACGGGCTGGACTCCTATTCGCGCACACTGCATTTCGCGTCCCCCAGCTTCGATGCGTCCGTGCTGGAGCTACTGATGGCTGTGGGCGCAGGTTCGACGATGGTCATCGTCCCGCCCGGCGTCTACGGCGGTTCCGATCTGGGTGACATGCTCCGCAGCCACCGCGTCAGCCATGCGTTCATCACCCCGGCGGCGCTGGCCTCACTCGATCCGGCAGAGGTGCCCGACATGCGAGTGCTCGCGATCGGCGGCGAGGCCTTCACCTCGGAACTGATGTCGAAGTGGGCACCGGGCAGACGTTTTCACAACGTCTACGGCCCCACCGAAGCGTCGATGGTGTGCAACATCTCGCCGCCCTTGAACGCGGGCGAAGCCGTGCTGCTCGGGCCGTCCACCAAGGACATGGGCTACCACGTGCTCGACGACCGTTTGCGGCAGGTGCCCGCCGGGGTGCCGGGGGAGCTGTATCTGACCGGTGCCGGCCTTGCGCGGGGATACCATCGACGATTCGCGCTGACCGCAGCGCGTTTTGTCGCCAATCCGTATGCAACCGAGGGTAACTCGGAGCAGAGCCGACTGTACCGCACCGGTGACCTGGTGCGCTGGCGGGAAGTGGCGTCCGGACGGGCCATCGAATACCTGGGCCGCAACGACTTTCAGGTCCAGATCCGAGGCTTCAGAATCGAACTCGGTGAAATCGACGCCGTTCTCACCGCGCAGGACGGGGTCGATTTCGCGGTGACCCTCGGTCACCGCAGTCCCACCGGCGCAACCGTTCTCGCAGCGTACGTACTGCCGGTGGCAGGGACCGACGTCGACCCGGACCGGGTGCTGGACGAGGCCGGGCGGAGTCTGCCTGCGCACATGGTGCCTTCGGTGATCACAAGGATCGATTCGATCCCGCTGACTCCCACCGGCAAGCTGGACCGAGACGCACTGCCGGAACCGGTGTTCGAGGCCGCGGAGTTCCGGTCCCCGTCGACCCCTACGGAACATGTGGTGGCCGATATCTTCGTCGAGCTGCTCGGGGTCGAACGGGTCGGCCTGGACGACGACTTCTTCGCGCTCGGGGGTAACTCCCTGATCGCCACACAGCTTGCGGCTCGATTGGGTTCGGCTCTGGGCGTCCATGTTCCGGCGCGCTCGGTGTTCGAGTCCTCCACCGTCGAGGCCTTGGCGCAGGCCGCCGATTCGGCGGACGGTCCGGTTCGAGCTGCGCTCGACACGTCGAGGCAGCGGCCCGAGCGCATCCCGCTCTCGTCCGCACAGCAGCGCATGTGGTTTCTCAACCGCCTCGACACCGACTCCGCCCTCAACAACGTGCCGGTCGCTCTGTTGCTGCGCGGAGAACTCGATGTCGACGCGCTGCAGGCTGCCGTGGGGGACGTGGTCGGTCGACACGAATCGTTGCGCACCGTGTACCCGGAGATCGACGGTGTCGGGTACCAACAGGTGCGGGACGAGGCCGAGACGCACGTCGGGATGGACGTGGTCCGCATCGCTCGTGACGACGCGCTCGCTGCGGTCACACAGTTCTTCACCCGGGGATTCGACGTCACCGTCGAGATCCCGTTTCGTGTCCGGCTGTTCCACATCACGGACCCCGCCGGTGCAGCACCGGAGTACGTGCTGGCCTTCGTTGCACACCACATCTCGGCGGACGGGCTCTCGATGGCCCCGCTGTCCCGCGACGTCATGACTGCGTACCTCGCGCGGCACGGCGGATCGGCACCGCAGTGGGCACCGCTGCCGGTCCAGTACGTCGACTACACACTCTGGCAACTCGACATGCTCGGCTCCGAATCGGATCCGAAGTCGGTGGCCCGCAAGCAGATCGACTATTGGCGTCGCACGCTCGACGGCCTCCCCGAGCAGTTGGATCTGCCCTCCGACCGGCCGCGCCCGCGGGTCGCAACGGGACAGGGGGCGGTGACGGCGTTCGAGATCGACGCTGCACTGCACACCCGCGTACTCGAGTGTGCACGCGAGCACGACGCCACCGCGTTCATGGTGGTGCACGCAGCGTTGGCGGTGCTGCTGGCCACGTTGTCCGGGACGTCCGACATCGCCGTGGGAGCACCGGTGGGTGGTCGCGGCGACGCACGGTTGGACGACCTGGTGGGCATGTTCGTCAACACGGTGGTCCTGCGAACGCAGATCGCTCGAGACGCCTCGTTCGGTGCGGTACTCGATGCCGTACGTACCTCCGACCTGGAGGCATTCGACAATGTGGACGTACCCTTCGAGCGTCTTGTCGAGGTACTCGATCCGGTGCGTTCACAAGGGCGGCATCCGCTGGTCCAGGTAGCGCTGTTCTTCCAGAACTTCTCCCAGGGATCGTTCGAGCTCCCCGATCTGGGCGTCGAGGCATTCGGGTCCGGGGCGGCGTCGGCAAAGTTCGATCTCCAGGTGACGCTCACCGAACTCAACGACGGCGCAGGTCTGGCCGGCGAGCTGATGTCCGCGACGGATCTGTTCGACGAGTCGACGGTGGCGTCGTTCGGGCGACGGTTGGTGGCTGTACTCGAAGCGGTGACCGCGCGTCCGGATGTCGTGGTCGGTGATATCGACGTTCTCGATTCGGCCGAGCGTGAACGAATCATGGTGCGCGGCAACGGCGGCGAGGTGGCCATCGAATCCGCCGAGGTGTTGTTGGACGGCTTCGATCGCGTGGTGGCCGACACGCCCGACGCGGTTGCGGTGGTGTTCGGCGAACGGTCGCTGACGTATCGGGAGTTCTCGGCTCGGGTGGACGCGACTGCGCAGCTGTTGCAGGAGCACGGTGCCGGGCCAGGGGTTCTGGTGGGGCTCGCGATGCGGCGGTCCGTCGAGTTGGTCGTCGGCATGTATGCGGTGCTGCGATCGGGGGCGGCATACGTTCCGGTGGATCCGGATCAGCCGACCGAACGTAACGACTACATTCTCGACACGGCCGCTCCGGTGGTCGTGTTGTCGACGGCCAGAGATGGTTTCGTCACGGCGACCGCTGTTCCGGTCGTCGACATCACCGATCCGCCTGAGCCGTCCGGGTCGGTGGTGTTTCCGCGCGCCGCCGGGGACGACCTGGCGTACGTGTTGTTCACGTCCGGGTCGACCGGTCGTCCGAAGGGCGTGGCGATCGAACACCGGGCCATCGTCAACCAGATGGCTTGGATGGCGCAGGAATACGGTCTCGATGCGTCGGATGTGTACTTGCAGAAGACGGCGACGACGTTCGATGTCTCGCTGTGGGGTTTCTTCCTGCCGCTGCGAACCGGCGGTCGGTTGATCGTTGCGGCCCCGGGCGCGCAGCGTGACGTCGAGGCGGTCGCCGCCGATATCGCGCGGCACGGGGTGACCGTGACGGACTTCGTGCCGTCGATGCTGACGGTGTTCGTCGAAGCGGTGGCGGCGCAGTCGATCGCGTCGCTGCGGCATGTTTTCGTCATCGGTGAGGCTCTGCCCGCGGGTACCGTCGATGCCTGGCGGGCAGTGTCGGATGCGCGGGTGCACAACCTGTACGGGCCTACCGAGGCGGCGGTCAGCGTCACTTATCGCGATGTCTCCGAGGACGGGGCGGGGTCCGGATCGGCGTCCATCGGTGTGCCCGAGTGGAACACCTCGGTGCACGTGCTGGATTCGCGTCTGCATCCGGTACCGGCGGGCGTTCCGGGGGAGTTGTACTTGGCGGGTGTGCAGTTGGCGCGGGGTTACGTTGCGCGGCCGGACCTGTCGGCGGAGCGGTTCGTGGCGAACCCGTTCGACGGCGTGGGGACGCGGATGTACCGGACCGGTGATCTGGTGCGGTGGTCGATGGATGCCGATCGGCTCGAGTACATCGGTCGCACCGATTTTCAGGTCAAGTTCCGTGGGCAGCGAATCGAGTTGGGAGAGATCGAGACTGCGCTGACGGCGCGGTCGTCGGTGAGTCAGGCTGTCGTCGTGGTGTCGCACTCGGCGGTCGGTGAGTCGTTGGTGGCGTACCTGGTTCCTACTCCCGGTACCGACATCGATGTCGAGCTCGTTCGGGCGGAGGCAATTTCTGCGCTGCCGTCCTACATGGTTCCGTCGGCCTTCGTGGTGCTCGACGCTCTACCGCTCAACGCTGCGGGAAAGCTGGATCGTCGGGCGCTGCCGAGTCCGGAGTTCGAGACCCGCGAGTTCAGGTCGCCGCAGACACCGGTGGAGGAAGCTGTTGCCGGTGTGTTCGCGGACGTTCTGGGAGTCGAACGCGTGGGACTCGACGACGACTTCTTCTCGCTCGGCGGCAACTCGCTGCTGGCCGTCAAGTTGGTCTCCGCGCTGAAGGGGGCCCTCGGTGGTCGGCCTGTTCCTCTGAACTGGTTGTTCGTGGACGCGTCCGTTGCCTCCCTTGCGGCACGGATCACTGCTGCCACGGCATCGGGAGTCGACGGAGCGGAAGCAAGCGGGCTCGAGGTCCTGGTACCTCTACGGGTAGGCGGTTCTTCGGCCCCGCTGTTCTGTATCCACCCCATCGTGGGTCTGTCCTGGGCCTTCGGTGCCCTGGCGTCACACATCGGCGACGACCGTCCGATCTACGGATTGCAGTCGCCCGCGCTGTCCGGTGCAGAACCTGTGCCGCAGTCGATAGAACAGTGGGCTGCGGTATTCGTGGACAAGATTCGCGCCGTGCAACCGTCGGGCCCGTATCACTTGCTGGGGTGGTCCATGGGCGGACTGATCGCGCATGCGATGGCCGTGCAACTGCAACGTGAGGGCCACGAGGTCTCGACGTTGGCCATGATGGACTCGTTCGTTGCGGGTGGGTCGGACCACCTCGTCGACAGGCCGGTATCGGCGGACGAGATTCTCGGCGGGCTGGGTGTCGGTGCGGACAACCACCTCGAGATCGCTGAACTCACGGTCGACTCCGTGGCCGAACTGTTGAAGTCGATGCCGGCACCTTTCGACTCGATTTCCCGCGAACGGGTCGCCGGGATCCTCGACGGGATCGCACAATCGGCAGAGCTCATCGAAACCTATGTGCCACAGACCTTCACAGGACGAGCGCTGCTGTTCGCATCGGTCACCGACGATCCCACGGGCAACGTGGCGGCGGCGACGTGGCGCGGTGCGCTGAGCGAGGGCGTGACGGTCGTCCCGGTCCATTCGACCCACTGGCAGATGGCGTCGTCGCCGGCATCGACCGAGATCGGGCCTGTGCTGGACGCGGAATTGCACCGGTAGTCCGTTCGGCAACGACGAAGGCCTCACGACATCGTGTCGTGAGGCCTTCGTCGTTGCGTGTGGAGAATGTTCAGCAGGGTGCGGGCGTGGTGGTTGCGTAATCGGGATCGAGTGCGGTCTTCACCATGTACAGGGGAGCGGGATCGGCGACGAGACCGACGTGGGACGTCGTCGCCGTGGGGCACACGTCCTGAACCCAGACGTTGTGCACCATCGCAGGGTCGCCGGACTTGAGGAAGGTGTTCGCGGGCGGTGTCGAGACGGTGTCGTTGCGCGTGGCGATGACGGTGTACTCGACCCCTGGTTCGACGTCTCCGCCTTCGTTCAAGCTCGTCAGCGTCGTCGAACCGACGAGTTGCTGGGCACCCGCCATGTTGTATGTCAGGGGGGTGAGTGCGTCGCCGGGCAGGCCGAGCGAGGTGAGCAGTTCGGAGAGCTGCTGCAAACCGCCGAAGGTCGTGCCGTGGTTGGTGGCACCCAGTGTGACCAGTGTGTGCACCTTGTTGCGGGCGGGGTCCTGCGCATCGGTGCCGCCATCGAACTTCATGTACTGCCGAGTGGCGGTGCCACCCTGCGAATGGCCGACCATGTCGACTTGCTCGGCACCGGTCGCCGCGAGTACTTCGTCGACGAAACGGCCGATCTGACGGCCCGACTCAGCGATGTCGCCGGAGCCCCAGATGGTCGTGCCCGGGTCGAGCAGCAGCGATACTCCGCCGTAGTTGGGTGCGAAGACGCAGTAACCCTCGCTCTTCAGCTGCGGTGCCAGGATCTTCCACGTGGACGCATCCATCTTGGTTCCGTGGACGAGCACGACCGGACGGGGATGGGCCGCGCTGGGAACACAGCCGAAGTCGTTGGCACCCTCGAGGGTAGGCGTGGCAGAAACCGAGGTTCCGGTGGGCGAGGGCGCAGCGACCGCCGTGCCCGTCCCGGTGAAGGACAGGGCACCGGCCACCGCGACAGCAATCGCCGTGGGCAATACTCTCGTGAACTTCTTCGGCATGGCCTCTATCTCGTCCGGGGCGTGGGAATCCGCCGCTGTCACCTGCATCTGCGTCACCGACCGTAACAGCCGGACACACAGGCGTAACAGGCGTGCAGGTCAAGGGTGCCGGTCGGGCAGGCCGGTCGGCGAGCCCGTGTGGTGGACATCACCAACCGATGGCTCCGTATCTGATTCCTGCGCGAAGCTCGCCGACCCGGATGACGAACGCACGCAGCCAATGGCCGCGTGACATCCCGGTCAGCGACGTCGGCAGCAGGGGATTGCGCAGCAGCAGCGCCATCCACCAGGACGCGACTCGGCGCACTTTCAGTGCCGGGCACCCCTGAGGCCGGTAGATTCCGCGAAGCTTGGCGAAGCCGAACCCGAGGCGGAAAGACTGGCGCAGGAGAGGGCGTAGCTCGTCACGCAGTCGATACGCCACTACTGCCTCGGTACTGAACCCCAAGGTGTAACCCGCCAGTTGCGCCCGCCAACTGAACTCGACATCCTGGCTTGCTCGGTAGCGGTTGTCCATGCCGCCGAGATCGCTGTAGACCGATGCCCAGCAGGCCATACTCGCGCCGATCGCGAACGGCAGGAAGTCGGTGCGGCCCTGGTTCTCCGGCGCTGTCGTGGGCGTCCACGACAGCGCCCGGACGCTGTTCAGCGTGTCGGTTTCGACCGCAGTACCGACAACATCGAACGACGACGCCTCCTGTACGAGCGTGGTGAGCCACGACGAGTGCACGACATCGTCCGAGTCGCAGAACGCCAACAGATCGCCGGACGCCTCTCGGGCACCGCAGTTGCGTGCGTAACCCGCTCCGGTCTCGCGGGAAGCATCGACCGACCTGAGCCGCAGCCGCTCTCGCAAAGGATGAGTGAGTACGTATTCGCCGAGGTCCCCGCCTCGCGTGTTGTCCGCAACGAGCACCTCGAACGGAAACCCGACATCCTGATCGGCCAGAGCCTGCAACTGTGCGTCCAAGTGCGGATCGAGGCCACCGACAGGAATGATCACCGATACCGACGGATGCTCAGGTCGTGCCCGGTCGACCACAACGAATCCCCCAACGTAGAAATGTCGGCCCGGGCGACGCGATCAGCCCGACGCAGATGCCTTCT
This sequence comes from Rhodococcus sp. KRD175, assembly GCF_017168275.1. NCBI lineage: Bacteria > Bacillati > Actinomycetota > Actinomycetes > Mycobacteriales > Nocardiaceae > Rhodococcus > Rhodococcus sp. KRD175. The sequence continues at coordinate 103,269 of NZ_JABFAQ010000025.1, forward strand.
TGTACCCCCGAATCGCAGGGTAGAGGAAGATCACGACCATTCCCAGAGACCACGCGAGAGTTTGGAGAATCGGAGTCATGACGGGCCCTCCGAGTGCCAGCGCGCGCATCGCGGAGACCGCAACCGACATCGGCTGCGCTGCAACCACCGGCTGCAGCCAGAGCGGATACGCGAGGACGGGGACGAACCCCGCATTGAAGAACATCAACAACGTGCAGAAGATCGACACCACTTCGACCAGTGGTGCGTCGCCGGCCACCGTGGCGAGGAACGTGACCATGACTGCGAACCCGATACCGAACACGACAGGAATCAGCAGCAACAAGATGCCGGCCTGAATTCCCTGGGTGAACCTGAACCCCAGCGCTACACCGGCACAGATGATGACCACGGTGGTCACGAGCACCCGAACTGCTTCGGCAATCATCCTGCCCAGGAGGCCGGCCGCACGGTGAGTGGGCGTTGTCCAGAACCGAGCCAACAGACCCGACTTTCGTTCGCCCTTGAGGCCGACAGCGCTGACGATGGAACCGAACATGGCTCCGACCAGAGCGATCATCGGCACCTGGCCGTAGATCGCCGGCGATCCGGTGGCCGCGGAGATCGAGTTCCCGAGCACGACACGGAACATGACCAGCATCAACGCGGGGTACAGCAATGCCTGAATCATCGTCGACGGATCGCGCATCCACCGCATCAAAAGTCGTTTGGCCTGGATCAGGCTGTGTGTCCCGAGCGCACGAATCGACCCTTCTCGCAGGGCCATGTTGGGTTCGGGAAAGGTCAGGTTGGATACGCGTGCAGCGTTCACCGACGCTTCTGTCATCGTCATCTCGGACTCGTCATTCTGGTCTCGAGCTCGCCCAGATGGCGAGCGGGACGAAGAACAGGAGCAGGCCGGCCACCCAGGCGAGGGATGGCCACAACACCTGGAAGCTGACTCCGCCCTCGGCCATGTCGCGCATAGCGAACGAGAACTGCGAAATCGGTTGATTGCGAACGAACGGTCGGATGAGTTCCGGGAAGCCGCTTTCGGGAACGAATCCGCACGAGGCCATGCCGAGGATGAGCTGGGGCAGGGTCAACACCTGGCTGGTCGCTTCGGGGCTCTTCGACAGCGTTCCGATTGCGTCGGCACCGATCGACAACGTGGTGCTGATCAGCATGGCGAGCGCGCAGAACAACAGGGCCTGACCGAATCCTGCAGAGAAGCGAAAGCCGATGACGTAGCCGAAACCGAGTGCGGATACGAGCGATACCAGTGAACGGACGACACCGCTCGAGATTCGCGACACCAGCGGGACGCCGCGTACGACGGGCATCGTCTTCAACCGAGAGTTGAGTCCACTCATCGCCTCCGTCGATGCCCTCTGCGCGGCGGAGATGGCGGTGAACGCCATTGCCTGCAGCACGATGATCGGCATCAGAAACTGTGCGTAGTCGATGCCCTGCAGGCCCATCACGAACTTGAGCGGAAGGTAGAAGCCGATTGTGAAGATCAGCGGAGCGATCACCGCGATCAGCAGCTCACCCTGGGTGAGCATCGTCCACAGTGCACGCCCGGTCAGTGCCTGCCACTGCACGAAGCCGGACGGCCGCGTTCGTGACCGGCGTTTGGGCTGTTGCGTCGTCGACCCGGTGGTTGTCCGGGGAGCGGTGACCGCACGCGTATTCGAGACGCCTCGCGTCGTGGCCGTCACGGCGTGGGGCTCGCTTGCGAATGGCCGGTGAGGGTGAGGAAGACGTCGTCGAGCGAGGGGCGGCGCAACGCGATGTCGGCCAGCACGATGCCACGGGCGTCGATACGGCGGAGGATCTCGGACAAGGTTGCGGCACCGTCGGGGGCCGGCACGGACAGGCGGTCGGACGCGGCAGTGATCTCGGCGTGCACCGCCGGAGGGACCATCTCACCCAGCGCCTCGGCCGCTGCTCGTAGCTGACCCGGATCGAGAGGCACCACTTCGCAGTAGCTACCGCCGGTCATGGCCTTGAGCTGATCGGACGTACCTTCGGCGATGACCGTCCCCTTGTCGATGACGATGATGTTGTCGCTCAGTACGTCTGCCTCTTCGAGGTATTGCGTCGTCAGCAACACGGTGATGCCCTGGGCCTTCAGTGCCTCGACCAACGACCACACACCCTGTCGGCTCCGAGGGTCGAGTCCGGTGGTCGGCTCGTCCAGGAACACGACTTCGGGACGCACGACCAGGCCACATGCGATGTCGATACGACGGCGCATGCCACCGGAGTAGCCGCGGACCGGACGCTTGCCGGTATCGGACAGGTCGAATTCGTCGAGCAGGGCCTTGGCGCGAGCCTTGGCAGCCTTCTTGTCCAGACCCATGAGGCGGCCGAACAATTCGATGTTCTCGCGCCCCGAAAGAGTGTCGTCGAGGGCGGCGTACTGACCCGTCATCATGATCGACCGCCGCACCGCGGGAGCGTCGGCAGCAACATCGTGGCCGGCGACGAAGGCCCGGCCGCTGTCGGGCGCGATCAGCGTCGACAGCACTTTCACAGTCGTGGTCTTGCCCGCACCGTTGGGGCCGAGGATGCCGAGTACGGTTCCCCGCTCGGCCGAGAAGCTGATGCCGCGCAGCGCATGCACATCGCCGAAGGACTTGTGCACGTCCTCCACGTGTACGGCTGCGTGCTGAGCTGACGACATCGGATCTCCGAGCTGTGGGGTGAATGGGGCCGGGGCAGTGC